>CAYWTX010000358.1:0-25403 GCA_964461295.1 uncultured Planctomycetaceae bacterium | reverse complement strand
AAGATTCCTGCGCCCACAGCAGATAGGGACCGACCTGGCTCACGCCGGTCTGAACCCAGCTCGCGTACCGCTTTAATCGGCGAACAGCCGAACCCTTGGGACCGCCTTCAGCCCCAGGATGCGATGGGCCGACATCGAGGTGCCAAACCGCCTCGCCGCTATGGACGCTCGGAGGCGATCAGCCTGTTATCCCCGGAGTACCTTTTATCTGTTAAGCGATGGCCCTTCCACACGGGACCACCGGGTCACTAGGCCCTGCTTTCACATCTGCTCGACTTATAGGTCTCGCAGTCAAGCGCCCTTATGCCCTTGCACTCCACGCACGATTGCCAACCGTGCTGAGGGCGCCTTTGGACTCCTCCGTTACTCTTTAGGAGGAGACCGCCCCAGTCAAACTGCCCACCAAGCATTGTTCCCCGCCCGGCTTCACGGGACGGGGTTAGATGACTCAGGACACAAGGGTGGTATTTCAACGTTGGCTCAGCAACCGCCGGAACGGCTGCTTCAAAGCCTCCCACCTATCCTACGCATGTGACATAAGGCATCAATACCAGGCTACAGTAAAGGTTCACGGGGTCTTTCCGTCTTGCTGCGGGCACGCGGCATCTTCACCGCGTCTGTAATTTCACCGAGTCCGCTGTTGAGACACTGCTCCAGTGATTACGCTATTCATGCACGTCGGAACTTACCCGACAAGGAACTTCGCTACCTTAGGACTCTCATAGTTAGAGCCGCCCTTCACCGGGGCTTAGGTCGCAAGCTTCTCAGGATTGCTCCCAATGACCTGCTTCCTTGACCTTCCGGCAGCGGGCAAGCGTCGGTCTCTATACGTCCTGTTGCCAGTTAGCAGAGACCTGTGTTTTTGGTAAACAGTTCCCAGAGCCGTTTCTCTGCGCCCTCCCGCCAGCTCAAAGGGTTACCAAAGAGCCAGCGGGGAGGGACCCCTTATCCCGAAGTTACGGGGTCAAATTGCCTAGTTCCTTAACAGCGGTTCTCTCGAGCGCCTGAGGATACTCTCCTCGCCTACCTGTGTCAGTTTTAGTACGGATACGCGTCTTGTCCCCGCGGAGCTTTTCTCGGCACCTGCGCCCCGGACTTCGGCAGTATATCGCCTCGAGGTGCGGGCTTGCGCCCGCCCCAACCCACACGACTGATCGTGGGATCCGGCTTGTAGATGCGTCATCCGCGGTTCAACCGCCACGCGCAGTGCAGGAATATTAGCCTGCCATCCATCGTCTACCCCTGTCGGGCTCGACTTAGGGTCCGACTAACCCTGGGCGGATTTACCTTCCCCAGGAAACCTTAGGCTTACGGCGAGCAGGATTTTCACCTGCTTTATCGTTACTCATACCGGCATTCTCACTAGCTGACGCTCCAGCGCTCCTTACGGTACGCCTTCAATGCTGACAGCTACGCTCTCCTACCACTCCGGACAAGTCCGGAGTCCGCGGCTTCGGTATCATGCTTGAGTCCCGATCATTATCGGCGCCAAATTGCTCGACCAGTCAGCTATTACGCACTGTTTAAATGATGGCTGCTTCTAAGCCAACATCCTGGCTGTCTCAGCAACTTGACTTCCTTAGTCACTTAGCATGATTTAGGGACCTTAGCCGGCGGTCTGGGTTGTTTCCCTCTCGACCACGAAGGTTATCCCTCGCGGACTTACTCCCGAGATCCAACACGACGGTATTCGGAGTTTGGTTGAAGGAAGTAGTCTGGTGGACCCTTCGTTTCATCCAGTGCTCTACCCCCGTCGCGAAATTCTCGAGGCTAGCCCTAAAGCTATTTCGGAGAGAACCAGATATCCCTGCGTTTGATTAGACTTTTACTCCTCCCCACAGCTCATCGCAGAACTTTTCAACGTTCACGCGTTCGGCCCTCCGCACCCTTTTACGGGCACTTCAGCCTGGCCATGGGTAGATCACGCAGATTCGGGTCTGCCGCCTGCGACTAAACGCCCGATTAAGACTCGCTTTCGCTACGACTCCGTCCCGGAAGGACTTAGTCTTGCCGCAAACGACAACTCGCCGGTTCATTATGCAAAAGGCACGCCGTCACTCATTGCCCTTACGGGCCATAGAGCTCCGACAACCTGTAAGTGCATGGTTTCAGGTACTTTTAACTCCCCTAATAGGGGTGCTTTTCATCGTTCGGTCGCCCTACTTGTCCGCTATCGGTCGTGATGTAGTATTTAGCCTTGGAGGGTGGGCCCCCCAGCTTCACACGGAGTTCCACGAGATCCGTGCTACTCTGGAACGCCAACCGTAACGGAGGGCATGCGACGTCACCTACGGGACTTTCACCCTGTATCGTGAGCCTTTCCAGACTCTTCGGTTATCGCTGCCTTTGTGACTCCTGATTGGCGCCCGCAACCCCGGTCCGAAGACCGGTTTGGGCTGTTCCGCCTTCGCTCGCCGCTACTGACGGAATCTCGGTTGATTTCTCTTCCTGCAGGTACTTAGATGTTTCAGTTCCCTGCGTTCGCTCCCTGCGGCCTATACATTCAGCCGCCGGTGACTGCGGATATTAACCGCAGCCGGGTTTCCCCATTCGGAAATCCCTGGATCAAAGCTCGTTTGACAGCTCCCCAGGGCTTATCGCAGCCTACCGCGTCCTTCGTCGCCTCATCACGCCTAGACATCCACCATGCACCCTTAGTAGCTTGACCGCATCCGTCGTGGGCCCTCGCCCGTCGCGACGTCCGCAGTTTTGCCGCCTTGGCGCTCACATTCTCGGTGAACCTTGCTTTACTCGGATGCTATCCCTATTCGATTTCCAAAGAACCTTTTGCCGACGCCGGCTTGGCTCGCCGCTCGTCCGCCCGTCAGGCCCTATCGGCCAGGACGGCCCCATCCGACAGCCCCGGTATGCTTCTGCTGCTGACCGGGGGTCAAGGGTCATACATTCAACCGAAAGTCCCGCACGCCGTCAATAGCATTCTAGCCAAATCGTAAGAAAAACTTTTTCGACTTCCTCGCGAGTCGCCCTTACACCTTAACAAACAATCAGTTATGTGCCGGCCGCTTCTTCATGTTTCTTCTGCCCGAACACCCCGGCTCTCGCTTCTCCCAGCCCAAGCCAACGCTGACGCCTCCCTCAGAAGTCGCCACAACCGCGACGTTCGACTACGAACAGCACTTCGCCAGTTGGCGAACTTTCTTTCGCCCCTTCAGGGCTCTATGCTTAATTGCTTGTATACCGGGGGCTTACGCCCCCGGCTAGATCCTCGACGCCCCTGCGGGGCTAGGAGGGAGGAAGGCTGCTTCCGCGATTGCTCCACAAACTCTCGGAAGATCGTGGCCCCCTGCCAAGCAAGTCAACTGGAGACGAGCGGGTTCGAACCGCCGACCTGCTGGTTGCAAACCAGCCGCTCTCCCAACTGAGCTACGTCCCCAAGGAGTATTGCCGATTGCCGATTTTCAATTGCCAATTTGAGATATGAGATTCTCTGCCGCAGCCCATCCATCGGCAATCGACAATCGGCAATTCTTCAGTGGGCCTGGTTGGAGTCGAACCAACGACCTTGCCCTTATCAGGGGCACGCTCTAGCCAACTGAGCTACAAGCCCGTCACTCGCCGCAGGCGAGCACCTCTATAGTAAGCATTCCCGCCGCTCAGTCAACACCTTCCCGACGGCAAATCTTCCCGCGACCACTGGACATCCGGTGTTGAATATCCGATACTCCCCCGCTTCATCTGCGGAGCAACTGGAGAGGACAATGCTTTTTGGCGGCGCGTGGTATCCCGAGCAGTGGCCGGCGGATCGCTGGCCGGCGGACCTGGACCTCATGCGCCGCTGCGGAATGAACGTTGTCCGCGTCGGCGAGTTCGCCTGGAGCAGCCTTGAGCCGGCCGAGGGGCGGTTGGACTTCGCGTGGCTGGACGCCGCCATCGCGGCCGCGGGCGAGCACGGCATCTCCGTCATCCTGTGCACGCCCACCGCGGCCCCGCCGGCGTGGCTGACCAGCAAGTATCCGCATGTGCTGCGAATTCTCGCCGACGGCCGGCCGATGCAGCACGGCCTGCGCTGCCACGGCAGCCCGTTCTCGCCGGCGTACCTGGCCCACTGCCGGCGCATCGCCGAGGCGCTCGCCCGCCGCTATGGCGACAACGCCAACGTGGTCGGCTGGCAGATCGACAACGAGATCGGCGAGTACGGCTTCGGCCCCGAGGCACGCCGGCAGTTCCAGGATTACTGCCGCCGCCGCTACGGCAGGCTGGCCAACCTCAACGCGCGCTGGCACACGGCCTACTGGAGCCAGACGTTCTTCGCCTGGGACGAGATCCCCTTCGCCGTGACGACGCAGAACGCATGCCTGCTGGCAACGGCGTTCGACTTCCTCACCGAAACGTGGCGGCGGTTCATCCGCAACCAGGCCGAGGTCATCCGCGCCCGCCGCAGCCGGTCGCAGCCCATCACGCACAACTTCTCTTACCAGCTCGCCCGCCAGGATCCGCACGACGTGTCGGCCGAACTGGACGTCACCGGCGTGGACCCGTACGTTTTCCACGGGCACCTGGACCCCGCCCGCATGGGCCTGTACCTGGCCGCCACGCGCGGGGCCAAGCGCCGGCCGTTCTGGGTGATGGAGACGCAGCCGGGATCGGTGCATTACATGCCGGTGAACAACGCCCTGGACCCGGGCGAGACGCGGCGGATGGTGTGGCACCAGGTCGGACACGGGGCCGACGCGGTGATGTTCTGGCAGTGGCGGGCGTGCCTGGGCGGCAACGAGCAGCTTCACGGCACGGTGCTGGCGCCCGACGGCACGGGCCGCCCGCTGTACGACGAACTCGCCCGCACGGGCGAGGAACTGCGCCGCCTGGCGGGCGTGCTGGACGGAACGGCCGTCGCGGCGCCGGTCGCCATCGCCTGGTCATATCGCGACCGAGCGGCCATCGAGCGCTGCCGGTACCATCACGACTTCGACCCGTGGCGGCACCTGCGGGACCACTACGCCGCCCTGCGCCGGCTGGGGCTGGACGTGGACGTGGTCCGGGCCGACATGGGGCTGGACGGGTACGGCCTGGTGGTGGCCCCGCACCTGAACATGCTGGAGGGACCGCTGGAGGAGTTGCTTCTGGCGTACGTCGCCGGGGGCGGGCACCTGCTGCTGGGCCCGCGAAGCGGCATCGCCGACGAGCATGGGGCGCTGCTGCCGTCGCGCCAGCCGGGGCGGCGACTGGCCGAGGCCCTCGGCGGACACGTGGAGGAGTTCTACGCGCTGGAGGCGCCGGTGACGCTGGCGGGCCAGGCCATCTCCCGCGCACCAGGCCCCCACGGCGCCCCTGAAGGCCTCAAGCCTGGCCGTGCCGTCCGGGACTCCTCTGACGCGACGGCCTCGATCTTCGCGGAGTGGCTCACCGCCAACGCGCCCGACACCGAGACGCTGCTGCGATACGAGTCGGGGCATCCGTGGCTGGCGGGCAAGGCGGCGCTGCTGAGCCGCCGCGTCGGGCGCGGAAGAATCAGTTGCCTGGGCTGCTGGCCCGACCACGACACGCTGGTGAAGGTCAGCCAGTGGGCCTGTGCCGCGGCCGGGGTGCAGCGCCGCTGGCCGACGCTGCCGGAGGGGGTGGAGATCTCCTGCCGCACGGCCTCGGATCGCCGCGTGCATGTTCTCATCAACCACGGCAAGGAGCCGCAGAAGATGGCGTTGCCCTTCGCGGGTGAGCTAGCCCTGACCGGCGGGAAGGCGCCCAGCCGTCTCGACCTGCCGCCCGGCGAGGTGGTCGTTCTGGTAGAGCGACCGGCGTGAGCAGAAGGTCTCGGGGATCGGGTTCCTGACTTTTTCTGGCCTCGCCAACCTTACCTGCCCTATCATGTCTACAGGCAAGACGTCGCGGGCCGGTCTGCCGCAGGCAGGAATCCCGGTCCGTCGCCAGGAGCAAGTCATGAGGAATACGGGTTGGAGAGCGACGGGACTGTTGGTGGCCGCGGTGGCCGCGGCGCCGTTCGGCTGCCGGGAGCGGGTGATCGTGCATCGGGAACGTCCGCCGGAGCGCGTGGTCGTGGTGGAGCGCGAGCCGGCTCGCGTCGTGGTGGCCGAGCCGCCGCGCGAGAGGGTGGTCGTTGTCGATCCCCCGCGCCGGGACGTGATCTACGTTCGCGAGGCCCCGCCGCCGCCGCGCCGCGAGGTCATCACCGTCCGGCCGTCGCCCACCCACGTGTGGATTGACGGCTACTACGCCCACGAGCGTGGCCATTACGTGTGGGTGCCGGGACGCTGGGCGGCCCCGCCGCGCCATGGCGCCCGCTGGGAGCCGCACCACTGGGAGCAAGGCCCGCACGGCCACTTCATGGTCGAGGGCCGCTGGCGGTAAGTCAGCACACCCGCTTCTCGAAGCAACAGAACGGCCCTTTGCGGAACTGCACCGTCCCCGCGTTGCGGTAGCCCAGGCGCGCATACAGCCTGATCGCCGCGGAGTTGCGGGCGAATGCGTCCAGGCGAATGCCCGTGCAGCCGCGAGCGGCCGCTTCGCGTTCGGCGAAGTCCATCAACTTGCTCGCCCAGCCCCTCCGCTGATGCTTGGGGTCCACGGCCAGGCGATGCACCACCAGTGCCCGCCCCTGGCAATATCGCCACGGCACCTTCGCGTACGCCTTCTCCTGGGATTCGTTCAGGACCACCAAGGCTACAGGCGCGCTCCCCTCCACCGCCAAGAAGAGCTCGCCGGCGGCGATGTCGGCCTGGACGCAGGCATGGTCGGGATACACCTCGTCCCACTGGTGGACCCCGCGCCCGTTCATGTCGGCCACGCAGTGGCGGAGGATTCCCATGGCGGCCGGGGCGTCGGCGGGCGAGGCAAGCATGATCTGGGGATCGCTGGTGGGGACCATAGCGGCGCTACGGTAGCGGAAAGGCGCGGGCGTGGCAAGCTGGGCCGTTTGGGCAAGGCAGACAAGCTGGGGATAGCGCGTTAGCCATTCGGCAAACTACGGTCGGCCAGCGGGGGTTTTTCAGAAGCTCGAATCGCGGGGGGTCTGGACCCCATCGCATCCGCGTCTTCCAGAAACTCCCGTCGGCCAGCGGGAGTCCTTTGCGCCCGGGGGGCGGTAGGAGGCCCTCTCTCGCCCCTTCCCGTGCTACCCCCTACCCGGCAACGTCCCATCCCGACGATCCTGCGGGCTTGCCAGCTGTGACAGGCGTCACAACTGCGTAGGGTAGACCCCTTTGCCACATGCGAAATATTTTCAAGAACCTTCTTGCACAACATCGCAGGTTCTGTGATAAGCATCACATTCTTTCCCCAGGCTGCTGGCGCCTGGGCCGGAAACCGACCATTTCTGTTGGGTCGTGTTCGGCAGTTGCCAGGTCACGTTGAGATGTCGAAAGGTCAGGTTCTGCCATGTTGGGCATCAAGGACCCTTACGTCTGGTTGGCTTATGTTCTTTGCATCGCAAGCACCCTCCTGTGCGTCGCGTACGGCTTGATCTGCTGGAACCGCGGCGATGAGCCCACTGAGAGCGAGGACATCCGATGGGCACGGGAAGAGAACAAGGTCGAGCAGAAGATCGTCGAGAGCCCGGCCAAGAGCGTGTAGCCGCCGCGATCGACACCTGATGGAGAACCCGTCGTGCTGGCGCAGAGCATCGGGGCTTTGGAAGTGATTGTTGTGCTGGTGTACCTGCTGGTCACCGCCTACCTCGGTTGGCTGGGCTACCGGCACACCAGGAACGCCGCCGACTACCTCGTCGCGGGGCGCAAGACCCACCCTGTCATCATGGCCCTCAGCTACGGCGCCACGTTCATCTCCACCAGCGCGATCGTCGGCTTCGGCGGCGCGGCCGGCATGTTCGGCATGAGCCTCATCTGGCTGACCGTGTTCAACATCCTCGTGGGGATCTTCATCGCCTTCGTCGTTCTGGGCGGGCCCACGCGGCACATGGGCCACCGCCTCGACGCCCACACGTTCCCGGAGCTTCTCGGCCGCCGTTACGATAGCAGGGCCATCCAGATCCTTACCGGCGCCATCATCTTCCTGTTCATGCCGCTGTACGCCGCGGCCGTCATCATCGGCGGCAGCGAGTTCGTCACCAAGGTCTTCGGCGTTGATTACGAGAAGGCCGTTCTGATCTTCAGCGCGATCGTGGCGGTGTACGTGGTGGCCGGCGGGATGAAGGGCGTGATGTACACCGACGCGCTGCAAGGCGGGCTGATGTTCATCGGGATGACGCTGCTGCTGATCTGGACGTACGTGATGCTGGGCGGCGTCGGGCAGGTCCACGGCGATCTGACGGAGATGGGCAAGGCGCCCTCGCTGTTCGGCAAGATCGGCTTCCAGGGCTTCACGTCGATGCCCGAGTTCGGCTGGGGCGTCAAACCCGCCATCGCGGCCACGGCCACGACGCCCGCCGTTGCGGCCAATCCCGACGCGTACAACTTGTGGTGGATCATCATCAGCACGCTGGTGATGGGCGTGGGCATCGGCGTGCTGGCCCAACCGCAGCTCGCCGTGCGGTTCATGACGGTCAGGTCCCGCAAGCAGCTCAACCGCGGCGTGCTGGTCGGCGGCGTCTTCATCCTGATGATGACGGGCGTGGCTTTCACGGTCGGGGCCGTCAGCAACGTCTACTTCCAGAACAAGGAAGTCATCCGGGGCAAGGTGACCGAAGTGGTTGCCCAGGCGCCGGTGTTCATCAAGAAGGAGCGAGGGCTGGCGCCCAAGGCCGTCTGCAACCTGCTCCGCATCGACGTCAACGGCGACGGCGCGCCCGACACCACGGTGGTGGCCGAGGGCGTCAACGAGACCGCTCCCGACAGCAAGGTCGCCAAGCCATGGGCCAAGCTGATGCCCCGGGCCGAGATCGCCGACGCCGCCAGCGGCGAGAAGATCGAGTTCGCCACGCTGTCGGCGCGCCTCGCCGGCGACCTGAAGGGCAGGGATCTGCTCGTCCGGCCCAGGGCGACGGCCTTCACCCGGGCCGTCATCAGGCAGGGCAACGACTGGGAGTTCAGCTCCGACAGCATCATCCCCATCTTCATCAACCAGGCGTTCCCCTCCTGGTTCAGCGTGGTGATCCTGGTGACGCTGCTGGCGGCCGCGATGAGCACCCTGTCCAGCCAGTTCCACACCCTGGGCGCCGCCATCGGGCGCGACGTGTTCGAGCAGGCCACCGGCATGCACAACCGCGGCGTCATCGTCACCCGAATCGGCATGATCCTGGGCATCATCGTCGCCGTCGCCTTCAGCCTGTACGCCCGGGGCGACTACATCATCCCGCGGGCCACCGCCATCTTCTTCGGCATGTGCGCCTCGGCCTTCCTGCCGGCATTCGTGGGCGGGCTGTTCTTCAAGCGGGCGACCCGCCCGGCCGCCAAGGCCAGCATCTTCGTGGGCTTCCTGGTGACGGTGTTCTGGCTGGCGTTCATCAACGACAAAGAGGCCCGCGCCCTGGGCCTGTGCAACGCCCTGTTCGGCAAGCACTCGCTGCTGGTGAACGCGGCCGGGCAGGCGACGGCGCCCAACTGGCAGGTGGTGGACCAGCTCTTCGTGGCGCTGCCGATCAGCCTGTTGACGCTGGTCGTCGTGTCGCTGCTGACCAAACGCCCGACCGATCAGCATTTAGCCAAATGTTTTCGCGGCCACAAGGTCGATGGATAACCGATAGCGGCGCAGTCGGGGAGGGTCTGCCCCGGCTGATGGACAACCCGGTACAGGAAAAGGAGCATTGCAGGCATGAGGCGAACAACAGGATGGTTGGTGGTAGCGGCGATGGCGTGGCCGGCGGCGGCGGCGCTGGCCCAGGACAAGGCAGTAGCGCCGACGACGGCGCCGACCGCGATGAAGGTGGTCGAAACCAAGACCGTGGAGGCCAAGGCGCCCGAGAAATGCAACTGCATCTTCTGCCAGGGCAAGCAGGCGCTGAAGGAGTCGGCCCCGTGGCTGGACGTGTTCGCCGACGCCCGCCTGCGGGAGGTCTCCACGCCCAACATGCTGCTGGACAAGGAGGATCGGAACTTCCAGCGCTTCCGCGAGCGAGTCGGCGTCACGGTGAAGCCCTGCGAGTGGTTCGAGGCCGGCACACGGCTGGTGTACGAGCCGCGGCACTTCTGCCAGCCCGACAGCCGCCAGGCGTTCACCCGCAACGCGGCCTACCTCGATGAATGGACCATGAACGAGGCCATCGTCGACCTGGCCTACGTGAAGTTCAAGAAGCCCTTCGGGCTGCCCGTCACCGCCACGATCGGGCGCCAGGAAATCATCCTGGGCGACGGGTGGCTGGTGCTGGACGGCACGCCGCTGGACGGCTCGCGGACGATCTTCTTCGACGCCGCCCGGTTCACCACCGAACTGGAGGCCTGCAAGACCAAGGTGGACCTGATCTACATCCAGCAGTACGCCGACAGCGACCAGTGGCTGCCGCCCATCTGCGACAAGGACTTCCACAACATCGAGCAGGATGAGAAGGGCGTCATCCTCTACGTGAGCAACAAGAGCCTCAAGGACACCCAGATCGACGGCTACTTCATCTACAAGCATGACGAGCAGGTCATCGGCCATGAGCCCGGCGACGTCGGCAGCCCCCGCTCGGCCCCCTGGCAGTGCGGCGACAACGCCGATATCTACACCCTCGGCACGCGCGTGATGCACAACTTCGACGAGCATTGGCAGGCCCGCGGCGAAGGCGCCGTCCAGTTCGGCTCCAAGAGCAAGGCCGTCGGCGTTTCCGGCGGCACCACGGTGAACGACCGTGAGAACCTCTGCGCGTTCGGGATCAACACCCGCCTGACGTACTTCTTCCGCGATGAACTGAAGAACGAAGTGCACGTCGGCTACGAGTTCCTCTCCGGCGATGAGCATTCCGGCGACGGCGAGAACGGGCAGTTCGACCCGCTATGGGGCCGCTGGCCCCAATGGAGCGAACTGTACGTCTACACCGTCGGCCTGGAGAACCGCCCCGGGGAAACCACCAACTTCCATCGCCTCAATGCCGGCTGGAGTTGCGTGCCCTGCGACAAGATCACCCTCGCGGCCGACTACCACGCGCTGTTCGCGCACCACAACAGCTACGACAACTTCGCCCGCGTCACCAGCGCCGACCCCACCAAGAGATACTTCACAGACGACGGCAACTTCCGCGGCCACCTGCTGACGGGCAAGCTGACCTACAAGTTCAACCAGCACATCAGCGGGCACCTGCTGGCCGAACTGTTCTTCCCCGGCAACTTCTACAACGACGAACGCAACGAGGTCGCCGGCTTCTTCCGCTACGAACTTACGTTCACCTGGTAATGCTGCCACCCGAGTCGCACCGCGCGGGGCCGGCCTCCAGGCCGGCCCCGCTCTCTTGCGCAGGGACCAGGGAAGCCACGAACAGCCCGGCGCCGACCATCCCTTACTTCGACTTCCCGCCGCCCACAAGCCCCTCAGGCAGCGATTCGA
Organism: uncultured Planctomycetaceae bacterium; assembly: GCA_964461295.1. GTDB lineage: Bacteria > Planctomycetota > Phycisphaerae > SM23-33 > SM23-33 > CAYWTX01. The sequence goes on along the minus strand of CAYWTX010000358.1, from coordinate 14,015 downwards.
TGAACGAGCGTATCTCGTCCCGCACCCGCCGGTAATGCGACAGCGCCTGCTCCTCGCCGGCCGCCCCGGCCGCCAGCTTCGGCGGATCGTCAAACGCGACGTGCACGACCCTCGCCTTGCCGGCGAAGGCCGGACAACTCTCGTCGGCACGGGCGCAGACGGTTACCACGTAGTCGAATTCGACGCCCGCCAGTTCGAGCACGTGCTTGGGACGCTGGGCGGAGATGTCGATGCCGGCCTCGGCCATCACCCGGACGGCCCGGCCATCCAGGCCGTGCGGCGCCACGCCGGCCGAGTACGCCTCGATGGCGTCGCCCTTCAGATGGCAAGCCCAGCCTTCGGCCATCTGGCTGCGGCAGGAGTTGCCCGTGCACAGGAACAGCACTTTCAGTTTGCCTTCGCTCATCGGCGCTTTCCCTTGCCGGTCGGCGCGGCACAGCACGCCGGCGAACCACTTCCGCTTCAGCCACAAGCTGACGTTCACCAGGCCGATGAGAGCGGGCACCTCGACCAGCGGGCCGATCACCGCCGCGAACGCCGCACCGTGCCCTATGCCGAACACGCCCACCGCTACGGCAATCGCCAACTCGAAATTGTTGCTGGCGGCCGTGAAGGACAGCGTGGCCGACTTCGCGTAGCCGGCCCCGGCCTTGCGGCCCATCCAGAAGCTCACGAAGAACATCACCACGAAGTAGATCAGCAGCGGCACGGCGATCAGCAGGACGTTGCCGGGCTCGGCGATGATCTTGCCGCCCTGCATGGAGAACATCACCACGATCGTGAACAGCAGGGCGATCAGCGTCAGCGGCGAAATCGCCGGAATGAACCGCTCGTGATACCACCCCCTGCCCTTCGCCTTCACCAGCACCAACCGCGTGAGCATGCCCGCCAGGAACGGCACGCCCAGGTAGATGAACACGCTCCGGGCGATCTGGCCGATCGTGATGTTCACGACGGCGCCTTTCAGCCCCAGCAGCGGCGGCAGCACGGTCACGAACAGCCACGCGTACACGCTGTAGAACAGCACCTGGAAGATCGAGTTGAACGCGACCAGCCCGGCCGCGTATTCCCCGTCGCCCCCGGCGAGGTCGTTCCACACGATCACCATCGCGATGCACCGCGCCAGGCCGATCAGGATCAGGCCGATCATGAACTCGCTCTGGCCGTGGAGGAACGCGACCGCCAGGCCGAACATCAGCACGGGGCCGATCAGCCAGTTCTGCAGCAGCGAGAGGCCCAACACCCTGAAGTTGCGGAACACGTCGCCGAGTTCCTCGTACTTCACCTTCGCCAGCGGCGGGTACATCATGAGGATCAGCCCGGCCGCGATGGGAATGCTCGTCTGCGTGCCGGCCGGGTGCAGCGAACCGATCCACTCGCCGAACGTGGGCACGAAGTATCCCAGCGCCACCCCGGCCGCCATAGCGATGAAGATCCACAGCGTCAGGAAGCGGTCGAGGAAGGACAGTTTCCTGCCGATGCCGTCGCTCATATGCGGCTCCCTCCGCGCGCCGAAACGGAAGTGCCGGCCTCGTGGTAGCAGTCGCATAGGTCGCCGGGGTCGGTCTTTCGGATGGATTTCAGGCGGGCGGCGTCCCGGCGAACGCGGGCATCGCCGGCCAGGGCGTCGCGGGCAGCGGCCAGCAGCGCCCCCGCGGCCGGGGCGGGCTCGGCCGGCAGGTGGTGGTAGGTCCAGCGCCCTTCCTTTCGCGTCTCGACCAGGCCGGCCTGGTGCAGCACGGCCATGTGCTTGGAGACCGTGGACGGCGCCAGACCAAGCAACTCGATGGTCTGACAGAGGCAGAGCTCCCCGCCGGCCAGGGCCATGAGGGCCCGCAGGCGTCCTTCGTCGGACAGTGCCTTGGCGGCATCCAGGAATTCCTTCATCGCCTGACTCCCGTGTTGGGCTTCGTCACTTCGCCAACTGACGAATTACAGCATGCCGGAGACTGACGTATCAACTGTCGGAATGCGAAGATTGGGCGAAATCGCCGCCCCCGCACCCGGGCCCATCGTGCCCGCCGCGCGCCCGCCCTGCCGTCCTACCGCAGCATCGCCTTGATTGCTTCCACGTCCGGCACCTTGCCGACGACCTTCACCGCGCCGTCCACGGCCAGGGCCGGCGTCATCATCACGCCGAAGGACATGATCGCGTTGACGTCCGTCACCTTCTCGATGGCGTACTCGATGCCCAGCGCCCTGGCGGCCGCTTCGGCGTTCTCCGCCAGTTTTCTGCACTTGGGGCAGCCGGTTCCGAGGACTTGCAGCTTTAACATGATTGGGCGCTCCTACTTGCCGTCGGCGAGGATCCCGTCCGCCCTGGCGACCGTAACCCGCACCTGCGCCCAGCCCATAGCGTCGCCGCTCAGCCCGAGCAGGGAGTGCCATTCTAACGCAACGCGAGACGAACGGGCGTATGCATTCGCCCGACGGCGACATTCAGCCGGTTGGCGCAGTCAGACCCCCCGACGGAGTTCGCCTCCCGGAAGGGACGTGTACGTACCGTTTCGCTCGGCGCGCGTCCTGCTTGACCCGCCCCCGGCGGAAAAACCTGGACGCCGCGGCCCGACGGGCCGACAATGCGGGCATGTTCAAAGCCTATCTCTACATCACGGTGAGTCTGGTCCTCCTGGTTGCGACGGCGGTGTTCCTGGTCCTCCAGTGGGACGTCAAGACGCTGACATGCAGGTTCACCTTCTACGGCTCGCCGCGCGAGGCCCCGGCCGTGGTGGTGATGCTGGTCTCGGCCGTGGCGGGCTTCGTGCTGTACTTCGTCTTGCGGTTGATGGGCAGAGGGATCGTCCTGTTACGCCGCCAGAAGCGTCAACTCGTCGAGCGGGCCAGGCTGGTGAGCGAAGTCCGTGCGGCGCAGGACAAGAGCGACGCGGAAACCGGCAAACCGTAGGGAGCGGGGAAAACAACAGCGCCGCGAAGCAAGTTCGTGCCTTCCTGACCACTTGGCTTTGGTAACATTTCTCTGTCGAAATCGCCTTCCCCCATGGACGGTGCGCGCATGGATAGCGACCTGGTCAGGGAGTTCATCCGCAATCGCGACGTGTTGATGGGCTTCATCCACGCGCTGAGCGGCGACCACGAGGCGGCGGAGGAGATCTTCCAGGAATTGGCCGTGTCGATCGTGACGGAGGTCCAGCGCGGCGAGCAGCCGGAGCGGTTCCTGGCCTGGGCGCGGTCGATGGCGCGGAACCGCACGATGGACTACTACCGGCGGCAGTCGCGACTGCGGCGAGTGCGGTGCCTGGAAGACCTGGCGGACGTGGTGGACCAGTCGTTCGCCGAACACGAGATCCCGTCTGAGGAGAGCGTGCTGCGGCTCCGGTTCCTGCGCGAGTGCCTGGGCGGGCTGGGCGCCAAGGCGCGGCAGATCGTCGAACTGCGCTACCACGGCAAGCGAAGCATGCGTGAGATCGCCGCCGACGTGTCGTGGAAGGAGGCGGCCGTGAAGGTGGCGCTGTCCAAGGCGCGGCGCGCCCTGGCGGCGTGCGTGAAGGGGAAGCTGGCGGGGACGGGAGAGTGATGATGAATGCCACACAGAGGGACAGAGGGACAGAGATGAGATGCGAAGGCGCCGTCGCGGCATCTGCCGCATCTCCGGGCCTCGCTGCGGTCTTCGGCCTGGTTTGCGAGCGTCAGCAATGACACCTGACCGTCTTGACGAGCTGATCGACCTGCATCTGGACGCTCTGGCGGACGACGCGGAGCGGACGGAGTTGGCCTCCGCGCTGCGCGCGGACGGCGCGGCGCGGAGGCGGTTCGTCGAGCGGTCGCTGATGGACGTGCATCTCTACCGGTTGTGCGGGGCAGAGGAAGCGGCGGACGGCGAGGCCCAGGCGGCCGCGGCCCAGCCGCGGCACGCGCGGCTGTTCGGCTGGCGGCGGTGGGCGGCGGCGGGGGCGGCCGTCGCGGCGTGCGCGGTGCTGGGCACGGCGGCGTGGGTGGCGTGGCATGGCGCCCGGCCGCCGGCGCAGCCGGCCCGGGCGGCGCGGGTGCTGTCCGGCACGGTGGAGGTGGGCGGAGCCGTGAAGACCGATATCGCCGCCGGCGCGACGGCGGCGGTGGTGGGCGCCGAGCCGGCCGTGATGGCGCTGGCCGACGGATCGCGCGCGGAGCTGCGGGCGGCCGAGGCGGTGTTCCACGTGGCAGCCGCCGGCGAGCGGCGGGTGGTGGAACTCAACAGCGGCGGGGGGCGGTTCGACGTGGCTCGCGGCCGCGGCGAGTTCCGCGTGCAGACGCCGGTGGGCGCCGTGACGGCGCTGGGCACGGCCTTCGACGTGCAGGTGGTGGAGGGGCGGCGCCGCCAAAAGGGCAAGCCCAACGGTGACGTTCGCCGCGAAGGGGAAGGCGACCGCAGAGAGAGAACGAAGGAAAGCGAGCGGCGCGAGGAGGAAGGCGTCCAGAGGGAGAGGCCCAGGAGAGGCGAGCCCCGCCCGGATGGCGAGCGGCGCGACGCCGGTTCCGGCGTCCATGGCGACAAACCGGGCGAAGGCGATCTCAAGCGCGAAGGCGAGGCCCCCGCGCGCCGCGGCGAGCCCGAGCAGGCTCGCCGCATGACCGTCTTCGTCCATTCGGGGCGGGTGCGGGCCGAGTACGCCGGGCGCAGTTACGAGTTGGCGGCCGGGCAGTCGCTGGAGTTCGTCGGCAAAGAATCGACCGTGCGCGAGGGGCCGCTCATCGGCGGGCGGCTGACGGGCGTGGACTTGGCCGGGCGCACGGTAAGCCTGGTTCGCGGCGGCGACCGCCCGGCGGCGGGAACGTACGCCCTGGCGGCCGAGACGGCCGTGGAAATCGACGGCCGGGCGGCGAGCCTGAGCGACCTGCGCGAGGGGATGCAGGCTTCGCTGCGGCTGGCGGCGGCAGCCGAGGAGGTCGTGCGGATTCGCGTGGCCGGGCCGGACGTGCGAGGGCGCATCGCGGCGTCGGACGCGGAAGCGGGACTCCTGACGCTCCGCATTGGGGAAGGGAGCAGGTACGCCAACTACGCCGTCGCTCCCAACGCCGTGGTGACTTTGGACGGCGCGCCCTCCTCGCTGAGCGAGTTGAGCGAGGGGATGGCGGCGCAGGTGCGGCTGACGGTGGACGGCAAGCGGGCGATGGAGGTGCGGGCGACGACGGGGGCCAACCGCCGAGACGCGGAGGACGCTGAGAGAAGAAGGGACCGGTGAGGGGGACTGCCCGTGGGGTCACGCGGTCCTCCTCCGCCTGCGGCCGGCAAGGCATCGGCCACGAGGGCGGCGTCCCGGACCACAAGCGGCACACGGCGTCGTTCACCTGCATTCGGGCTGTCTCTTCTCTGTGCCCTCCGCGGTCAGCAGCGTCACTCGCTTCGCAGCGCCCGCATCAGGTCGCCGCGGAGGGCGGCCTTGGCAGCCAGGTACGTCCACACCAGTCCGCTGACCAGCACGGCGGCGATCGTCGCCGCCCAGGCGGCATACGGCTGCGCGGCGCCCGGCGACAGCAGCGCCGGCAGGACCGCCACCGCGGCCGACCCGGCCCCCGCCGCCACGCCCAGCACCAGCAGGACCCAATGCTCGCACAGGACCATCCAGGTGAGGCTGGGCTTGCTGAACCCCACGGCCCGCAGCAGAGCCAACTCGCCCCGGCGCTCGAGCACGTTGCGCAGCACCACCACGCCAATGGCCACGCTGCCCAGCAGCAGGCCCAGCGCACCCAGGGCCGTAAAGATCGACAGGTACGTGTTCTGCACCTCGGCAAACCGCGCCAGGCGATCCGCCGCCGGCGTCATCTCCAGGCCGAAGTCCTCCAGGGCCTTGCTGAACGCGGCCGCAACCGCGGACGCCTCGCCGGCCGGGGCGTCCACTAGGAACACGCGGTAGCCGCTGACGGCCGGGAAGCGATCGCGGAATTGCCGCTCCCCCACCACCAGGCTGCCCTGTAGCACCGATCCCTTGATCCGCCCGACGATCCGCACCTTGAAGGCCCGGCCCGCCTCGTCCATGTATTCGATGTCGTCGCCGAGGCCCTTGTGCAGCGACCACATCAGCGTGTCGTGGTCGCCGACGGCCGGGACGGCGCCGTCGGCGAGGTCGCCGTCCAGGATAGACCAGCCGTCGCCGTCGCGAGGCGGCTTGCCCAGTGTTTCCAGGAACGCCAGCCGACCGCTCAGCGCGTTGGGATCGACGGCGAGCAGCCGTGGGCGTTGGGCGCGGTTGAGGTTCAGGCAGCTCGCGTCGTCGCCTTCCCGCACGCGGAGTTGGACGACCCGCGCGCCGGCGAGTTTCGCGGCCTCGTCGGCCCCCAGCACCCGCTTGCGGCGTTCGGCATCGTCAAGGTCGTACAGTATCGGCGTGGCCGACTCGCCCCAGAGGGCGAACCCGCCGGTGCCGGAGTCCCTGCGGGCGGCCTCGGCGTGCGGGTCCACCCGGAACACCTCCACGCTGGCCAGCAGGAACACGCCGAAGGCCAGCAGCCCGGCCGTGACGAGGCTGCGCCATCGCCGCCGGCCCGTCGCGCGGGCGCCCAGGGCCGTGAGGGACTTGGCGCGCGCGTGGGAGTGCGGCGCGCCGCCCAGCGCCGCCAGAATCGAGTACACGATGCTCAGCGTGCCCAGCAGCAGCAGGCCGCCGGAGTTGAAGAACGCCTCGGCCTGGTCGGCGCCGTACCTGCCGCTCGCCGTGGCGACCGTGGCGGCGGCGCCCGCGACGCACAGCGCGCCGACCACCCATCCGGCGACGCGTTTGCCTCGTCCCGCCGGCGGGCTCGCCCCGCCGCCGGGGCGCTCGGCCAGCAACTCGCGGGCCGTCGCCTTGCGGCGGACCAGCAGCGTGACCAGCATGGCGAGAACCGCCACGGCCACGCCGCTGGCGGCGCCGGTGAGCACCGGCCCGGCCTCGACGTGGTACTGCACCGGCGTGCTCATCGTGCCGCGCCACACCGTCGCCAGGCCATGCAGCACCAGCTTGGTGTAGAGCAAGCCGCCGGCGGCGCCCAGCACGCTGCCGACCACGGCCAGCAACGCGCCCTCGGCCAGCAGCCACCGCCGGACCCGCCACGGGCGGAAGCCGATCGCCAGCAGCAAGCCCGTCTGCTGCCTCCGCTGCTCCACGTTGAGCACGAACAGCAGCGCCGTCAGCAAGGCGGCCGAGAAGATCAGGAAGAAGCTCATGCCGATGAACAGTTCGCCGAAGTCGCTGGTGGGGTTGGCGGCCGAGAGTGCCTCGGCCCGCACGGGGCGGAAGACGATGCCCAGCGCCGCGGGGTCGACCTTGGCGAGGACTTGGGCGGCGCAGTTCTCCAGAGCGGCGCCCCCAGTGGGTGCCGTGGTCGCCGATCCAGGAATCCGCGCCGCCGGGAACCGCACGGCCGTGGTGTCGCCGAACTGGTTGGCCCACATCTCGCGGGCGGCGGCGAGGGTGACGAACGCCTTGGGCGTGCCGTGGTGCTGGTTCCAGTACAGTTCGTCCTTCTTGCGGAGCTTCTTAAGGTCGATGGGGATGCCGGGCTTCCAGTCGCGACAGTCCTTCATCTCGGCCAGGCCGGGGAAGTCGGGCATGAGCCAGCGGTCGACGCCTGGCGTGCCCTGCACGGGAATGATCGACCGCACGCGGAAGGTGCGTTTGCGGGTCGCGAAGGTGCGGAGCGTCCGCGGCACCATGTAGGCCAGATCGACGCTGTCGCAGGGCTTGGCGTTCACGTCGTCGGCGAGCCATTGGTTCAGGACGATCTCGTCGGCGGCCATGCCGGGCGGGATGGGGCTGGGCGCGCCGGCCGCGTTGGCGTCCATGCCGGCCACGATGCAGTAAGGGGCGGCGTTGGCGTCGCCGCGAACCGCGTTGACGAAGTAGGTGAAGACCGCCTTCGCGCCCGGCCTGGCCGCCATCGCGGCGTCGGAGACCGCGCGGTCGAGGAAGACGCGCTTGGCGCGGAGTTCGATGGCGCCGCCGTCGCGCTGGGCCAACTGCAGGCCGGCGTCGGCGGCGATCCAGTGTTTGCGGAACGCCGCGGCGGCCCCGGCGGCCGAGTCGCCGCGGACCAGCAGCGTGTTGGCGCGGCGGCCGAGTTTGAGGCGGTCCTGAAGCGTGGCAAGCGGCACAAAGACCGTGAACGGCGCCGCCTGGTTGGCGCGGAGGCTGAAGCGGCCGAACTGGGAATCGCCGAGGACGGCGCGAACGGTGAGGGACATGGGGGCGACCGCGTCGCGGTCGCTGCCGAGGGGAGCGTCCCGCGGGAGGTCGGTGGGCACGGGCACGCGCAGGCGAATCTCGGCGCCGCCGACGAAATCGCTCGTGCGAACGCCCGGAGGCAGCGGGAGGCGCAACTGGCGCGCGAGGGGCTCGTTGATCGCGGCGACGTCGCCGCCGGCGCCGAAAGGCGAGTGCGAGCCGCTGCCTGGCCCCAGCCTCCAGAACCGGTCATCCACGCCGACGACCTGCACCTGGTTGGCGCGGGCCGAGCCGTCGGGCAGCGAAGCGGAACCGTCGAGCAGCAGCACCGGCGCGACGTCAGCACCCATGCGGGACGCCAGGTCGTTGGGGTCCCCGAAGCGCCGCAAAGCAAGCTCCGACGCGCTTGTGCCCGCGGCTTGGGAGGTCGCGCCCGGCGCTTCCGTTGCGATCGCGACGGCGTTGCTCGACGCCCGGAAGAACCGGTCGGCGCCGGCCATCGCGACGTCCACGCCGCCCAGGCGCCGCAGCGAAATCTGGCGCAGGCTGTACGCCACCGAATCGCCCACGACCAGCGCGCCGACCAGCACGGCCGTGGCGACGGCCGTGCCGAGCACCACTCCCACGTGCGTGCGCCAGTAGAACCGCAGGCTCCGCGAGATGAAGGTTGCTGGTTTCATAGTTCGGTCTGCTCGTTCTTCATTGTGTCGGGCGTCGCAACATCTGTCCGACCTCGCGGGGGAAGACCGACCCCGCTGAAGCGGGTCGCCCTCGGGACCGCGACTACGCCTTCTCCAGCAGTCCGTCGCGGAGCGTGAAGCGCCTGTGCATCCGCTCCGCCAGCGACTGCGAGTGCGTCACGACGATCAGCGTGAGGTCCTGCTCGCGGTTCAACTCGGCCAGCAGGTCGGCCAGCGTGTCGGCCGAGGCGCGGTCCAGCGAGCCGGTCGGCTCGTCGGCCAGCAGGAGGCGCGGCTGATTGATGAGCGCCCGCACGACGGCGGCCCGCTGCTGCTCGCCGCCGGAGAGCTGCCCCGGGCGGCGGTCGACGCGGTGCGACAGGCCGACGCGGTCGAGCAGCTTGTACGCGGCGGCTTCGCGCTCGGCGATGGGGCGGCTGTCGCCCGCGGCCAGCGTGGGCAGCAGCACGTTCTCCAGGATCGTGCACTGCGGCAGCAGGTGGTGAAGCTGGAAGACGAAGCCGATCTTGCGGCTGCGAAGGACGGCCAGGGCCTTGTCGTCCTTGGCGGCCAGGTCGTCGCCGTCGAGCACAACGCGGCCGGCCGTGGGGCGGTCGAGCGTGCCGATGATGTTCAGCAGCGTGCTCTTCCCGCAGCCGCTGGGACCGACAATGGCGAGCGACTCGCCGGCGGACAGGCGCAGGTCCACGCCGCGAAGGACCTCGGTGGCGACGTCGGTGCCCGCGGGGCGGTAGGTCTTCTTCACGCCGGTCAGTTCAAGCAATGCAGGTTGATCGCCCATCGGTCTCCCTCTCCAGCCTGGAAGGCTGGCGGATGTCAGCCTTTCAGGCTGAAGATAGTGCATCGGACGGCCGGCGTACAAATGTGATCAAGCGAGCGAGACCCGCGCTACCGGCCCGCCGCCTCGCGCTGGGCCGGCCAGCCCCTCGCACATCCGCGTCACCGCCGCCGCCATCCGGTCGGTGGTGAACTTCTCCAACACCGCGGCACGCCCGTGACGGCCGAGAGAATCGGCCAGGTGGCGGTCGGTCAGTACGCGGTGCAGCTTGTCGGCCAGGTCGGGCGGGTCGTTGGGGCGGCACAGCAACCCGCCGCCGGTGGCATCGACCAGTTCGCGGTTGGCCCCGTGGTCGGGCACGACAACCGGCACGCCGCCCGCCAGCGACTCCAGCAGCCACAGCCCGAACGCCTCGCCCCGCCGGGTCGGCACCGACACCGCCGAGCACGTCCTCAGGAACGCCGCCTTGTCGTGAGCGAGGAAGTCGGTGATGAGTTCGACGTCGCCCCATACGCCGGCGTCCTTCAGTCGCCGCGTGACAGCCTGGATGGTGGGCGCGTCGGCGCCGGTGACGCCGCCGAGTGCCCGCAGGCGCGCCGCCGCCAGTTCCGGCGTACGCTTCAGCAGGATGAACGCCTCGACCAGCGTGTCGAACCCCTTGCCCGCGCTGAGTTGCTGCAGGAAGCCCACCGTGGGCGGCTCGGGGCGATGCTCGGCCGGGGCGTAGCCGTGAACGTCGATGGCGTTGTGGATGACGTGGACCTTTTCGGCAGGCAGCCCGAGGCGGCGCTGCATGGTTTCGGCGTAGAAGCGGCTGGGGGCGATGAATGCGTCGACGCCGCGGCAGCGCTCGGCGAGCAGGGCCCACGCCTGCGAACGGTACGGCTCGCCGAGGGCGTCGAGGTAGCCTTCCTCGTCCTGCAGCGAACAGACGATGGCCGCGCCGGTCTCGTCGCGAATGCGGCGGGCGGCCCCGATGAGCAGCGCGGCCGAGATGCTGACGACGTCGGGATGGGCCTCGTCGCGAAGCCATGCGGCGAGGCGGGCGACTTCCTTGGCCTGGCGGCCCTGCTCGCCGCGGAGCATCGACAGCAGCGTTTCGCCCACCTCGCGGGCGCTGGTCATGCCGGCCTTCTTGCCCGCCCAGTGCAGCAGGCGCGGGCTGTCCAGCAGTCTGTCCAGCCATCGCGGCGTCCAGCGGAACAGGCCGGACTTCTGCTGGAGGTAGACGTTGATGCCGCCGAAGAAGACGCCCCCCCCGTCGCCCTCGCCGGTCATCAGCGGCAGGTACAGAGGCACGGTCATCGCATCGTGCCCGGCCTGGCGCATCGCCCGCACCAAGGCCACGTCGCGCAGACAGTTCTCGCAGTAGAAGTTGTCTCCCGCGCCGGCGGTGAGTTGAACGAATCGCATGAGAGCTTCCAGCTTCCAGCCTCCAGCGACCAGGTACCACCCAGCTACCACCCTAAGGCACGGTTCCAGTTTGTTCTGGCTGGGAGCTGGCCGCTGGTAGCTGGAAGCTATTTCGGCCCGAAACAGTATACGGTCCCATTGTCCGCCCCCACGATCACCATGCCGTTCACCACGGCCGGCGAACTGCTCACGCTGCTGCCGCAGTCGTAGCTCCACGCCTGCTTGCCGTCGGCCAGGCGCAGCATGTACAGCCGCCCATCCCCGGAGCCGACAACGACCTTGTCGCCGCAGATGACGGGGGAGCTGTTGACCTCGCCCTTGGTGGCGAACGCCCAGACCTGTTTGCCGGTCTTGCGGTCCACGGCGTGCACCTGCGTGTCGCGCCCGCCGAAAACGACCTTGTCGGGCCCGATGGCAGCCGAGGAGAAGAACGGCTCCTCGGCGTTGTACGCCCATGCCTGCTTGCCGGTCTTCAGGTCCACGCAGATGAACCCGCCCTCGTAATTGCCGATGTACACGCGGCCGTCGGCGTCCACGGCGGCCGTGGCGGCGGTGTAGGCGCCGGCGTCGTACGTCTTGGCGTCCTCGCCGTTGGGCGGCACGACGTGGATGACGGCGTCGCAGCCGCCGACGATGCTCTTGTTGTTCCACACGGCCACGCCCCCGTTGATGTAGTTGCCGGTGGTGTACTTCCAGACCTGCTTGCCGTCGGCGGGGTCCACGCCGTAGAGGCTGTAATCGTAGCTGCCGACGACGATGCGGAGCTTGCCGGTGTTGGGGTCGCGCACGTAGTTCGCCGAGCCGAGGATCTTGTCCTCGGTCTCGAACTTCCACTTACGCTTGCCGGTTCCGGCGTCAAACGCATAGAGGAAGGAATCCGTGCTGCCGACGTAGATGGCGCCGTCGATGTAGATCGGCGGGGCCTCGATGCCCCCGCCGGTCTTCGTCGCCCAGACGACCGCGCCGTCGGGAAGCTTGAGGCAGTACATGTTGGCGTCGAGCGAGCCGACGTACACGCGGTCGCCGACCACGATGGGCGAACTGACCACCGCCCCGCGGCACTTGTGCTTCCACACGACCCTCAACTCGTCGGCCAGCTTCCCGCCCGCCACCCCCGTCATCGCCCGGTTGCCTCGGCAGGAGGCCCACGGGCCGGGCTCATTGGCGTCCTTGGCGGCGGAGCTTGCTCCGCGCGTCGGGGCCGGCGCCGTCATCTGGGCAAAGGCGGGCAAAGAGAACAGAACCGAACAGCTCACTGCCACCAACGCCTTCATGGTCTCTCCTCTTCTCATCCAACGTCTTCCAGTGCGGGACATGCAGCCGCAGCCGACAAGCTGTCGCCCAACCTGCGCAACCTGCGCCTCCACAACACGGTCTCGCCTCGGCCCAGGGCCTGGATCAGCAACCGCTTCCACACGGCCGTGCCGCCCGCGCCCTGGTTGTCCCAGAGTAGCGCCGGCACTCGGGCAAAGTTCGCCTCGTAGCACGTCGTGAACAGCTCGCAATGCTCCGGCCACATGCTCTCGAGCCCGAAGCGCCGCGCCCCGGCCGCCAGCTCGGCCGGCAACGGCTCGTGGAATACCGGGAACACCACGGCCGGGTGGGCCAGCAGGTCCGCCGCCAGGGCGCGCGTGGCCCGCACGTCGTCGGGCGTTTCGCCCGGCAGGCCCAGGATGACACTATACAGGCCGTAGAAGCCCGCCTCGGCCAGCTTCGCCGCCGCGGAGCGAACCACCCCAGGCCAGTCCTCGGCCCCATAGGGCAGCAGCTTGCCGGGCGCGACCCGCTGCACCAATCGGCCGCTGGCGCTCTCGACGCCCAGGTTGACCCACAGCCTGCCGCAGCGGCTCGGCCAATCCAGCAGGCGGCGAAGCTCCCGCAACTCCGCGACCGAGTATTGCGCCACGGTGGCGATGTTGGCGTGGTCGAGCTGCATCAGCCGCACGCCGCGCACGCGGCGCATGGCCTCCAGCAGGCCCGCCAGCGCCGCGAAGTTCACACCCCCGCCCGCCGGCGCGCCGTAGCGGAAGAAATCCTCGCTCCCCGCCACGGCCGTGCCGACCCCCGCGCCCGCGTTGGTCTCCATGTCCGCCAGGATCAGCTCCGGCGGGAAGTGCTCCATCGGCGTACGGGCCATGGTGCAGAACGAACAGCCCTTGCCGCACCCGCGCGAAATCTCCACGCTGCCCAGGAGCGTTCCACCGCGGATCGCCCGCGCCGCTGCCGCACCCGTGCCGCTCAGCCGCACGTGCCGCGCCACCTCGCGACCGGCCAACATGTCGGCGAACAGCTCCACGCCGCCGGCCTCGAAGTAGCCCTCGACCACCGTATCCACCCCCAGCCGTTCGGCCGCGCCCGGCTCGGCCGCGAACTGCCACGCCCCCGGCCCGCCGAACACCACGCCAAAGCCGTGCCGCTGCTTGGCCCTCGCGATGCCCGCCATCATCTCGGCCGTCCATCGGCGTGTGTACAGCTCGCCGGAGTAAAAGCTCGACGTGGTGGTGTTGGTCATCCCGCGCCCCAGAGGATCGCCGCTGCTGACGCCGACGATCTTCGTCCACGGCCCGATCAGTTCGCCCAACCGTTCGGGCGTGGTGACGACGACGTCGTCGCGGCCGAGGAAGCCATCGCCCAGCAGCGCCGCCTCGATTCGCCGCAGCCCCATCGGCGCGGTGACCGCCCGACCGACCTCGTCGGTTCTCGCCGCCGGACTCAGCACCCGTCGCATGAACCACGCCGGCACGGCCGAGGTCTGCATGGCCGCGAACACGCCCTCGAGCAGCACGTTGTACCGGGCGGAAAGGGTCCTGTCGGAAACGAGAAGAACTGGAAATCGCGGATCGCGGATTGCGGATCGCCCCGCATTGCCCGTGCCGGCGCCGCGCGCGCCGCGCGATTCCCCGCATCCTTCATTTGGCATCTTGCATCTGGCACTCGGCATTGATCACTTCTTCGCCCGCACGTCCACGCACACCAGAGCCCCAG
>CAYWTX010000357.1:0-1712 GCA_964461295.1 uncultured Planctomycetaceae bacterium | reverse complement strand
AAGAATTCTGGTCGTCGCAAACCATCACAAGGCCCGCGCACATGCCGCCCGCGCATGTGTCCTGGGTCGTACAGAGCGAGCCGTCGCTGCAGGGCTTGGCTTCGCACTTGCCGCCGCAACCGTCGTTGCAGGTCTGCCCGTCGCACCCCGGCACACATACTGGGATGTCGGACGTGTCCGGGCCCGCCATCGGATCGTTCTGGGGAGTGGTTCCGCAAGCCGCCAGCAGCGTCCAGCAGACGGCTGCGGTCCACCTGTGTGTCTTCCATTGCTGCATCTTGCCCCTCGCTTGACTCGGCGATCGCCTGAAATTCTAATTTGTAGGAGCCCGGGGCACCATGCCCCATCGTCCCCCCCGCTACCAGCGCCAATGGGTAGGAAAGTGCCGGATCTCACGCGCCACGGCGAGACCGGAGTCCTGCGCCGACCGCATGACGATACGGCGCTAGCCAACGGCGTCCTGCGGCCTCGTGCCTGCTCCTGGCCGACCCGCCGCCATGCCGCGAAGGCGCCTAGCGTACGCACCGAACCATGGCGGCGTCGGCGGAGTCGTCGGCGCAGTAGCTGGTGATGCCGGCGCCGAAGCCGTAGCCGAAGCTCACGCTCCACAGGGCACCGCCACACGGCGTGCCTGTCCAGTACCAGTCACATGGCGTCGATGCCCTCAACGGCGCCACGATGAGCGGGCACGTCCACTGCGACTTGTCGATGAGACTCTCCAACTCGTCCTTGCTCGGCACCCGCCAGTCGTCGAAGCCGCCCAGACTCAGCACGTTGCAGTAGGGCTCGGCTTCGTCCCGATGCACATACCAGAGTCCGGTCTCCACCTGCCAAGTCAACGGACCAATCACGATCGTCCGCGCGATGGGCGCTTTTGTGTCGGAGGTCTCCGTCTCGGCGGTTTCCGTCTCAGACTCGTCGGCGGTCGAGTCGGCCGAACCGGCTTGGGTGTCGGCAACGCGAAGCGGAGTTGCCTCTTGCTCGCAGGCCACGGCGCTGCACACGACGGCGAAGAGCGCGCAAGCGCGGCACAGGGACTTGTGTTGAAAGTAGAACCTGAGGTTGTAGTACCGCGTGGTTGACCACTGCTTCTTGTTGGCCGGTGTTCCAAAGGCCCTCGCCCGATCGTCTGCCCCCGCCCCCGAGCGCCAACCCTGCTGACCGCCAGCCCAACCTGGACTATTCTGTACGAACATTCGACATCCTGGCCGAGGCTTGAGGCCCGCGAACTTCGCGAGCCATGGGTGAGTAGATCCTATGTACCCGGCCACCAGTCGGCCGAAGCAGGCCTACGCGGCCTGGCGCCAAAGGGGCTTCCCCTTTGGAATCGGCGGGGGATGCCCATCGGGCCCAGCCGGCAGGGAAGACTGGCGACTCGGCGGTGGCTGGGTCACGCTGCGGCCAAGCGCGCGGGCTCGGGGCCCGGGTGCGCAAACGGTTCGTCACCAAGGAGACAGACATGACCCAGACCACCTCCGCGACGCATTCTAGCCGTACGGGCGCTGCCTTGTACATCGCTCTCGATATGGGACGTGATTCCTGGCAATTGGCTGCTAGCGACGGCGGTAAGACCCGGCGTGAGGTCAAGATCGACCGCACGGACGTGGCCGTCGGCAAGGCCGAGCTGCTCGCCGAAATCGGCAAGGCACGCGAGCGCTTCAGCCTGACAGGCGACGCGCCCGTCTACGCCGTGTACGAGGCGGGGCGCGACG
>CAYWTX010000356.1:0-15689 GCA_964461295.1 uncultured Planctomycetaceae bacterium | reverse complement strand
CGAGCCGCCGGTGGGGATGTTCACGATGAGCTTCCGCACGCCCGCGGGCAGGTCGCGCATGGCCTTGCCCGCGCGGAACGTCTTCATCAGCTTCTTCAACTCGTCGGTGCTGGTGTGCTGCGCCTCGAAGTGGCACAGGATCAACGTCTGCCTGGCCGGGACGGTCAGGTTGTATCGGATGTAGATCTGGTTGCTCTGTACCTGGATCGTCGGGCGGATCTTGGCCTTCTTGGCGCAGACGTAATGGAACACGGCCGGGGCGTTGCCCCCCTGCGTGCGGGTGATGAACGCCTCGTCGGTTTCGTCGAAGGCCCCTTTGCCCGAGGAGAAGACCTGTTCGGAGATGGTCCAATTGGTGTTTGAGTATATCTGGACGGGAACGGTCACGTCGGCGGCGGAGGGATTCTCAAAGATCTCCAGCCAGCGGGCGAGGCCCTGGTCCTTGTAGACCTTGGCACGGCGGTAGATCTTGAGGTTGTTGTGCGGCCAGGGACCGATTTCCAGTTCGTCGCCTTCCTTGTTCGTCCAACCGGCGTTGCCCTCGCCGGTGACGTTGTTGCCGTTGATCTGGCAGTACATGCCGCCGCAGTAGGCGTAGTTGGTGCCCTGGTAGACGTTGCCGTAGTACTGGAAGTCCCATCGGTAGCCGGCGCCGTCGGTCATCGTGTGGTAGCCGCTGCTGAAGTTCGCCTGCCCGTGCTTCTCGATGTGTACGGGCGACTTGGCCTGCCCGAACGAAATGGCCGCGCCCGCCGCAAGGGTCACGCACGCCGCTGCCAGCCGCCCCATCCGCGCCGTCGGTGCTTCGCGCATAGGTTCACCCTGTTCTTCCTGCATCATCTTACGGTCTTGGACGCACAAGACCAGCAGATGTTTCATCGCCCCACGATTCCCGACACGTCGGCAGCGTAGATTTGCCGGCTGCCTTCGTGGATGGAGTCGAAGGTCACGCACCGGCCGTCGGCGCTCCATCGCGGGTGCAGGTCGCAGCGGATGTCGAAGCGGAACGGCTTGGGCGAGTCCAGCCGCCCCAGCGTGATCTTCTCGTTGCGTTCCAGATGGTAGAGCATCAGTTCCGACTTGCCGTCGTCGGGGTACGTGTCGAGGGCGATCCACTCGCCGTCGGGCGACAGGGCGTTGTGGCCGTCGCGCGGCAGCACCCCCTGGCCGACGGGCGTGAAATCGCCCTCGCCGTCGTGGAACACGACGAACCCGGCGTGTCCGGGCACCACGTCGGTGGACAGCATGATCCGCCGATCGTCCAGCCACGCGAAGTGGGACACCCACGTCCCCAGTTTCATCTGGCAGCGAAGGTCGCCGCCGTCGGGCGCGGCCGTCCAGAGGGACGAGAGGAACTTGCGGCCCTCCATCTTCGCCCGGCACAGGAAGAAGATCCGCGTGCCGGAAGGGTTGTGGTACACGTGGTCCAGCCAGAACGGCTGATCGGGCGGCACATCCCACCCAGCCGCGGCGAGCACGTCCGCCACCGAGAGCACAAGCCGGCTCGTGCCCGCGGCCAGGTCGATGAGGAACAGGCCGTCGTCGGCCGGCTGCGGCACCAGCGGCGGCGGAGCGGCCGGGCTGGCGTAACCGACCATCGGGCGGCACTGCGCCATGCGGGCGAAGTTCAGTCCGATCGCCCGCGGCGCTGTCGGCGACACGGCCTCGATCGGGCGGTCGATCGTGCGCTCGCCGCCGTGCAGCTGGACCGCGTGGGCGACCAGCCGACCGTCGTCCCAGTCGTTGAAGGTGAACTCCTCGCCGCGACCGGCGTCGATCCAGTTCAACATCGATCCCTGCTGGAGGTTGAACGCCCCCGTTCGCCCGCGAGGGACGAACTGGCCGGTCAGCCGGTCGGCCAGGCCGACGACGGCGAAGTCGCCCGGGCCGGGCAGGTGATCGTGAAAGTCGCTCTCCAGGGCGAGGTGCCAGCGCCCGGAACAGTCCCAGGCGTTGACATTGAAGTAGCCGAAGAAGTGGTGCTTGGGGCCATGTGTCAACGGGCGGATGTCGCAGATGGAACGCATGAGCGAATCATACCGGATGGACCGAAACAACGCCAGACAGCGGTCAGAAGGAGACAGGGATTCAGCGGTTGTGAAAGAATCAAAACTCGCGACTTGGCCCGCGCAGCAGGCCGAAGTCCCGCCAGATCCCGGTTGCGGCTGGAGGTGGAATGTGGGCCCGCAACAGGCAGATGCGCTTCGGCCGGCTGGGTTCGCGGGAAGAGAGGAAGGCACGGCGCGGCCGGACCGCGTTACCGCCGCAGCCGGTGAGGGCCGCCACGGCGGGTTCCGCCGCGGCCGGCGCGCCGCGCACTTCGCCTCCGGCCGGAACCGTCGTTCCGGCCATATCTTGCCAGGAAGAGCAGCAGTTGCCTCTGGAGGCCAAGGAGCTGAAGCTTCTGGTCCATGTTGGAGAGCATCTCGTCGAGATTAAGGGAATGACCCGACATTTCGCTTGCTCCGGACGCAAGACACGTTAGAATCGATGACCTGCGTCGAGGCTGCTATCGTTTATTCGCATTCGCAGGACTAGTCAAGGATATTTTTCGCAAGTGCGTAAAAAATCGTCGGACATTTCCCGTCCGTCGATTTGTGGACGGGTCGCTCAGCTCCGACGGGAGTGCGAGGGCCCGAGGGGTAAGTCTGCATTTGCCAAGAAGTTGGGGCTGTCTGCAAGCACCTACGACTACTATGAAGGCAGTCGCGTTCCTCCGGCCGACGTGCTGCTGAAGATCAGCCGGATCGCCCGGGTCGATCTTCGCTGGCTGCTGACGGGCGAAGGTTCGAGAACGGAGTCCACGTCCACGGCCGATCACCCAGCCGTACGCCGGGCCGCTGAACTGCTGGCCGCCCATCCCGACGCCGGCCCCGCCCTGGCTTCCTTCCTCGACATCCTCCAGGCCGCCATGGGCTTCCCCGCCAAGGAGGCGGCGCTGGCCGGGCGTGGAGAGAACGCCGAGGCGATGGCCAGGGCTGCCGCGTCCCGTATCGCCTTCCCGACGGCCAGGCCGCAGCGGTCAGCGCCAACCCCCGTCACATCCGCCGACCAGGCACGCATCTCATGGATTCCCGTCCTCGGCCGCACCGCCGCCGGCCTGCCGCACTTCTGGGCCGACAAGGATGAGGCCGCCACCGTCACCACGCTTCAGGAGATCGTGTCGAGGCATGCGGCGCAGAGCGTCCAGGCCGCCCCGGCGGCCGCCGAGGCCATCGCGCCCGCACAGGCCGAAAGCGGCGCCGTGCAACGCGTCGTCCTGCCAAGCCCCGGAGCCGACAACGTCTGCGAGTTCGTCGCCGCCGAGCGGCTCAAGGCTCGCCACCACGACGCGTTCGCGCTGCGGATCGACGGCGATTCCATGGCCCCGGAGTTCCTCCACGGCGACCTGGTCGTCCTGAGCCCTTCCATCCCGGCCGAGGAAGGCAAGCCCGCCGTCGTCCAGCTCCGCAACCAGATCGGGGTAACGTGCAAGCTGTTCCGCGGTTGCGGCGGGCAGGTCCATCTGGTGCCGGTCAACGAGCAGTACCCGGTCCAGGAATTCCCGCGGAGGGCCGTCGTCTGGGCGCTGCAAGTGCTGGCCCGCGTGCGGTGACGCCGCCGCCCCGCCGTCGGCGGATGCGCGACTCCGCTTGCGGCGTCTCTTCAGCCTGTCAGCCATCAGCCTTTTCGCTCGCGGCGGGCACTCTTCGTGTTGTCGCCCGGAGGTGTTGGCGTCCATAGCGACCCATAGACGTTGGCGCAACGGCCGATACTGTATACGCCCAGTGCTCGAGGAAACGCGGAGAACCGCTGCATGCCCCATGCGGGACAGTCAGGCGCGGCCATGGGTGTGCCCCCCTTGGCAAGAGGCCGTCGCCGGCCGCATGCCGCCTTCATCATCGCCACGCTCGGCCTGCAATTCGGCGTATTCCTGTGGTACTGTGCGGTCGGCGTGAGTCAGGTTCGCGACAAGGCTTCGCGGGAGGGTTCCGACCAGGTAGACGCGATGCTGGGGCGGGTGCGCACTGGGTTTCCCAGGGCCACCCTGAAGCGCATCGCTTCGGGGTTCTTCCAGAAGGCGATGGAATCGGCGGCGAGCGACAACTTCCCTCTCCGCGAACGGTTGGTGCAACGGTATGCGCAGGGGAGAAGGGCGACGAACCGATTGGCCTGCCTGGCGTTCCCGGGCGACTGGGTGCCCTATGCAGTGCTGCCGAACCGGATCGTCATCTTGCCCAACCAGGACCGACTGGCCGACCTTCCGTTGCCGTACCGCCAAGCCGATATCGGGGCAATTGACTCGCAAGCTCATCGCTACCGAGCGTGGGCGGCAGAGAACCCGCGAGTCCGCTTCTGGGTGTTCGCCGACCTGTCCGCCGGGGACTGGTATGCCCTCTCGGACCCATGCCCACGGAACGTCAGGACGCACTTGGCGGGGGACCGGTACTTGCGCCGGTTGCGCCAATCGCTGGGAGCGGAGATCCCCTGCGCTTGGGCGGGTGAAGGGCAAGGACCCGTAGCCGGCATGGAACTTCACTACCGGTCAGACCACCATTGGTCCATGCGCGGAACGTACGCCGCCTACAGGGAACTCCACCGTCTGATGGCGACAAGGAACCCCAACCTGGGCCCGCCTGTGGCTGTATTGCGATGGCACCAAGTGCCAGGCGTGACCTTTCTTGGCAGTCACGCTCGGCGGGGAGGCGGCTGCAACGACTACCCCGACGTGTTGGAAGGAGTGGACTTCGCCGCGGGACCTTTGGCAATGAGCATACCCTGCACGAACCTGGATGCTCGCAACATGCGTGGCAAGTATTTCCACGGATCAGCCAGCATGGATACCTACGCCAACCACTACAACGACTACTTCGGCCGCGACTACGGGTGGGTTCGCTATTCCTCGGCGGATGCCCGAGGCGGCCGCCTGCTTGCGCTGGGCGATTCCATGAAGAACGCGATGGAACCTCTCATCGCCAGCCATTTCGCCCACACCCATTTCGTGGACTTGCGGCACTTCCGGTCGCAAGTTGGGCGGGACTTCCACCTCAGCGCGTTCATTCAGGACAACAGCATCAGCGACGTGCTTCTCATCGGCAGTCAATCGTGGATCCTTGGGTTGAGTGAACTGAAGGAACCGGAGTGACATCGACCGATGGTCTTCTCAAGCCTTGTCTTCCTGTTCTTCTTTCTCCCGCTGACGCTCGCGGGGTACTTCGCCTGCCCGAACCGCATGTGGCGGAACCTGCTTCTGTTGATGGTGTCGCTGGCATTTTATGCGTGGGGCGAGCCCCTTTATGTTGTTCTGATGATTGCCTCAATCGCAATGAATTGGGGGCTGGCCCACGCCATGCTGGCTTGCCCGCGGCGCGAAAAGGCGGTCCTTGTCGGCGGCGTGGCCGTCAATCTGCTGGGCATCGGCGTCTTCAAGTACGCCGGGTTCGCGGTGACGAACCTGAGCGACCTGTTCGGCCTGGCATGGCCCGTACCCCACGTCGCCCTGCCCATCGGCATATCGTTCTACACGTTCATGGCGGTTTCGTACCTCGTGGACGTATATCGGCGCAGGGTCCGCCCGCAACCCAACCCGCTCTGCTTCGGCACCTATCTCACGATGTTTCCGCACCTGATTGCCGGGCCGATCGTCCGCTACGAGACCATTGAAGGCGAGATCGTGGGCCGCAGGGAGAACCTGGCCGATTTCGCCTTGGGGTTGCGGAGGTTCTGCATCGGTCTTGGCAAGAAGGTGCTGATCGCCAACACGATGGGCAAGGTCGCCGACGCCCTGCTCGCCCAGGACCCAACCGTCGGAGCTCTGCCGGCATGGGCCGCGATAGCCGCCTACTCTTTCCAGATCTACTTTGATTTCTCCGCGTATTCGGATATGGCCATTGGCCTTGCTCGCATGTTCGGCTTCCACTTCCTGGAGAACTTCAACTATCCATACATCGCCCAATCCGTGACGGATTTCTGGCGGCGATGGCACATCTCGCTGTCCAGCTTCTTCCGCGATTACGTCTATATCCCCCTGGGCGGAAGCCGCGTCGGCAGCGCGCGACGGACGGTGAACCTGATGGCCGTGTGGGCCTTGACGGGTCTGTGGCATGGTGCAAGCTGGAACTTCGTTTGCTGGGGGTCTTACTTCGGCCTCATCCTGATCGCCGAAAAGCTTTTCTGGGGTCGGATGCTCGAGCGGTTGCCCGCCGTCGCCAGGCACGGCTACACGATCCTCGTCTTCACGATGGGGTGGGTGATGTTCCGCATTGAGGACTTCGCCCTCATGGGCAAGTGGTTCGGGGCTCTCTTCGGCGCCTACGGCCTCGGGCATCCGTCCACGCTCGGGGCGTTGGGATTGCTGCACCACTGGCCGTGGTATCTGGTCGCCGCGGTCGGGGCGACCCCCGCGATCGCTCGCCTGCTTGCCCGCGCCGAAGAGCAACGGTGGGGCCGCTGCGCCTACTTCCTCGCGGCCCTAGGCATCTTCGCCTGGTCGTCGGTCGCACTTGTCCTGGATGGCTTCAATCCCTTCATCTATTTCCGTTTCTAGCGCGCCGTGGGGTACCGGATCTCGGCCCTTCGTGCCGAACCGGCGAGGGCGCCGAGACGGCCATGCCGCCCTGGCTTCACTTCCCTGTTGCGGATGCAGGGCCGATACGAGAGAATGCTTCCATGCCGCTCCGCGTAGGACGGCCCAACCATCGCAAGGAGGCCGGGCATGTCGCGCATTTCCATCGGCAGATTCGACCATGGCGGGCCGGGCGCAAACGAGCAGCAGCCCTTCCGCATTCTCCTCATGGGCGACTTCAGCGGCCGTGCCGGCCGCGGGGCGTCCGATCCGGACCTCGCGTCGCGTGAGCCGGTGCAGATTGACGTGGACAACTACGAGACTGCCTTGGCAGAGTTGGGCACGAAGATCCTGCTGCCGGTGGGCGGGGCCCCGACGGCCGGGATGGAGGTCCGTGAAGTGGAGGACTTCCACCCCGACCGGCTGGTGGAGAAGCTGGAAGTCTTCGGGTCGCTGCGCGACTTGCGGCGGCGGCTGACGGATCCCGCGACGTTCGCGGTCGCGGCCGCCGAGGTGCGGTCGTGGGCGGGCGCCGCCCCGGCCGGCGCCGCGCCGCCCGCGGCGACGATGCCCGCGGCTCCGCCGCTTTCCGACGCGGGCCTGCTGGAGGGCTTGCTGGGCAAGCGTCCCAGCCACGTCGCCGGGCCCGCGCCCGCCCCGGCCGCCCGTCAGGGAGTCGACAACCTGCTCCGCAGCGTCGTCGGCCCCTACGTCGTGCCCGAGGCTGCCCGCGACCGGCAGGCCCTGACGGCGACGGTCGAGCAGGCGATGTCGGCCCAACTGCGGGCCGTGCTGCATCACCCGGCTTTTCAGGCCGTCGAGGCGGCGTGGCGGGCGGTGCATTTTCTCGTCACGTCGCTGGAGACGGATGAGGACCTCACGCTGCACCTGGTGGACGTGTCGCTGTCGGAACTGGCTGAGGACCTTTCCGGCGACCTGGAACGGTCGGGCCTGGCCCGCCTTCTGGTGGAGCGCCCGTTGCGGACGCAGGGGGGCCGGCCGTGGGCGGCCGTTGTGGGCAACTACACGTTTGGCAGGACGCTGAGCGAGGCGGCGCTGGTGGCCCGCCTGGCGGTGATCGCGAAGGCGGCGGGCGCTCCGCTCCTGGCGGGGGCGAAGGACGACATGCTCGGATGCGAGTCCATCGCCGCCACACCCAACCCGGAGGACTGGACGCGGGCCGGCGAGGCGTCGGCGGCCGCGGCGTGGGCCCAGGTCCGCCAGATGGCGGAGGCGAAGTACGTGGCGCTGGGTCTGCCGCGATTCCTGCTGCGGTTGCCATACGGCGCGGCCACCGAGCCGATTGACTCGTTCCGTTTCGAGGAGCTCGACGCCCGGAGCGGGCACGAGGCGTACCTGTGGGGCAGCGCCGGTTTCGTGCTGGCCCAGGCGCTGGGGTCGAGCTTCACCGACCGCGGCTGGGAGCTGTCGACGGAGCTCTACCGCGACGTTGGGAACCTGCCGATGCACGTGACGACGGAAGCGGCGAATCGCCGCGTCATGCCGTGCGCGGAGGTGTACTTGAGCGATCGGGCGGGCGAGCGGATCGGGCAACAGGGCCTGACGGCGCTGCTGAGCGTGCAGGGCCGGGACGTGGTGCGGCTGCGGGGAATGATGTCGCTGGCGGACCCGCCGGCGCCCGTCGCGGGGCGATGGGATGAATGAATGCCATGGGTGCACGGGCGGGCGGCGACAACAGGGCTCGCCGGCGGGCCAGTGGCGGCAGGCTTTGGATGGTCGTCGCCGACGACGGCAGGGGCTTCGCCAACGGGCAGGCGAACCATCACGGGTTTGGGCTGGGCACGATGGGGGAGCGCGCCACCGCCATCGGGGGCAGCATCGGTTTCCGTTCCAGCGCCCAGGGCGCGCAAGTCCGCGCCGAGGTCCCCGCCCAGCCGCGGAAGTGACCTCCCCGCGGGCGCCGAACCCTACAGGTCGAAGATCTTCCCCGGGTTCAGGACGTTGTTGGGGTCCATCGCCCGCTTGATCGCCCGGAGCATGTCGAGGTACGCCTCCGAGACGAAGATCGGCATGTATTGTTTCCGCTTGTGCCCGATGCCGTGCTCGCCGCTGATCCGTCCGCCCAGGGCGGCCGTCAACTCGTACAACTCGTGCAGCACCCTGGGGAACGTGGCGTTCCAGCGTTCCATCGGCCAGGAGGGGTCCTTCACGATCCGCGTGTGCAGGTTGCCGTCGCCCGCGTGCCCGTAGGCGGGCACCACCACGCCGTACTTCGCCGCCAGGGCCTCCATCCCCGCCACCAGTTGCGGGATCGACGCCGGCGGCACGACCAGGTCCTCGTTGCCCTGGTGGCTGGACGCGGCCGCGAACGCCTCGCCGATGTTCGAGCGGATCTTCCAGATGCGCTGGCTGGTGGTGGCGTTGTCGGCGACGTAGACCTCCATCGCGCCCGCCTCGTAGCAGAACTCGCCGACGGCCTCGTACTCGCGTTGGACCTGGGCCGCGTCGGAGCCGTCCACCGTGAACAACAGCATCGCGCCCGCCTGCTGGTAGGGCAGCGTCTCGTGGAGGTACTGGCAGGAGCAGTGCAGCGACGAGCGGTCCATGTACTCGATGGCCGTGGGCACGATCCCCGCGCCGCTCATCACCCGCGGCACGACGCCGATGGCCTGCTCGGTGGTCTTGAACAGGCACAGCAGGTCGACGCTGGAGCGAGGCAGCGGCAGCAGGCGCAGGATGATCTTCGTGAACACGCCCAGCGTGCCCTCCGACCCCACCAGGAGTTGCACGAGGTTATACCCCGTCACGTCCTTCACCAGCTTGCCGCCGAGTTGCACGATCTCGCCCGTGGGCGTCACCACCTCCAGCCCGGTCACGTAGCGGTTGGTCACGCCGTACTTCACCGCCTTGCCCCCGCCGGCGTTCTCGGCCACGTTGCCGCCGATGAAGCACGTCTCGCGGCTCATGGGGTAGCCCGCGTAGAACAGGCCGTGCGGGAGGAGCGCCTCGTTGATGGCGGCCGTGACCACGCCGGGCTCGACGACGACGAAGAGGTTCTCGCGGTCGACCTCGAGGATGCGGTTCATGCGGTCCACCAGCAGCACGATTCCGCCGCGCAGCGGCACGGCGCCGCCGGACAGCCCGCTGCCGGCCCCGCGCGGCGTCACCGCGATGCGCTCGCGATTGGCCAGCTTCATGATGGCGGCGATCTGCCCGGCCGAGGCGGGCCGCACGACCGCTTCGGGCATGTGCGCGTACGCCCGGTCAGGCACCTCGTCGTGCGAGTAGGGCTCCAGCCGGTCGCGGTCGCCGCAGATGAGGTACCGCTCCCCGACGATCTTCTTCAATTCGTCGAGGACCGCGGCCGTGATGGGGTTGTAGGAATTCACAAGGGTCCAGACATCTATCCGGCCGGCAGCCCCGTACGCGGGGCTGTTCGGCTCCGCGGGCTGCGCCCCGCGAGCGGAGGTCCATCGCTTCAGGGCCGGGAGATGGACAGGATGCGAGGGCTGCCGGGCCAGCCGGCGCCTCCGTCCCTCTCCGGGCGTCGCCGCGGCGCTCGGGTTGCCCTCAACATTGCCTTGCCTTCCGCGGCGATTGCCGCATTGTCCGCGCCGGCGGCTGCGAGTCAAGCCGCGGCTGCTCGGGGGGGTGCACGACCGTAGTTGCACCTTGGCATCTTCAGCCTGAAGGGCTGGGATTCGACAGCCCTTCAGGCCCAAGAGGCGATGCAAGAACGGTCGTGGACCCGTCTGCCGGCAGCGCCTTGCACAATCGCCCTGCGCGGAGTATGGTGTGCCAGTGGCGGGACAGGGAAGGCCCCGCGGCCTCGATTGAGGCGACCGTGCAACTACCCGCCAGGAGCGCCCATGCCCATCAAAGTAGCGTTCATCGGCGCCGGAAGCGTCGGGTTCACGCGGAGACTGTTCCGCGACATCCTCTCGGTGCCGGAGTTGGCCGACACGCGGTTTGCCTTCACCGACATCAGCAAGCCCAACCTGGACATGGTCGTCCAGCTCTGCCGCAAGGACATCGCGGGCAACAAGCTGCCCGCGGAGATCGTCGCGGCCACGACCAGCCGTCGCGCCGCCCTGGAAGGGGCCGACTACGTCGTGAACTGCACGCGGATCGGGCTGCTCGACGCGTTCAAGCTCGACGTCGAGATCCCGCTGAAGTACGGCGTCGACCAGTGCGTCGGCGACACGCTGTGCGCCGGCGGGATCATGTACGGCCAGCGGAACATCCCGCAGGTGCTCGCGTTCTGCAACGACATCCAGGAAGTGGCGGCCGACGATGCCCTGTTCCTGAACTACGCCAACCCCAACGCGATGAACACCTGGGCCGCCAACGCCTACGGCGGCGTGCCCACCATCGGCCTGTGCCACGGCGTGCAGGGCGGCCATCACCAGATCTGCCATGTGATCGAACTGCTGGTCAACAAAGGGCGCAAGCCGGAGTCGAAGGGCTACCGCAAGGTGGACAAGAAGGACGTCGACATCGTCTGCGCGGGCATCAACCACCAGACGTGGTACATCCAGGTCGTGTTCGACGGCGAGGACTGGACCGGCCGGCTGCTGGAGGGCTTCCGTCGCCACCCGGTGTACGGCAAGACGGAGAAGGTGCGGATCGACATGCTGCGGCGGTTCGGCTACTACAGCACCGAATCCAACGGGCACCTGTCGGAGTATGTGCCGTGGTACCGCAAGCGCCCGGGCGAGACGAAGAACTGGATCGACCTGTCCAGTTGGATCAACGGTGAGACGGGCGGCTACCTCCGCGTGTGCAACGAGGGACGAAACTGGTTTGAGACCGATTTCCCGAAGTGGCTGGCGGCCGAGGACAAACCCATCGGCCCCGCCATCCGCAGCGAGGAGCACGGCAGCTACATTATCGAGGGCCTGGAGCTCGGCCGGGCGTACCGCGGGCACTTCAACGTCCCGAACAACCACTGCATCACGAACCTGCCGGAGGACGCGGTCGTCGAGGTGCCCGGCTACGTGGACCGCAACGGCGTGTCGATCCCGATCGTGGGCGACCTGCCGCTGGGTTGTGCGGCCGTGTGCGACGTGTCGATCAACGTGCAGCGGCTGGCGGTGGAGGCGGCGGTGCATGGCGACGTGGAACTGCTCAAGCAGGCGATGATGATGGACCCGCTGACGGGCGCGGTGTGCACGACGGAGGAGATCTCGCAGATGACCGACGAGATGCTGGTGGCCCAGGCGCAGTGGCTGCCGCAGTACCGCGGCGAGATCGCCAGGGCGAAGAAACGGCTGGCGTCGTGCAAGCGCCTGGGGACGAGGAAGTGGAAGGGCGCGGCCCGGCTGAAGGTGCGCAGCGTCGCCGAGATGCGGCGGAAGAACAAGCCGCGCTGGGCGTAGGTGTGGCGATGGGACGATTACGCGATTTGTGGAAGTCTCCCCATCGGGTATACTGGTGGTCCCATGCAGAAGACGCTGGACAGCCATATCGCCATTGACCCAGCCCGGTGCGGCGGCAAGCCCTGCGTGGCGGGAAGCCGGGTCCGGGTTTGGGACATCCACGTCTGGAACGAGTTGTGCGGCCGATCTCCGGAGGAGATCGTCGCCGACTTCCCGCAGCTTTCTTTGGTTGACGTGCATGCGGCCCTGGCGTACTACTGGGACAATCGCGAGGCGGTAGAGCGGCAAATGGCCGAGGTCGAAGACGTTGTCGCGCAGATCAAGAGTAAGACCGGCCCGGGTCCTCTGGCCCGAAAACTCCGTGCCGCTGGGGGCCGAGAAGGTGATCCGGTTCCATCTTGACGAGCAGGTGAATCCCGCCATCGCCCGCGGCCTTCGAGCACGCGGCATTGACGTGACCACTTCGCATGGGGCGGGCCTTCTGGGTGCCGGCGACCGCGAACAGTTGGCATACGCCACGGAGCAGCGGCGAGTCATTGTGACCCACGACGATGACTTTCTCCGCCTGCATGCCCAGCGAACTGCCCATGTCGGGGTCGTTTACTCTCCTCAAGGATCCCGCACCGTTGGCGAGATCATCCGCCACCTGACCTTGATGGATGCATGTCTTGGGAAGAATGACATGATTGGGCAAGTCGAGTACCTGTAGAGGCCCGGGCCGGTCAACTCTTCGAGTACAATGGATGAGGAGAGCGCCCACCAATGGCTCGGGAGCAGGAC
Source organism: uncultured Planctomycetaceae bacterium (assembly GCA_964461295.1). GTDB lineage: Bacteria > Planctomycetota > Phycisphaerae > SM23-33 > SM23-33 > CAYWTX01. Next base: position 3,026 of record CAYWTX010000356.1, on the reverse strand, counting down.
CCGCATCGCAGGCGATTCATCGTCACCGGACAGGTGCAGGGGGTCGGGTTTCGGCCGTTCGTGTACCGCCTGGCGCGGGAGATGGGGCTCAGCGGCTGGGTGCTGAACGATTCGCGGGGCGTGACCATAGAGGTCCAGGGGCCGGGATCCTCCGCTTGCCGGTTCGCCGAACGCCTGCGGTTGGGGCTGCCTGCCTTGGCGTCCATCGCCACCTGCGACGAGGAGGAGATCGCCCCGCTCCCTCGCGATGGCGCCTTCGAGATTCGCCGCAGCGAGGTCGGTGGCGCGACCGACGCACAGGTCGCCGTCGATACCGCCGTCTGCGAGGACTGCCTGCGGGAGATGAACGACCCGGCCGACCCGCGGTACCGCTACCCGTTCATCAACTACACCAACTGCGGGCCGCGGTACACGATCGCCAGCGGCATCCCGTACGACCGGTCGAGGACGACGATGGCCGACTTCGCCATGTGCCCGTTGTGCGCCGGCGAATACCGCGACCCGGGCAGCCGCCGCTTCCACGCCCAGCCGGTGGCGTGCCCGGCCTGCGGGCCGCGCGTGTGGCTGGCCGACCCGCGCGGGCGGCGAACCGAATGCCCCGACGCGATCGCCGAGGCGGCGAAGCTGCTGGAGGCCGGGCGGATCGTGGCGATCAAGGGGTTGGGCGGCTTCCACCTCGCCTGCCGGGCGGATGATGAGGCAGCCGTCGCCCGGTTGCGGCGCCGGAAGCGCCGCGACGCCAAGCCCTTCGCCCTGATGGTGCGCGACCTTGCCGCGGCGAGGCGCCTGTGCCAGACCACGCCCCAGGCCCAGACGCTGCTGAGCGGGCGCCTGCGTCCCATCGTGCTCATGCCGCGGCGAGCCGACGCGCCCGCGGCCGTCGCGGCGTCCGTGGCCGGCGGCCTGGACACGCTGGGCGTGATGCTCCCCTACACGCCGCTGCACCATCTGCTGTTCGGGCACATAGACCGGCCGCTGGTGATGACGTCGGCGAACCTGGCCGATGAGCCGCTGGTGAAGGACAACGACGAGGCCGTGGAACGTCTGGGCGAACTGGCCGACGCGCTGCTGCTGCACGATCGGCGGATCGAGCGCCGGCTGGACGACAGCGTGGTGCAGCTGGCCGGCGGAGGGGGGCTCTCGGTACTGCGCCGCGCACGCGGTTTCGCGCCGGCGCCCGTGAGAATTGGGGCATTGCCAATTGCCAATTGCCAATTGCCAATTGCCGATTGCCCATTGCCGATTGCCGATTGCCCATTGCCGGAGGCCACGAGCCCCAGCTCCGTTCCCGGACAATTGGCAATTGGCAATCGGCAATGGGCAATCCTCGCGGTGGGCGCGGAACTCAAGAGCGCCGTCTGCCTTCTCGGCGGCAACGTGGCCGTTCTCGGCGAGCACATCGGCGACTTGAAGGACGTTTGCACGTATCGGCACTTCATCGCGACCGTCGAGCATCTGGAGAAATTGTTCGAGATGTCGCCGGACGTGATCGCCTGCGACGCCCATCCGCTGTACCTTTCGACGGAGTACGCCGTGCGGCGCTGCAAGCAGCGCGGCGCCAGGCTCGTCCGGGTGCAGCACCACCACGCCCACCTGGCCGGCACGCTGGCTGAGCACGGGCGCGCCGGCCCCGCCATCGGCCTGGTGTGCGACGGCGTCGGCTACGGGACCGACGCCGCCGTCTGGGGCGGCGAGGTGCTTCTGGCCGACATGCGGACCTTCCGGCGGCTGGGGCACCTGCGCTACGTGCGTCTGCCCGGCGGCGACAAGGCGGCCGAGGAGACCTGCCGCCCCGCCGTCGCCGTGCTGTACGACGTGTTCGGCGAGGAATGCTTGCGGCACCCGGTGCTGGCAGGGCCCCTCCCTGACCTCCGGAATTCCGGGGCGGGGCCGGCCGTCGGCTTGCCTCCTGGCGGCGTTCCCGGCGTGGAAATCGCAGCGGCGTCGCAGCCGCCACGGTCCACAGTGCAGCGCCAGGCTCTCGCGGACGCCGTGCGGCTCCTGCGGGCGAACGCGAACTGCCCGCCGTCCAGCTCGCTGGGGCGATGGTTCGACGCGATCGCGTTCCTCTGCGGGCGGGCGGCGGCAAACCGTTTCGAGGGTGAGGCCCCGATGTTGCTCGAGGCGGGGATGGCCCGCGGCGTCGAAGACGCGTACTCGTTCGAACTGGCGGGCGGGTCGCCGTTTACGATCGACCTGCGGCCGATGGTGCGCGAAGTCTGTGATGACCTGCTGGCTGGAGCGGGGGCCGGGGTGGTGGCCGCGAAGTTCCACAACACGGTGGCGGCGTTCCTGCTGGCGGCGGCGCGGCGGGCGCGGGAGCAAGCGGGTCTGTCGCTGGTCGCCCTGAGCGGGGGGTGCTTCGCCAACCGCTATCTCACGGCCCGGCTTACGGTTGCGTTGGAGGCCCAGGGCTTCGAGGTGCTGACGCACCGCACGGTGCCGACCAACGACGGGGGAATCGCCCTGGGCCAGGCGGTGGTGGCGGCGGCGCAGATGGGCGAATGGTAAGCCCGCAGCGCGGGCAACTCGCGCCGGCCGACCGGGTTTACCCAAAACGTCGTTCCGGCCCTACCTGGATCCCGCCCAAGCCGCGTTTGGGATTTCACCCCGTTGGCCAACCGTAGTAGATCGCGCCACGGGGGCGATGGCGGGGTCCGCTCGACGGATGCGGTCGGATTACAGGGGCGTAGTCACACGATTGTTGCTGCCGGCCCGCCGGGCCTGGACTTGTCCCGACGAAAGGCTTCCCGGCCCTGACGGGCCGGGCTATCTGCTGCCGGCCCTGACGGGCCTGGACGAGCGCCGGGACGGGCGCAAGGCCCGGAGGGCCGACAGCAGGTTGCCCCGCCCGTGAGGGCGGGGGTGGGATTGCTCCCAATAGGGCGCAAGGCCCTGACGGGCCTGGACGAGCGCTGGGACGGGCGCAAGGCCCGGAGGGCCGATAGCAGGTTGCCCCGCCCGTGAGGGCGGGGGTTGCGGCGCGCCATTCCATCTCGGTATCTTTCCGCGAAATGCGTCGCCTT
>CAYWTX010000355.1:0-1842 GCA_964461295.1 uncultured Planctomycetaceae bacterium | reverse complement strand
CTCGAAGGACCCCGACGCGGCGGACGTGAACGCTCGGGTGATGGCGGCGGTGGCCCGGACGTGGTCGGACAGCATGCGCAAGGCCGGCACCGGGGACCTGTCCCCGTGGCAGGTGTACCAGGACCGCCAGGTGGTGCGCATCTTCGGCCCCGACGGGCAGACGAACGCGCAGGTTGAGAAGGCCCGGCGTGACCCGCCGGCCGCACACCCTGGCGACCTGCCGCACTACGTCGCCACCTACGAGACGCTGAAGGCCCGCCCTGTGGCGCCGGGGGAGGCCCCCGCCCACGCGCAGCTCTACTACCGCGACGCGACCACGCGGCTGCTGGGCGCGCGGGCGCTGCGGGACATCGAGCCCACCCCGGAGAAGCCGAACTTCGGTGTGGTGACCTTCGGCTTCAAGAAGGACATCAACGACTACCTCGGGCACGATCGGGCCGACGACGGCTTCCGGTCCATCGGCCGGGCGCTGCACGCGGAGGACCCGCTGGCTGCGAAGCTGGAGGGCGACTTCGCCCTGCCCCGCTTCGGCACGCAGGAGGAGATGAACGCCCTGGTGACCCGGCTGCAGGCGCAGTTCCCGGGGATCCCGATCATTGGAACCATCGCGCCCCGCGTGAAGGGCGAGAAGTGGGTGGACACGAAGCACCGGCTGGGCGACGCAATCCAGGCCCGGGCGAACGACCTGCGCGGGAAGAAGCAATACCCCGCTCGGGAAGAGCGGCTGCCGAAGACCACCGACCTGTCGAAGTTCACGGAAGAGCGGGTGACCGACAACACCCTGCCGCCCGAGCTGGTGGCGAAGCACGCGGAGCTGACCGACGAGGTCGCCCGCCGGGAGGTGTACGTCGAGGCGTCCACGGGCGCGAAGACCAAGGCCGGCTGGGATGAGACCCGCCGGGCCTCCAAGAAGGAGTTCGTCCTGGCCATGGACGCGCGAGCCATCAGCGCCATGGACAAGGCGTTCGGCCACCGCGTGACCGACGGCATCGTCCGGGCGATCACGACGCGGGCCATGCGCCTGGGCGGGGCCAAGTTCGACTTTGCGCACGTGTCGGGCGACGAGTTCAAGGCGCAGGGCGACGACAAGGTGGCGCTCGCTGCCTTTCTGGAAAAACTAAAAGTTTCTTTGGCCAACGAAAAGCTGTACATTGAGGGTGCCGAAGGGAAGATCCTGGAGCAGCAGGGGCTGTACATCGAAGGTGGAATCGCTGGAGGACCCCATGCCGAACGAGATGCCGACGCTGACGCCCTCCCAGCCGCAAAAGCCGCAGCCAACCGAGACCGCGGCGGTGGAGACGAAGATGCCGGAAAGCTCTGGTTCGCCGGGCGAAGCACCGCCCACCTCCCCGGAACCCCCGGCCACGCAGACGCCCTTCTACGGGCTGCGGATCATCGGAATCTTCGGGCCCGACGGGAAGCCGTCGGACCTGTGGGACTGGCTGCAGGAGACCGAGGAAGCCGAGCGCCGCTAGACCCGGCGAAGTTCGTCGGGGTCCTGAACACCTCGAAGGCCCTGAAGGCCGCAGAGCGCGAGCTGCGCAAGGCGGGGCGCAGCTTCGTCCGCGTGGACAACGGCGACGGCACCAGCGACTTCGCGCCAATCGACGACACGCCCAGCATTGAGTCCCGCGCCCGCGCGGCCACGTCCCCGGACGCGAGCGCGATCCGCGCCATCACCGACAAGGGCATCCCCGTCCAGGACTCGGGCGTCATCAAGGGTGGCGAGGTCCTTGAGACCCTGGTTCTCAAGCAGACCCGCAACCTGGCGGAGTGGTTCGACACCTTCGCGAAGAACAAGCGGGTGCAGGAGACCTACTCCCCCGAGGAGCTGGCGAAGCT
>CAYWTX010000354.1:0-14461 GCA_964461295.1 uncultured Planctomycetaceae bacterium | reverse complement strand
ACGGGTTTGCCGTCGGGCGAGCCAAACTGCGCGCGAGCCGGACAAGCGATTCCTCCTCCGACACATCCGACATTTCCCCTTGACGCTTCGGCTGGCGACGGCTACTATTCCGCGTATTCAGGATCGTGGCTTTGCCACGGCCTAGGCGCGGCTCTCACCTGGGAGTCTCCATCAACCGACTTTGGACCATGCCCCCATCGTCTAGAGGCCTAGGATATCAGGTTCTCATCCTGGAGACAGGGGTTCGAGTCCCCTTGGGGGTATTGTCATCGGCCCGGTGCAGCCGCACCGGGCCGTTTTGTTGCGCACGGCGCTGCAAGGCCCATCGTCGATGGGAAGGGGGGTTGTCGGCCAGGAATCTCCCGTCTCCCGGGGGGCCGAATGGGGGATCCTGAACGCGGCGCCGCACAAGGACGGATGGATCGGCTTGCCGCTACGGCCAGTACTCGGCGACCAGCCACACCAGGACGCACAGCGCGCCCAGCCCGCCGAGCATGTACGCCATCAGCGCGGCGACCTCGCGAGGCAGCGTCCGCGGATCCTTCACCCGCACCGCCTTGTAGACGGCCGCCACGGCCAGGCACAGCGGGATCAACAGCCAGAACTGTGTGGAGAAACTCATCGGCAGCGGGTTGTAGAACAGCGTGGCGATCATGCCGCCGCCTCCTGCTCGGCCGCCTCATCGCGCCCGGCTCGCTCGCCGGTCACTCCGATCACCGACAGCAACAGGGCGTCGAACATGCACAGCAGGTTCAGCAGGCCCGCCACGCCCGCGTAGGCCCGGGCCACGCTTTCGGCGGGGGCCACCAGGGCCACGGCCTCGTTCTTGAGCTTCTCGTCCACGGTGTCGCCGGGCACCAGCCGCAGGCGGTCGTACACGTTCTTCTGGCGATACCAGCTCACCAGACCGTGCACGCCGGCGAGCATCTCGGCGGCAAACCACCATCGTTCGTGGTAGTAGTCGACGGTGAGAACGCCGCCGATGCCGACGCCGGTCCAGAACAGCGCCGAGATGACAGCGAAGATGACGATGCCCCGCGCCACGCGCCCGAGGTAGAGGTGCCCTGCCCCAGGCACCAGCCACGCCAACAGCAGCGCGGCGTAGGGCAAGGGCGTTATCTTCCTCTGGTTGTCCTGCTTCTGCTGCTTGGTCATACGTCTCCAGCGCCAACGCGAGTTGTGGAGTTTCCTCACAACGCATCCCCCATGTCAAGAGAATGCGGCGAAGATCCGCCTTCGTGTCTCAGCGTGCCTGGGGTCTGCGCCTCGTTCGTCCTGTGGCCGCGAGCCCCGCCGCGGGCGGAATCCGCGCACGACTTGCTTTTCGGCGCGCCGGATGGAGGATATACGACTTGCCGAAGGAGACGCCCCCAATGCCCGATCATCCGAACAACGCCGTCGTCTGGAACATCGACAATCTCGAATCCATCGCCGGCCACGCCGTCACCGTCGTCGGTTCGCCCAAAGTCATCGACGCGCCCAAGGGCAAGGCCGTCCAGTTCAGCGGGGACGGCGACGCCCTTTTCCTCGACGCCGGCCCCCTGCGCGGCTGGCCGGAGTTCACGTGGGAAGTCCTCTTCCGCCCCGACGCCGACGGGCTGGGCGAACAGCGGTTCTTCCACATCCAGGAGATCGCCAGCCAGAACCGCGTCATGTACGAGACCCGCCTCTTCGGCGACCGCTGGTTCCTCGACACGTTCATCAAGTCCGGCGACAGCGAACAGCCCCTGGGCACCACCGACTTCCTCCACCCCGTCGGCCGATGGTTCCACGCCGCCCTGGTCTGCGACGGCGAGTCGATGGCCCACTACGTCGACGGCGTGCGGGAGTTCCTCAAGCCCATCCGCTTCGCCCCCATGGACGAGGCGAGGGTCTCGATCGGCTGCCGGATCAACCAGGTGTGCTGGTTCAAGGGAGCGGTTCGCATGGCGCGCTTCTCGCCAAGGGCGCTGAAGCCGGAAGGCTTCCTGAGAGGGTGAGCCACCGTCGCCTAGTTGCCGCCGCCCGCCGCGGGGAGGGCCGCCTCGGCCGTGCGCCCGCCGTTCACGAAGAACAGGACCGCCCATGCCGTCGCGATCGTGCCGCCCCACGACCCGTCGCCGCTCTGCCGCTTCACGAGGTCCTTGGCGCCCTGCTCGAACCAGTCCACGCCGCCGAACTTCGTCCTGCCCAGCAGCCTGCCCGCCCGGCCGAGGAACAGGTACGTCTCGTGCCACGGGCCAGGCCCGTAGGAGTACCGGTCTGCAATCGCCTTGCCGGCGAACTGGTCCATCCACTTCATCGCCTTCCTCAGCGGCTCGTAGTCTGTCCCGGGCATCGTGGCCAGGCTCGCGTCCCCGTGTATCTGCTGCAACGCGAACGCCAGGTTCCCGACGGCCGCGAACGTGCACTGCCCCGAGCTGGTTCGCGTGGAGGGGCCCGAGTAGGAACTGCCGTACCCCCACCCGCCGTCCTCGTTCTGGTTCTTGGCCCAGTAGTCGCGAACGAGCGTCCAGTACCTGGGGGGCGGCTTGTGTCCGGCCGCCGTCGCCGCCGCCACGCCCATCTGCCCGTACGCGGTGTGGCCGCTGTCGTGACCGCCGCTGCTGTGGGGCCCCGTGCGCACGCTGTAGCCGTAGGCGGCGTCGTCCTTCGCGGCTGTCGTCAGCACCCGCAGGTCGCTGTTCAGGTAGCGGCCAAACGCTCCGGGCCGCACGCGCTCGCACGTCGCCCACAGGCACAGGCGCGTCGCCACGCCTTTGACGCGCGGGGTGTTGTGCAGGTTGAGGTACCGGAGGGCCCTGGCGATCCGCGGGTCGCCCACCGACCCCGTCGCCTCCACCAGCGCCCACGTCGCCGCCACCGTCGTGTCCACGCTGTATCTGGAGCCGTAGTACGTGCCGTGGTCGCTCCAGAAGCCCGACGAGGCATCCTGCGCGCTCCACAGCCACGCCACGCCCTTGTCGAACGCCTGCTTCGCCGAGGGATCCTTCAGCGTCAGTTGCCGCTGCAAGGCCGCGATCCCCAGTTCCTTCACCGCCGCGTTGATCGCCGCGCGGGCCTGCTCAAGCTGTAGCCGCTCCACCCCCGTGCTCGTCGGCGCCTTCGTCAGGTACTGCCGATAGTACGTCTGTGCCCGCTGGGCCAGGTTCATCTTCGACAACCCGCTCGCCGCCATCGCCAGCGCCTTGTACCAGTGGCCTAGTTCCAGGCACGCCTGCGGCTCCAACGTGCCGATGTCCCTGGCCGCCATCGGCACATACGTTCGCCACACCTCGTCCACGCCGGCGTCCAGGTACGGCACGGCCCTGGCCGGCTCGTCCGCCTGCACCACGTACAGCTTGATCAACTGCATCCGGCTGGCGCCGCCCTCGCCCTCGGCCTTCAGCTTGGCCTTGAGGTTCTCAGCCTGCCTCATGGCCAAGGCCGCGGCAAGCTTCTCCGCCGCATCGTCCTTGACCGGCGAACTGACTATCGCCGCCGCGCTCACCGCCCGCTGGTACAGGTCGCCCGCCTCGATCCATTGCTCCTTCGCCGCCGCCGCGTCGCCCATGGCCATGAAATGCGAGGCCAGCTTCTCGCCCGCGTCCTTCCGGTCGCCCGGCGCTGCCAGCTTGTACTGCTGGTTCAGCAACTCCAGACGCTTGGCCTGCCACTCGGCCGACCGGTCGGCCGCTTCCTGGTCGAGTTGGTCCAGCGCCGCCCCGGCCGCGGCGAACCCCGCGTACGCCTTCATGCCGACCTCGTACGCCTTCTCGTACAGCACAACGCGCAGCTTCGGCGAATCCGTCAGCGACGCCGCCGACGTCAACAGCTTCTGCGCGAACGCGACGTCGTCGGCCTTTGCCGGGGTGTTGGCGGCCCGCTTCTCCTCGGCCGCGAACAGTTCTTCGTAGGTCTTCTTCGGATCGCTCTCCACGCGAGGCGGCTTGCCCGGGCGGGCCTGGTCCGCGGGATCGGCCCGCACAACTCCCGTGCCCAGCAGGGCCGCGACAAGCAGGGCCATGGTTGGTATATGCAAGGACCTCATGTCTGGCTCCAGGTTCCGCTCACCCCGCGAAGAACTGGTTCCCGGCGACGGGTTCGCACGTCGTCAGATGCTTGGACGCACATCATATCCCGGAGTTCATGGAAAGCAATCGCAAGGGGGGACTTCCCGCTGCCGGGGCGCCCAACGTGGCTCGCGGCGGACGGAGGTCGGAACCGGGGCGGTGCGATTCGCGGCAGGGGAGGGACGGGAGCGGCGTCTTGATGGAGTCGCCCGTGGCGGCACCCCGCGGCTGAGGGGGTTTCCGATGCGCCGGAGATGTGATACAGATTCCGCCTTGGGTTTTCTCCATTTGGTTCTTACCAAGAGGATGACATGAAAGCGTCGTCGATTTCGGTCAACGGACAGCGGGTTCCCCTTCACGCCGCCAACACGATCGTCGTGGGGGCAGGAGCGGCCGGGATGGCCTGCGCCGTGCAGCTCGTGCGGTTCTGGCGGACGCGCGGCGTCCAGGACGCCGCCTCGCGCGTGCTTGTCGTGACCGGCGGACTGCCGCGGGGCGCCAGCCGCATGAGCGGCTCCGACAAGCAGACGTACTACAAGATGGGCACCAGCCCGCGCGTGCCCGACACGGCCGAGGACTTCGCCAAGACGCTCACGGCGTTCGGTTGCTGCCATGGCGACACGGCCCTCGTCGAGGGCGTCGGCTCGCTGCGCGGGTTTTACAGCCTCGTCGAACTGGGCGTGCCGTTCCCGCACGAGCCGTGGGGCGCGTTCATCGGCTACAAGACCGACCACGACCCCCACGAGCGAGCGACGTCCGCCGGGCCGAAAACCAGCCGCTTCATGAGCGAGTGCCTCCAGGCTGAGGCGCTGCGCATGGGCATCGGCATCGTCGACAAGCACCCCGTGCTGGAGTTCGTCACGCTCGGCGAAGGCGACCAGCGGCGGATTGTCGGCATGGTCTGCTTCGACCGCTCGCGCACCACCGACGACCGGCCGGCGCTGACGGCCTTCTCGGCCGACAACTGGGTGCTGGCCGGCGGCGGGCCGGGCGAGATCTACCGCGACACGGTGTACCCGCGAGGGCAGGTGGGGCTGCACGGCCCGGCGCTGCTGGCGGGGCTGGAGGCGTGCAACCTGACCGAATCGCAGTTCGGCCTGGCGAGCACCCGGTTCCGCTGGAACGTCAGCGGCACGTACATGCAGGTCGTGCCGCGGATCTTCTCTTCCGGTCCGGCCGGCGCGGACGACGACCCGCGCGAGTTCCTCACCGAGTACTTCGGCGACCTGTCGTCGATGGCGACGAACATTTTCCTCAAGGGCTACCAGTGGCCCTTCGACGCCCAGCGGATCGCCGGCGGGAGGAGTTCGCTCGTGGACATGGCCGTGCACCAGGAAACAGTCGTTCGCGGGCGGCGCGTGTGGATGGACTTCCTGCGGAACCCGATCGGACCCGCCGCCTGGGGCGAGTTCGGCATCGACGGCCTGCAGAACGAAGCGCTGGACTACCTGCGCAAGACCGGCGCCATGCAGCCGCGACCGATCGACCGCCTGATGCACATGAACCCGCCGGCCATCGACATCTACGCGGAGAACGGCATCGACCTGTGGACCGAGCCGCTGGAGATCGCCGTGTGCGCTCAGCACATGAACGGCGGGTTCAGCATCAACAAGTGGTGGGAGAGCAGCATCCGGCACACGTTCGTCATCGGCGAGATGGCCGGCACGCACGGCGTGAAACGCCCAGGCGGCAGCGCCCTGAACGCCGGGCAGGTCGGCGCGACCCGCGCGGCCGAGTACATCGCCAACGTCTACGACGGCGACGCCGCGGGCGTGGAGGACCAGCGCCGCAAGCTGCTCAAGCGCCGCCTGGCCGCGAACCTGGAGCATCTGCACGCCACGCTGGCGGCGGGCGTGAAGGCCGACGCCACCATCCAGCAGGGCATCGCCGAGGTTCGCGAGCGGATGACGCGATACGGCGCGCATCTTCGCAGCCGCGACGGCGCGGCCAAGGCGCTTGCGGCGGCCGTGCGGCAGTACCGCCGGCTGGTTGAGGAAGGCGTGCGGCTCGACTCGGCTCGCCAACTGCCGGAGGCGTTCCAGCTCCTGCAGCAGTGCATCACGCACGTGGCGATTCTGAAGGCGGTGTGCGCGATGTTCGAGCGGGGAGCGGGCAGCCGCGGCAGCCACTGCATCCTGGCTGAAGACGGCGTGGAGATGGACGGGCGGTTGATCGACCCCGAGACGAATCGCCCGTACCGGTTCCGCCCGGAGAACGAATCGCTGCGGCAGCAGATCGTGTGCGTGCGGCACAACTCGCGGGCGGAGGACCTCTTCGATGCGTGGGACATCGCTCCGCGTCCGATCCCCCGGCGCGAGATCGCCTTCGAACCTGCCTGGACGGAGTTCCGCGAGGCAACGGTGTTCCGGGTGTAGGGGTAGCGGCGGAGCTTGCTCGGCGCGTATCCGTTGCGGAGCTTGCTCGGCGTGTATCGGTTGCGGAGCTTGCTCGGCGCGTATCCGTTGCGGAGCTTGCTTTGCGTGTCTTCTTCGCGTGTGGAGCGTGTGACGACCTTGGACGTCGGAACACGGCGAGCAAGCTCGCCCGCTAAGAGGAGCGATCGCCGATGGTACTGGGATCTCACTCGATTTTCTGTGCCTACGGGTTCTGGTTGCCGAACGATCCTCGGGGGTCGTGGTCCGACTTCGTAAGGGCCTGGGAACTGGTGCGGTTCGGCAAGGCAACGAAGGTGGACACCCGCAGGTCGGTCGCCCGCGCTGCGCATGACGTCTCACTCCGCCTGCGGGCGAAGGAGGCGCTCAAGTACCCGCCCGTGGTTTTCACCGGCCGGCAGGCGAAGGCCGTCGGCGACGGCTTCGCCCAGGCGGTGGCGGAGGGTGGCTATGTGGTTCGCGCCTGCACGATCCTGCCGGAGCACCTGCACATCCTCCTCGCCCCGCACGAGCGGGGATATCGCAGGATCGTCGGCCATCTGAAAGCCCGGGCGACGCAGCGTCTGCTGGCCGAGGGACTTCATCCGCTGGCGCGCTTCGCTTCGGGCGCTGTTGGCCCGCCGTCGCCGTGGGCGCGCCTTGCCTGGCACGTGTACCTGAAAGACGAGGCAGCCTTTCGAGCGGCGATCCGGTACGTGCAAGACAACCCGCTCAAGGAAGGCAAACCGCGCCAGCATTGGTCGTTCGTGACTTAGCGGCGGAGCTTGCTCCGCGTGTATCCGTTGCGGAGCTTGCTCCGCGCGGCGAACGCACACGTGCATCGGGCCTCGAAACGCGGCGAGCAAGCTCGCCCGTCAAGCGAAACAGGAGTGATCGCCGATGCCCATCTGGGAAATCCTCGGTCTTGCGGTCGGTCTGGGCCTGGACGCCATGAGCGTCGCGGCCGCGGTGGGGGTGCGCTGGCACGGGCCGAGGCAGAAGTTTCGCATGGCCTGGCACGCGGGTCTGTTCCAGTTCCTCATGCCGATCGCGGGCTGGCTGGCGGGCAAACAGCTTGCCGGGCTGCTGTCGTCGGTGGGGGCGTGGGTGGCCGGCGGGCTGGTGTTCATCGTGGGGGCCAAGATGCTCCACGAGGCCCTGAAGAGCCACCCCGGCGCGGTCGAGGAGCGAGTCGAGGAGGCGATTGAGCGAGCAGTGGAGCACTCGCCCGCCAAGGCGGACGAAGCGCCGCAAGAGAGCGCGGCGAGCGATCCGACCCGCGGCTGGTCGCTGGTGGTACTCTCGGTGGCGACCAGTCTTGATGCACTGGTGGTGGGTTTCTCGCTGGGGATCAAAGGCGCCGGCGACATCTGGTACGCCAGCGCGGTCATCGGCGTTGTGGCCGCCGCGATGAGCCTGGCGGGCGTGGCAATCGGTCGGCGCGTGGGCCAGGCCATCGGCCGCCCGGCCGAGATCGCCGGCGCGGCTGTGCTGATGGCGCTGGGGGTGAGCTTCCCGCTGTGGTAACAGCGCGAAGACGAGAAGAAGCAGGAAGGAGGAACACAGAGGAGCGCAGATAGGAGCCTATGACGAGGAGAGCCATCGTCTTACCTGTGGGGTTCGGTGTTCATCCTTGCTGCATCTTCTTTTCCGGCTCCTGGCCTGTGTGGTGGCGCCGCTACGTTTTGGGCGGAGCGATCACCTTGAGGTCCAGTTCGGCAAGCTGGCGGTCGTCGACCGTCGAGGGCGCGTCGGTCAGCGGGCACGTGCCCTTCTGCGTCTTGGGGAACGCGATCACGTCGCGGATGCTTGTCCCGCCGGTCATGATCATCGCCAGGCGGTCCAGGCCGATCGCCAGCCCGCCGTGCGGCGGGGCGCCCAGCCTCAGCGCCGTCAACAGGAAGCCGAACCGCGACAGCGCCTGCTCGTCGCTGATGCCGATCAGCGAGAACACCCGTTTCTGGATGTCCGTCTGGTGGATACGGATCGACCCGCCGCCGATCTCCATGCCGTTGCACACGATGTCGTACGCGCGGCTGCGGATGGCCGCGGGGTTGGCGTCCATCAGGTGCAGGTCTTCGGGGACCGGCGAGGTGAACGGGTGGTGAAGGCTGTCCCACCGTTTGTCCTGCTCGTTCCATTCCACCAGCGGGAAATCGGTCACCCACAGCCACTCGAACCGCTCGGGGTCGATCATGTCACGCTCGCGGGCCATCTTGCAGCGCAGCTCGCCCAGCACGCGATGGACGACGGCGGGCTTGTCGGCCGCGAAGCATAGCAGGTCGCCCGCGGCGGCGCCGGTGCGCTTCACCAGCTCGGCCCCGACGGGGCCGAGGAACTTCGCGATGCCCGTCTCGAACGCCGCCGGGCCGGTCACTTTCGTGACGGCTAGGCCCTTGGCGCCGAACGTCTTTGACCACTCAGCCAGGGCGTCGGTGGCGCTGCGGGGCAGCTGCCCGCCGCCGGGCACGCGGATGCACTTGACGATCCCTCCGGACTGCACGGCCCCGGTGAACACGCCGAACTGGGTCTGTCCGGCCAGGTCGGTCAGGTCCACCAGCTCCATGCCGAATCGCAGGTCGGGCTTGTCGCTGCCGTAGCGGCCCATCGCCTCGGAATAGGGCATGAGCGGCACGGCGGCGGGGAAGGGCTTGCCGGCCACTTTGCAGACTTCGGCGAGGACGCGGTTGACGACGGCCATCACGTCCTGCTCGGTGACGAAGGACATTTCCAGGTCGAGTTGGGTGAACTCGGGTTGGCGGTCGGCGCGCAGGTCCTCGTCGCGGAAGCAGCGGACGATCTGGTAGTAGCGTTCGAGGCCGGCGACCATGAGGATCTGCTTGAAGAGTTGCGGGCTTTGCGGCAGGGCGTAGAAGGAGCCGGGCTTGAGTCTGGCGGGCACGAGGAAGTCGCGTGCGCCCTCGGGAGTGCTCTTGGTGAGGAACGGCGTCTCCACCTCGATGAACCCCGCGTCGTCGAGCACCGTCCGCATCGTGCGGGCGATCTGGTGACGCAGGCGGAGGGCCTTGGTCATCTCCGGCCGGCGGATGTCGATGTAGCGGTACTGGAGGCGGAGGTCCTCGGAGACGGAGGAGTACTCGTCGGGGGAGAAGGGGACGGCGTCGGATCGGTTGAGGACGGCCAGGTCGTCGGCGGCGACTTCGACTTCGCCGGTGGCGAGCTTGGGGTTGACGCGGTCGGCGCCGCGTGGGCGGACCTTGCCGGCGACGGAGATCACCCACTCGTTGCGAAGCGAGTCGGCCAGGTCGTGGCGGGCCTTGCCGGCCTCGTCGGCGTTCTCGGGCAGGTCGAAGACGACCTGGGTAATGCCTTCGCGGTCGCGCAGGTCGACGAAGATGACCCCGCCGTGGTCGCGGTAGCTGCGGACCCATCCGCAGAGGCGGACGTGCTTGTCGCAGTCGCCGGCGCGGAGCTCGCCGCAGTTGTGGGTTCGCTTCAGTACGTCGTCGCGGTACGGTCCGATCATGGTTTCGCTCTCACATGGCCGCCGGGCGGCCGGTAGGGAAACCGGCAGTGTACCAGAAGCCGGCGTTGGGGCAATGCCGAAGCGACAGGAGGGTCATGGCCGCGAGTGGAGGCCCCCGGGAACGCCGAAGGCGCAACAAACCGGGCGGCCCATCGAGGGCCGCCCGATCGCGAGAGGGAAGGGGAGCAGTCAGAAGCCCGGAAGTCGGCTATTTCCTGGAGCGACGCCGCCGGAGAATCAGCAGCCCGCCGCCCAGGGCGAGCACGCCCATCGTGGCGGGTTCGGGCACTTCGTACCCCGCCGTCACCAGCTCCAGGGCGACGCCGGAATTGTAGAAGTGGCAGTCGGGATCGAAGCCCACGCCGAACCGGCCGTCAGAGCCGAACAGGTTCAACCAGTCAAGCTGGGCTTGCGTGAAGCTGTAACTGAGGTCCTGGGCGCGGGTGGGAAGATCGCTGTACGTCGTCAAGGTCACGCCTTCGTTGCCCAGGCTGTCGCCGCCGCCCTGGTTGTCATACGTGACGGCGATGCCCAGGGCGGGCGTGTCCAGCAGGTGGATGTACAGGCGGTTGCTTTCGTTCGTCCAGTCGTAGAGGTCGTCGAACTTCAACGTGGCCGAGACGACCGTCTCGTTCTGCGCCCAGGGCGTGACCACGCCCCAGCGGTACACGTAGTAGTGGTCCAGGTCGCCGAGATCGGCATCCGAAGGCGTCAGGCGGTAGGTGCCCCCGAAAGCGAAAGAAGTCCCCAGGGCAAGCATTGCGGCCAGCGACGTGGTGATGATGCGCTTCATTTTCCTCTCCTCTGCCTCACTTGGCGATTCGAGCCGACCCGACGGCGGAAGCTTGAGCGGTCGTCCGCCGTCTCCAGTGTCCGCGCCCGGCGATACGCTCGCCGGCGCCCGCCTCAAACCAGGGCCTTGCCTCACGGGCGAAGGGCCTCGCGATGTCCGTTCCCGCGGCCGGCGGAGTTCGCCGCGCCGCTGACAACGGGAACATAGGATTCAGGGGCCGGGCGGGCAAATGGAGGAGGGAGGAATTGTCGATTTGCGAATGGCGATATTCGGTTGCGTGTTCGCGGCGGCGGGCCGATCGGCAGCGCGGCAGGCAGGAGCGGGAACGCGGCGATCGGCGGGGCCATGGGGGGTCGCTCTCCCGCCTCAAGCCTCGATCCCCATGGCATTGCCTGCCGCCCGCCGCCTTTTCCGCCTACCGCCCGCGGATGGTGAACATCGTCAGGGCGATCAACTGCACCACCACGGTCGCCACCCCCCACGAGATCGCCTGCATGTCCTGCTCGCGAACGATGTGCGCCAGCACGACGATCAGGCCGATGAATGCCGCCGCCTGCGCCAGCGTCCCGAGGAGCTTGATGAAAGAGAAATCCTCGCTCCGCTCCGAACAGGCGATCTGGCGGACGTACCGCAGGAGGTCGCGGCCGATCTCGGCGTCGCCGTCGGCCCAGGCGTGCTGTTCGGGAGGCGCCTCCCGCGGGGCGTCCTCACCGAGTCGGGGCGTGCCGAACGCCCCGTCGCCGTCGCCCCGGGCGGCTTCCGCCGGCGCGACGTCCTCCGCGCCAACGTCCGCGGCCGGTACGACGTCTTCCACGCTGCCGTCCGCAACCGCCGCGGCGCTGTCGGGCCCGGCCTGGGCTTGGGCTTCCGACGGCGCAGCCGGCCTCGTCCGCGCCGGCGCCCGCAGGACCGTCCGGGCCGCCTCGACGAGGTTCCGCACGGTGTAGTCCGCCTGGGCTGTCTCGGAATCCTCCTCGCCCGGCGTCGGCCGATGCTCGCCCCGCGGTCGGATGCGGATCGTCCGGCACCCGGCACGCTGCCCCGCCTCGACGTCGCGGGCGTCGTCGCCCACCATCCAACTTTCGAACAGGTCGATCCCCAACTCGCGGGCGCCCTGGAGGATCATCCCCGGCCGGGGCTTGCGCAGGTCGCTCTCGCGCGTGTACCGCTCGATGGTGCCCTCGGGGTGGAACGGGCAGTAGTAGATCGCGTCCAGGTGCACGGCCCGATCGGCAAGTTGCCGGCGGACCTCGGCGTGCACGTTCTCGAGCGCCTCCTCGGTGAACAGGCCGCGGGCGATGCCCGACTGGTTGGTGACGACGACGAGCTTATAGCCTTCCTGGGCGAGGGACTTCAGGGCCAGTTCCACGCCGGGCAGCAGTTTCACCGCGCCCGGGTCGCTCAGGTATCCCGGGTCCTCGATCACCGTGTTGTCTCGATCCAGGAAGACCGCTCTATTCATGGCGAAGCTCTCAGAGGTTGTGAAAGAACTGGCTCTTTCGGGTCTGCCCACGCTGGACGCCTTCTGTCGCCCCTTCGGGGCTCTATGCCTAATTGCTTGTATACCGGGGGCTTACGCCCCCGGCTAGATCCTCGACGCCCCTGCGGGGCTAAGAGGGAGGAGACTGCTCCTTCAATTCCTTCACGAACCGTCAGCTTCCAGCAAGCAGCCTCACACCTGCCCGCTGAAGCGGGCAGGCCTCTTCCGGGACCCGCTTCACTTCGCGCCCAGAATGCGATCGATGATCCTCGTCGTGCTCGTGCCTTCCACCAGTTCCAGCGTCAGCACCTTGCCGCCGTAGCCCTCGACGATCTCGCGCCCCACCACCACCGGCGTGCTGCCGCCCTTGGCCAGAATCTCAGGCCGCAGCAGCGCCAGCAGCGCCTCGGGCGTGTCCTCGTCGAACAGCGTCACATAATCGACGCACTCCAGCGCGGCCAGCATCTCGGCCCGCTCGGTCTGGCCGATCACCGGGCGTGCCGGCCCCTTCAGCCGCCGCACGCTGTCGTCGCTGTTGACGCCCACCACCAGGCACGAGCCCAACTCGCGGGCCTGCCGCAGGTATCGCACGTGTCCCATGTGCAGCAGATCGAAGCAGCCGTTGGTGAACACCACGGCGTGTCCCAGCGCCCGCCGGCGAGCCAGCTCGGCGGCCAGCTTCGCGCGGTCCAGCACCTTCGAACCGCGCAGCCCGATCACCCGCAGCAACTCGTCGCGGGCCTCCTGCCGCGTCACCGGCACGAAGCCTATCCGTTCCACCTCCAGCCCGCCGGCCACGTTGGCCAAGGCCGCCGCGTCTTCCAGGCTCGCCCCCTCGGCCATCGCCACGGCCAGCACGGCCAGGAATTCGTCGCCCGCTCCGGTCACCTCGTACACCGTCCGCGGGCGTGCGTGCGGAATCCGCTTGCCCCCCTGGCCTCGACGCATCAGGTACGCCCCCTCCCTGTCCAGCGTGATCAGCACCGCCTCCGCCTCGGCCGCCGCCAGCAGCCGCGTCGCGGCCGCCTCCAACGACGTGTCGTCCTTCACCGCGATGCCGCTGCCCCGCGTCGCCTCGTAGCGGTTGGGCGTCAGAATCGTGCAGCCGCGGTAGCGGCGGTAGTCGCTCACGTGCGTGGAGGGGTCCACCACGACGGGCAAGCCGGCCGCTCGGGCGTCGGCGATCAACTCCGGCGTGCTGGCGTCGGTCAGAACGCCCTTGTCGTAGTCCTCCACGGCCAGCAACTTGCACGAGGCGAGCTGCGCCCGCAGTGCGCCCCGCAACGTGCTCTGCACGGCCGGGGGAAGCGGGGCCGTGTCTTCGTCGTCGGCACGCAGCATCTGCTGGGCGTGGCGGTGCTGCGCCAGGCCGACGAACCGCGTCTTGACGGCGGTGGGGCGGTCGGCGAGGCGGACGATGCCGCCGGCCTCGGCCCCGGCCGCGGCGAGCAGGCCCGCGAGCTGGTCGCCCTCGGCGTCGTTGCCGGCCACGCCGGCGCAGAACACCGACCCGCCGAAGGCCAGCACGCCGGAGGCGACGTTGCCGGCACCGCCCAGGCGGGCTTCCTTCTTGACGATGTGCAGCACGGGCACGGGCGCCTCGGGGCTGATGCGATCGACGTACCCGTGCACGTAGCGGTCGAGGATGAAATCGCCCACCAGGGCGATTCGCGCCCTGCCAAAACCGTCAAGCCGTTTGATCAGGCTGTCCATAGAGGCGGTATTCTACCGCCGCCAGGCGAAGGCAACAACCGAGGACGACCGGGAGTAACGCGGGCATTCCTGCCCGGGATCCCGGGATCCCGCGGTCCCGCCGGGACCGCGTTACGCATACGCGACAGATCGCCAGCGCGGACAGGAATGTCCGCGTTACTCGGACGCGATCTCTCCCGCCCCGCTCGTTCTCGTACTCGTTCTCGTTCTCGGCCGTTTCCGTTTGAACTTCGTGCCCCAGTTCGGTTCCCCCTTCCTGCTCACGATCAGTTTGCGGGCGCGCGCAAACCGATCCGGTGAGAGCCCGTTCCGATCCATGCGTCCAGTACATTCCCGACCATTTTGCGGGCGCGCGCAAAATGATCTTTCACCCGTCAGGCAAGGGGACACGTCCGGAGGAAGAGGCGGGACGTTCCATGTTCGTAGTCCCGCCGTGAGGCGGAATCGTCGCACGCGTGCGACGGGAAACAGCCCGCCTCACGGCGGTACTACAAGCGCGCCCCCCGGAAGTGTCCCCTTACCACATTGGCCGCTTCTCCATTGCCGCCGCTGCCGGATCGCTGTACCCTATGTGCAACATCTGCG
>CAYWTX010000353.1:0-2300 GCA_964461295.1 uncultured Planctomycetaceae bacterium | reverse complement strand
GGCCGGGGGCGTCGAGGAAGCGGGCAGGGGGGCACGAACCGACATGTCGGCGTCGTCGTCCGGCGCAACCCACGCCTTGCCGTTCCACGTGAGGTCGGTCTGGTAGGTCTGCCCGCGGTTGACCAGTGTGAGCGGCTGCGGGCCGGTGGAGAGAATCTCGTACCCGCGCGCGCCCTGCTCCACCCGCGTGATCCGCAGGACGCGCTTGATGTCCTTGTCGGTGGTCGGCACGGCAGGCAGTTCGCCGCCGGCGCCGTTGGCGTAGGTGACCTGGTAGTAGACGGTGCGGGCGTCGTCGGCGGAGCCGACGGCGGCGGGTGCGGCCAGCACGGCGGCGGCCAGGCAGAGAGCCGAAGCGCGGTCCATGGTGCGTCCTTTCCTCTTGCGTGCGCGCGGAGTTCCGCATGTGCTATCGGCGGTCCCGGCGGGGGACATGAACGCCCGCGTGTTGGGAGCCGGCGCAACTCGTTGCATTCGGGATTCGCAAGGGGTACGATCTGCGCCCAGGACGTGCCGCTGCGCCGCGTGGTTGGTCGAGCCGGCCCCTGTCGGTGTTCTCACATGCCAATGAAAAAAGTTCTCAATGCCGAGGAGGTCGCCCGCGCACTGGACCGCCTGTACGAACAGGTGGCCGCCAAGCTCTCCCGCGAGGGACCCATCGCCGTCGTCGGCATCCGCACTCGCGGCGAAACCATCGCCACTCGAATGGTCGATCGGCTGCGGACCGACCTGCCCGGGCGGCAGATCCATCACGGCGTGCTGGACGTCACGTTCTATCGCGACGACCTGTCGCGGCGGCGCGGCGCCCCGCTGGTGCGGGCCACCGAGATCGACTTCGACATCGACGACGCCTGGCTGCTGCTGGTCGACGACGTGGTGCACACCGGCCGTAGCGTGCGGGCGGCGCTCGATGCCCTGCACGATTTCGGTCGCCCGCGCGTCGTGCGACTGGGTGTGCTGATCGATCGCGGCGGGCGCGAGCTGCCCATCGCGGCCGACTTCGTGGGGCGCAAGGTGGCGGCCCCGGCCAACAAGCGAGTGCAGGTCAGGCTGAGGGAGAACGATGGCGAGGAAGGCGTCTTCATCATCGACTACCGCTGACGGCGGCGAAGGCGGCGCGGACCGCAGCTCAGGAGAGCTGTGCCGGCCGGCGGAGTTCGTCTGGACCCGTAAGGACCTGCTGGGCTTGGACGACCTGACGGCCGGGGAGATCAACCACGTGCTGGACACGGCCGAGAGCTTCCGCGAGGTGTCCACGCGGTCGATCAAGAAGGTGCCGGCCCTGCGGGGCAAGGTGGTGGCCCTGCTGTTTTTCGAGGATTCCACCCGCACGCGGATGAGCTTCGAGCTGGCGGCCAGCCGCCTCTCGGCCGACACGTTGCTGCTGTCGTCGAAGGGCTCGTCGGTGGCCAAGGGGGAGACGACGCTGGACACGGTGCGGAACATCGAGGCGATGGGGGTGGACATATTCGTGATCCGGCACGGCCAGTCGGGCGCGGCGCACATGGTGGCGCGGAAGGTGGGTTCGTCGGTCATCAACGCCGGCGACGGTTCGCACGAGCATCCCACGCAGGCCCTGCTGGACATCTTCACGATCCGCCAGCGCCTCCGCCGCGTGGCGGGGCTCAAGGTCGGCATCGTCGGCGACATCGCCCACAGCCGCGTCGCGCGCAGCAACATCCTGGGCCTCCGCAAGCTGGGGGCCGAGGTCGTCGTCGTCGGCCCGCCCACCCTGGTCCCCGCGGCCGTCACGGCCATGGGCTGCTCCGTCAGCCACAGCCTCGACGACGTGCTGGGCGAGGTGGACGTGATCAACATGCTGCGGATCCAGTTCGAGCGGTTCCAGAGCAACCTGTTCCCGTCGGTGCGCGAGTACAGCCGGCTGTACGGCCTGAACGCCGAGAGGCTCAAACGCTGCCGCCGCGACGTGCTGGTGATGCACCCCGGGCCCATCAACCGCGGCGTGGAACTGACCAGCGACGTGGCCGACGGACCCAACAGCGCCATTCTCCAGCAGGTGACCAACGGCCTGGCCATCCGCATGGCTGTGCTGTACCTGGTCAGCCAGGGGAGGTAGTGAGGCGATGGGTGGTGGGGCCTTGGTCGCAGTTTACCGAGGTGAAGCGGGATGCGGTCGGGGCTTGTGGAGTGCCGGCCGATCTTAGCCCCGGAGGGGCGTCGAGGATCTAGACATAATGGATTGACCTGCCCCAGTCTCAAGGCCGTGGGTTACGCTTTGGCCAGCGTGTTGCCGGTCAGAGGCAGAGCCACATTGAGAAGGAGCAGGTCATGCAGGAGTC
>CAYWTX010000352.1:0-31461 GCA_964461295.1 uncultured Planctomycetaceae bacterium | reverse complement strand
CACCTTCAATCGATCTCGATCTCGCCGACTCATCTCGATCCGGTCTCCATCCCTGTTCATCCGCCTTCCTTTCATCCTTTGGGGAAAGCGGACATTCTTACTGGGCAGGAACCGGACATTACTACTGGGCTATGACACGGCGAGCGGCCACCGGTTGTGGCCAGGGGTGCGGCGACGTACTCTGTGGACGATGATCTCAGGCTTTTCCGACATCTTGCTTCGCGGCTTTGTCGGCCTTGCCCTTTCGCTGCGGTATCGCGTGCACGCCGAGGGGCTGCGGGAGGTGGCGGCGCGCGGGCGGCGGGGGATTCTCTTCCTGCCGAACCACCCTGCCTTCATCGATCCGATCATCCTCGGCGCGCTGCTGTTGCGGCCGTTCGGCGCTCGGTTCCTGGCCGACAAGGACCAGATCGACCGGTTCTTCGTGCGATACCTGGCGAAGCGGGGGAACGTGATCCCGATCCCCGCGCCGGAGAAGTTCGGCCCGGCCGCCAAGCAGGCCATCGAGGACGCCCTGGCCGCGTGCGGCGCGGCGCTGCGGCAGGGCGACAACGTCGCGATCTATCCGGCGGGGCGGGTGATGCGGAGTCGGCGGACGGAGATCGGGGCGGCCGGGGCGGTGGAGCGGATTCTGCGAGCGGCGCCGGAGGCCCGCGTGGTGCTGGTGCGGACGACGGGGCTGTGGGGGAGCCTGTTCAGTTACGCCCACGGTGGCGTGCCACACGTGCCGAGCATTCTGCGGCGCGGGTTGGCGGGCCTGGCGGCCAGCGGCGTGGTAGCGGCGCCGCGGCGGCGGGTGCGGATCGAGTTTGTCGAGCCGGCGGACTTCCCGCGTTCGGCGGGGCGGGGGGAGATGAACCGCTACCTGGAGGGGTTCTACAACGCCGACGCCCCGCGGGCGACGCACGTGCCGTACTCGATCTGGGAGCGTGGCGGGGTGCGGGAGATGCCCGAGCCCGCCGAGGCCCGCGCGTCGGGCGATGCCTCGGGCGTGCCGGCGGCGACGCGGCGGGCGGTGGCGGAGTACCTGGCCGAGCGAACGGGCGCCGGCGACGTTCGGGCGGAGCAGCACCTGGCGCGCGACCTGGGGCTGGACAGCCTGGACCGCGCGGAGGTGTTGGTGTGGCTGGAGCGGCAGTTCGGCTTCCCGCCGGGGGACGTGGAGGCCCTGCGGACGGTGGGCGACGTGATGCTGGCGGCAACCGGGCGCGGCGGGTCGGCCCGCGTGGAGGAATTGCCGCCGGTGGCGGCCAAGTGGTGGGAGGCGGCGAGAACAAGAAGCCGATCACGAGTCACGACTGCGGGAGGGGCAGGAGCCCAGACCCAGGCGGAAGGAGAGGCATTGGGGGATTGGGCGGTCGCGCCGGCGGGTGCGACCCTCGCGGAGGTGTTCCTTGCGGCGGCGAAGCGGGCGCCCGGGCGGGCGATCGCCGCCGATGCGATCTCCGGCGTGAAGACCTATCGCGACCTGGTCACGGGCATCCTGGCGCTGCGCGGGCCGCTGGCGGCCCTGCCCGGCAAGCGGCTGGGGATCATGCTGCCGGCGGGTGTGGCCGCCGACGTGGCGTACCTGGGCGCCCTGTTGGCGGGCAAGACGCCCGTGATGGTGAACTGGACGGTGGGGGCGCGCAACCTGGCGCACTGCATGGAACTGGCCGGCGTGGAGCGGGTGGTCTCGGCCGGGGCGCTGGTAGGGCGGCTGGAGGCCCAGGGCGTGGACCTGGAGCCCATCCGCGAGCGGCTGGTGTACCTGGAGCGGTTGGCGGCGGCGATTCCGCCGTGGCGGAAGTTGGCGGCGTGGGCGCAGGCCCGCCTGAGTTGGGCGGCGCTGCGCCGTGCGGCGGCGGGAATCGCGCCCGGCGACGAGGCCGCGGTGCTGTTCACCAGCGGCTCGGAGACGCTGCCCAAGGCCGTGCCGTTGACGCACGCGAACATCCTGGCGAACATTCGCGGGTTCGTCGCCCTGCGGGTGCTGCGGGAGGGCGACCGTTTCCTCGGCATCCTGCCGCCGTTCCACTCCTTCGGGCTGACGGTGACGGCCGTGGTGCCCCTGTGCATGGGCGTGAGCGTGGCGTACTGGCCGGACCCGACGGCGGGGCGGATGATCGCGCGGGCGATCGAGGCGTACGGGGCGACGCTGCTGGTGGGCACGCCGACGTTCCTGGCGGGCATCGTGCACGCCGCGGCGCCGGGTCAGATTGGTTCGCTGCGGCTGGCGATCACCGGGGCCGAGGCGTGTCCCGACCGGTTGTACGACGCGCTGGAGCGGGCCAACCCCGGCATGGCGGTGCTGGAGGGGTACGGTATCACCGAGTGTTCTCCGGTGGTGAGCGTGAACCGCCCCGGGCGGCAGCGGCGCGGCACGGTCGGCGAACCGCTGGAAGGCGTGATGTGCATGGTGGTGCATCCCGAGACGCGGGAGGTCGTTCCGGCCGGGCAGGCGGGCGTGCTGCTGGTGTCGGGCGAGAGCGTGTTCGGGGGATACCTGGATGGCACAGTCCTCCAGGACCGTGGTGGCCAGGGGCCGCAACTCGGGACGGTTGTGCCGCCGCCGTCGCCGTTCGTCGAGCGTGACGGGCGGCGGTGGTACTGGACGGGCGACCTGATCGCCCGCGACGAGTCGGGCGTGCTGACGTTTCGCGGGAGGCTGAAGCGGTTCGTGAAGATCGCCGGCGAGATGGTGTCGCTGCCGGCGATGGAGGCGGTGCTGGCCGAGCGGGTGGGGACCGGCACGGCGGAAGAGGGGCCGAGCGTGGCGGTGGAGGCGGCGCCGGGAGCCGAGCCGCCGGAGGTGGTGCTGTTCACGACGCGGGCCGTGGACCGCGAGGCAGCCAACCGCATGTTGCGGGAGGCGGGTCTGTCGCCGCTGCACAACATCCGCCGCGTGGTGAGGCTGGAGAGGATTCCGACGCTGGGCACCGGCAAGACGGACTACCGGAGCCTGGTGAGCGAGCAGAAGAGGGATGCACAGGGGTAGCGGTCGGGGAGGGTCCGAGACCTGCTACGGGCAGGCTGCCGTCGGCGGTTGCCCTTTGCACTTCCTAGAAAGCGGGGTCGCTGAAGGCGAGGTTTCTTGTCTGGGCGTTGACGAATACAAGAACTCCTTGCTTTCTCCAGTTGATCGCGCAATATTAATGTGTGTCGTCGTGTGGTGTAGGCCATCGTGTGATGCGGGAACTACGGGAAGAGGTGGGAAATGCCCGAGATCATCAAGACGTACATTGCGCCTCTGTTAACGTCCGACAAGCGCACCATTGTCCAACCGGAAGGAGAAGCACCCATCTACTGGCTCGACGAGTTCCTGAAGGGCGGATTCCTTCGGCCTGACGGACTTGGCAGACCGCTGGTCATCCTGTTGTCCGGGCCACCGGGGGCGGGCAAGTCCATTCTCGCACAGCACATCTGCTATAACCGTGCCTTGGCCGCTAATGCTGGATTGGAAGTGCGGAAGGCAAGGAGCCTGTACATCACCACGGAGACCTCGGGTGCGGCCATTGCGGAGAACATGGAGAGCCTTGGCCTGGGCCGGAAGGACATCGGTGCCGGTTACTATACGCACGACTCCTTCTGCCATGGGGGCGCCTGGGCCAAGGAGGGTGAGCATCAGGGGCGCGAACCGCTGATGATGGTGACTCACGAGGCATTGCCGGGGCAGGCCGAGGCCCTTGAAGGAGGGGGCGGGGACCGCACAACAAGTCTGAAGGAGTTCATGGCCAGGATGGAGGATGCATGGAAGCTGGTGTCTGGCAGAGGCCCTCAGGGGAACCTGCCATCGCCATGGGTTGTTGTGATCGACGGTCTCAACTGCGTGAGGGCCCCGCAAGACCGAGACGATTTGCTGGGAATGCTAGCGCAGATGTTCCGGGACGCGAACGGGTGCATGCCCCAGTGTGTCTTTTTTGTCCTTGACTGTCTGAGCGACGGGAGGGTCCATGGCGAGTCCCAGCCTGCGTGGGGTTACTTGGCGGACATCAACATCCGCCTAGATCACGCCTATGCGGGAGGCGAGTACTTCACTCGGTCCATGGAAATCAGCAAGGCGAGATATCAGTCGCTGAGCCACGGTTTAGGAAAGAGACTGCTGAAAATCTATGACCCACCGGAGGATTCTCCCGACCCAGAGGGTGCGGGTCCCAACCGCAAGACGGGCGGCATCTTCGTCTTTCCTTCCATTCACTATGTCCTGTCGCGGGTGCGGAAGAGCAAACCATTGGTGAAGGTTGATGTGAAACGCCCTGCGCTGACGTGGGGAGCACCCCCAGACTACAAGGGGAGTAAATGTGCTCCTTCGGGCAAGGGAGGATTAGCGCCCCCCTGTATGGAGGCGGAAGCACGACTGTGGGTGTCGTCGATTGGCAGAAGATGCCGTGCTTGAACTGGCCGATTCCGTGGTGCCAGGAGTTGGTGGGGCACGGCGTCCCGTTGAATCACGCCACGACGATCGTGGGGCGACGTGGGCTGCACAAGACTGTCTTCGCCTTCCAGTTCATTCTGGATGGACTGGAAAACGGCGAATCGACCATGATTGTTTCCTTTCGAGAGAACCCGGACGAAGTAGTGGCAACACTGGAGGCCATCGCTGGCAGGTCGCTTACGAAACCAGAAAGGCGCGACTTGGCGATCATCTACCAGCGGCCCGGCTATGTTACGCCGGAGGAGTTCTTTCACAGGATCATCACTGCCATTGGCACTCACTCCCCAACCCGGGCGGTTGTGAACTCGATCTACCCGTGGGAATCGGCGTATCCCTTGCTGCAACAATCGGACGTGTTGCTGCCTGCCATGGCGGACTTTTTCCGAGCACATTCGGTGACTTCTCTGTTTGTCGCATCTGGCACGACGTGGGATATAAGGAACCTACCTGGCCTTTTGGCGGCTTCCGAAGTGGTGTTGGCTTTTGAGTACCGTTTGGTCCCGTGGGGGTGGGTGAAAGGAACAGACACGAGGCCCAGTGACGGGCCTTTGGCTGACGGATTTCCGGAGAAGATGCTGCTTAAGGAAGCGAAACCAGGCTTCGTGGAGTGTCCGAAGGTGGTTGTTCGAGCAGATCGGGTTCGCAGGGCAAGCCCAGGTTTGACGCGAGCGGTGCTTGAATATCAGTCCGGGGCACATGCCCAACTTGGAGTGCCAAGCGGTTCGCCCTCGTCCTCACCTGCCCTCACCATGATCGCGTTGGCGCCTGAGTTTCCGTTGGGACAGATGATCGAATAGGGGCGTCGCGATAGTCTGTACGCACAACGGTTCTGCCGTTGGGGCTGCCGAGCACGGGAGACGTCGCGGGTGGATGTCCCTGGCCGTCCTCGTGCGATGCCCCGCCTCTATCGCTTTTGGTTTTCCTGCGCCGCCATTATTCTCGCGCGGGCATTTTCCCCTTGGCGTACCCTGCGCGCGGGGCCAGAATAGCGGCGCAAAGGAGAAGCGGTGCGGATCGTCTACTTCGGCAGCGGGCAGTTCTCTGTTCCATCGCTTCGCGCGGTGTTGGCCGGCGGGCACGACGTGGCCGCGGTGTTCACGCAGCCTGCGCGCCCGGCGGGGCGAAGCGGGGCGCCGCGTCGCACGCCGGTGGCCGAGGCGGCCTCCGCGGCCGGGGCGACGGTGATCGAGGCCGAGAACATCAACGCGCCGGAATCGGTCGCCCGCCTGCGGTCGTTTGAGCCGGACGTGATCGCCGTGGCCGACTTCGGGCAGATCCTCCGCCGCGGCGTGCTGGAGGCGCCGAAGCTGTGCCCGATGAATCTGCACGCGTCGCTGCTGCCGGAACTGCGCGGGGCCGCGCCGATCAATTGGGCGATCCTCCGCGGCTGCCGCACGACCGGTCTGACCACCTTCCGCATCGTGCGGGCGATGGACGCCGGGCCGATCTACCTCACGCAGCGGCTGGAGATCGGGCCGGAGGAGACGGCCGAGGAACTGAAGGCCCGCCTCGCGGAGGCGGGGGCGGGGCTGATGGCGCGGACGCTGGACCTGCTGGCCTCTGGCGCGGCCGGGGCTTACGAGCAGGACCATTCGGCGGCGACGCGGGCGCCTATGCTTGAGAAGTCCGACGGGCTGATCGACTGGTCGGCGGACGCCGCGACCATCGGCAACCTGGTTCGCGGCACGTGGCCTTGGCCGGGGGGGCAGGCGGGCTTCGAGCACGCGGGGCGGGCGGCGATGCCGATGGCCCTGGCGCGGGCCGTGGCCGACCAGGGCGAAGCGCGGGGCCGGCCCGGCGAGGTGGACGAGGAGCTGCTGGTGGCCACCGGGCAAGGGCGGCTGCGGGTGCTGGAGATCCGCCCGGCGGGCAAGCGTCTGATGAGTTGGCGCGATTTCGTGAACGGGTATCGAGTGAAGCCCGGCGACCGTTTCGTGCGAGCGGAACCATGACCCCGGAACTGAGCAACCCACGCGATCTGGCGGTGCTGTCCCTGCGGGACCGGGCGGGGAACATTACCGCCCACGCGGGCCGCCTGCTGGGCAGCAGCGGCCTGGCCGGGCCGGACGCCGCCCTGGCCCGGGAACTGGCCCTGGGCGTCGAGCGGCGCAAGGCGACCCTCCAGGCCGTGCTGCGGGCGTTCCTTGCCCGCCCCGACAAGCGCCTGCCGGGCGCCCTGAACGAGGTCCTCCTGGTCGCGGTGTACCAGCTCCTGTTCCTGGACCGCGTTCCGGCGTTCGCGGCCGTGGACGAGGCCGTGGAACAGGCGGGGCGGTTCCACCACCGGCGGCAGGCGGGAATGGTCAACGGCGTGCTGCGGTCGATGTTGCGGGAACTGTCCGAGGTGCAGACCGGGCCCGTGCCCGCCGCTCGAGACGTCATCCCGGTGGGCCCGCGGCGGTTCCGCAAGCTGGCCCGCCCGGCGCTGGCCGACCCGGCCGTGGACCCGGCGGCGTACGTTGCGGCGGCGTACTCGATGCCTGAGTTCCTGGCGCGGCGGTGGGTGGCGCGGTACGGGCTGGCGAAGGCTGCCGAACTGGGCGAGCACGCCGACGACCGGGCACCGATGATCCTGCGCGTCAACCGGCGCGCCGGCGCCCCGGCGGACGTGCTGGCCGAACTACAGCAGGCGGGGATCGGCGCCAGGCCGCACGGCAACGGCTGGAGCATTGTGCTGGATGACCACATCGACGTGACGGCGCTGCCGGCGTTCCAGCGAGGGGCGGTGCAGCCGCAGGACGCGTCGGCCACGGGCGTGGTTCTGGCGGCCGAGCCGCGGCCGGGCACGAAGGTGATGGACTTCTGCGCGGCGCCCGGGACGAAGACGACGCTGCTGGCGGAGATGATGGACGACCGCGGGTCGATCACGGCGGTGGACGTGTCGCGGGAGAAGCTGGCGCGGGTGGAGGACAACTGCGGACGGATGGGCTTTGGCATCGTCAAGACGGTGCTGGCCGAGAACGTGGGCGCCCTGGAGCCCGAGAGCTTCGACCTGGTTCTGGCGGACGCGCCATGCACCAACAGCGGCGTGCTGGCGCGGCGTCCGGAGGCGCGGTGGCGGCTGACGCCGGAGGCGCTGTCGGCGGCGGCGGGCGACCAGAAGACGTTGGTGCGGCTGGCCTCGGGGTTTGTGCGCCGCGGCGGGCGGCTGGTGTACAGCACGTGCAGCATCGAACCCGAGGAGTGCGGCGAGGTGGCCCGCTGGCTGGGCGGGGCGGACGCGACGATGCGGATGCAGCGCGAGCAGCTCTCGCTGCCGCGGGGAGCGGACGACCACGCCCAGTGGCACGACGGGGGATACTTCGCTATATTCCGCAAGGAATAGATCGACCGCGGCGCGGGCCTTGCCCGCAACCCAGGGCAGCAGGCGGCAGTACCGCCCGCGACACCATTGCGCACGGGATGGTGTTGTGCCCTCCGTGCCTGTGTGGTGAACAAGCCCATGGCAAAGAAGAAAGACCAGGACGCCCCGAAGGCCAGGGGCGTGCGGATCGAGAACCGCAAGGCCCGGCACAACTACCACATGCTGGAGAAGATCGAGTGCGGACTGGCGCTGGTCGGCACGGAGGTGAAGAGCCTGCGCGCGGGGCAGGCGAAGATCGACGAGTCGTATGCGCGGCTGCGGGGCGCGGAACTGTTCCTGATCGGCTCGAACATCGCGACGTACCCGGCGGGCGGGGCGCTTCAGCACGAGCCGACGCGCGACCGCAAGCTGCTGATTCACAAGCGGCAGGTGCTGCTGCTGGCCACGCACGTCAAGCAGAAGGGCAAGACGCTGGTGCCGCTGGCGGTGTACTTCAGGAACGGCTGGGCCAAGTGCGAGATCGGCGTTGTGATCGGCAAGCGCCAGTACGACAAGCGCGAGTCGATCCGCAAGCGGGAACAGGAGCGCGAAACTCAGCGGGCGACGGGTCGGCGGACAAGGGGAGGGCGGGACTAGTGCAATCCGTTCTTGTCAATGACGGCGTACTGCTGGCGCTGGACAAGCCGGCGGGGATGCCCGTCATCTCCAGTCGCGGCGACCAGGAGGGCCAGTCGCTGCTGCGGCTGGTGAGGCGGGAGTTCGGCGACGACTGCCACCGGGTGCATCGCCCCGACGATGACGCCAGCGGCGTGGTGTTGCTGGCCCGCGGGATCGACGCGGCCCGCGCGCTGAGGCGACAGTTCGAGGACCGCACGGTCGAGCGGGTGTCGCTGGCCATCACGCGGGGCGTGCCCGCCGACGAGGAGGGGACCATCGACGCGCGCATCGCCTTCGACGACCGGCGGAAGGGGGCCATGCGCGTCGCCCACAGCGGCAAGGCCAGCCACACGAAGTTCCGCGTGCTGGAGCGGTTCCGCGCCCGGTGGGCGCTGGTGGAGGTGCGTCCGCTCACCGGCCGCACGCACCAGATTCGCGTTCACCTGGCGCACATCGGCTGCCCGATCGTCTGTGACGAACTGTACGGGACGACCGAGCCGCTGATGCTGTCGTATTTCAAGCGGGGCTACAAACCCTCGCGCGACGGCGTCGAGACGCCGCTGATCGCCCGCCTGGCCCTCCACGCCGCCAGCTTGAGCGTGACACATCCGGCAACGAGCCAGCGCGTGACCATCGAGGCCCCGCCGCCGAGGGACTTCACACTCGCGCTCAAGAGCCTTCGGAAGCACGGAGTGTGAGGGAGGGACGGGTGGGGAGGTCTCTGCGACGCCGCTGGGAGTCCCAGGGACTCAGGTCCCTGGGCTTCGCCGGGAGGGAAACGACCGATCTCGCGCCCCACGGTCCCCGGTTCTCACATATCCGCTTGCGGCATTGTGCGGAGCTGTTCCAGCGTGAACACGGGGCCGTCCTTGCACACGTAGACGCTGCCGACGTTGCAGCGGCCGCACTTGCCCACGCCGCACTTCATGCGGTTTTCGAGAGTGGTGAAGATGTCGCCGGCGGGCAGGCCCAGTTCGGTCAGCACGGGCATGGCGTACTTGATCATGATCGGCGGGCCGCACACGATGGCCACGCGGTTGTCGGGGCTTGGGGCCATTTCCTTCAGCACGGTGGGCACGAGGCCGACCTTGCCCTGCCAGTCGGGGCTTTGCCCGCCGGGGTCGACGGTGGTGACCAGCCGCACGTCGCCGCGTGCGGCCCAGTCGGCCAGTTCGTGCTTGTAGACAAGGTCGGCCACCGTCTTGGCGCCGTAGAGGATGGCCACGTCGCCGAACTCGCCGCGGCGGTCGAGGATGTTCCAGATGACGCTGCGCATGGGCGGCAGGGCGATGCCCCCGGCCACGAACAGCAGGTTGCGTCCGCGCCAGTCCTCGATGGGGAAGCAGTTGCCGTACGGCCCGCGGAAGGTGAGGGTCTGGCCGATGGGCCGGTCCTGAAGGGCGGCGGTCACGCGGCCCATGCGACGGAACGTGCACTCGATGTAGCCGTCGCGGGTGGGGGGGCTGGCCACGCAGAAGGTGCTCTCGCCGGCGCCCGGCAGGCCGTACAGGCCGAACATGCCCACGCGGTACTTCTCGAAGAACTGCCCGCGGGCGCCGGCGTCGATGAACTCCAGGCGGAGCGTGCGCACGTCGGGCGCCTCGTCGCGGGCGTCGGCGATGCGCAGGATGTCCGGCTGGTAGATGTTGCCCGTCATGGCGTGGACCTCAGTTGGTCGATGCGGCGGCAGACGTCGAGGATGCCCAGTGCGGCCTGGCAGAGCCGCGCGCACCGCCCGCAGCCGGTGCATGACGCCATGCCGAACCGCCGGGGGTAGTACGACAGCTTGTGCAGCACGCGCTGCCGCCAGCGAGCGGCCTGGCTGGACCGCGGGTTGTGGCCGCTGGCGTGCAGCGTGAACAGCCCCGCTCCGCAGGTGTCCCAGCAGCGGTAGCGGCGGCACTGGCCGCGGGAGGTCTCGTCCTGCATGTCGAAGCAGTGGCACGCGGGGCAGGCGTAGGCGCACGCCCCACAGCCCAGGCAGGGCAGGCTGAACGGCTCCCACAGGGGCGAATCGAAGTTCGCGTCCAGCCACTTGGCGACGGCCGCGTGATCGAACCGCACCGGCACGTCGGCGGGCGCGTCGGGCGCGGCCTGGCCCTCGCGCAGAACGGCGCCCGCGGAGACGACAACCTCGCGGCCTTTGTCGGTGAGCGGCTCGAGGATGAACTGCTTGCCGCCGCCGGCGGGGCGCAGCACGGCGTCGGCGCCGGCCGTGGCGTCGGGCCTTCCGCCCACGCTGGTGCAGAAGCACTGCTCGTCGGCGCCGGCGCACGTCAGCGTGACGAAGGTCGTCGCCGCCCGGCGGGCGTTGTAGAACTCGTCGCGATAGTCCCAGTTGAACACGGCGTCCAGGGCCGCCGCGGCGGCGGCGTCGCAAGGCCGCGCCGCCAGCAGGATCGTCCTCGCCGCCGGCGGCTCCACGGGCACGGTCGTGAAGTCGGCCCCGTCGAGCTGGAAGCGAGCGATGACTTCGCTTGGCGGCAGGAGGAAGTCCTTGGCGGAGTTGATCGGCACGGCGTCGGTGCGGATCCTCGCCCCGTCGGTCCATTCGGCCAAGCGCACCAGGCCGTCGATCTCCATGGGCACGACGACCCTCGCGCCGCCGGCGGCGAGGGCGGAGGCCAGGTCGGCCAGTTTGTCGGCATCGAGCAGTTTCATTCCATGAACTCGTCGCTGTCGTCGTTGCGGAAGGAGCCGATGAGCGGCTTGTCGGCCGGGTCGTAACCGGCCTTGGCGCCGAACTCCCGCAGCACTTCCTGGGCGACCATTTCGTTGAGCAGCATGAGCGGCAGGCCCTGCGGGCAGGCCGCCTGGCACGAGCCGCAGCCGGTGCAGCGTCCGGCCAGGTGGAAGGCCCGGATCATGTTCCATGCGTAGTTCCCGTGGCCCAGCGGGATGGCGGAGATCCACTGCGGCAGGTTCTTCTCGACGATGCAGCGCGTGCAGTAGCAGCCGGGGCAGGCGGCCCGGCAGGCGTAGCAGCGCGTGCATCGCTCGAACTGCTTCCGCCAGAACTCCGCCCGCTGTGCCGGCGACATCGCCCACAGCTCGGCCTGGCGCTTGGCCGTCTCGGCGTCCGCGGGCATGTCGGCGTATCGCTGGGCGAGGAATCTGGCGGCCGCGGGCAGGTCCATGGCGCCGTGGTATTCGCCCGTCGCGGCCTCGGCGACGAGCAGTCTGACGTCGGCGTCGGTGATCTGCGACTCGGCGGCCAGCAGGAGGGCGCTTCGGGCCGCGCGGGGCAGGGCGACCAGCGCCAGCGGCGCGTGGCGGCGCACCTCAGGCTTGACGAGGTACGCGGCAAGGTTCTGCGTGCAGGCGGCGTCCAGGACGAGATGCTGGGCGTCGCGGGCGTCGGTGACGAACACGGGCGGGCGCAGCGCCCCGGCGGCGCGGTAGCCTATCACCATTGTGGCGGCGCCGTCCCGCAGCAGTGCGGCGGCGTCGGCCCGCAGTGTGTCGACGCCGCTCATGCTCGCCTCCTGGCCGGGTTGTTCTCGGCGAACGGGCCGGCGGCTCGCACCTTCGCGGTGATGGCATTGATGAGGTCGGCGAACTTCTGGCCCTCGGCGGCGGAGACCCAACTGAAGAACAGGCGCGACGGGTCGATGCCGCTGAAGTCCAGCAGTTTGCGGAAGATGGTCCAGCGGCGCCGGGCGTGGAAGTTGCCGCTGGTGTAGTGGCAGTCGCCGGGGTGGCACCCGCTGACGAGCACCCCGTCGGCCCCGCCTTCGAACGCCCGCAGGATGAACAGCGGGTCGATCCGCCCGGTGCATGGCAACTTGATGATCCGCACGTTGGGGGCGTACTTCAGCCGGCTGGTGCCGGCCAGGTCCGCGCCCGCGTAGGTGCACCAGTTACAGACGAAGGCGACGATTCGCGGCTCAAAGTTGTTCGGTTTGTCGGACATCTTCAGTATTCGGGTAAAGGAGACCACGAATTACACGAAGGAGAGACAGGCGCCTTGACCTGTCTCACTCTTCGCTCTTTCTTCTCGTGCAATTCGTCTTCATTGGTGCAATTCGTGGTCTCTTTGCTCCACTGGCGTAAACTCTACAACTCGCTTTCGGCGAGCGTCTCGATTTCCGCGAAAACCTGCTCGTCGGTGAAACCATCCAGGTCCAGGCTGTTCGAGCGGCACACAGCCACGCACGTGCCGCAGCCCTGGCAGAGGCCTTCGTTCACCTCGGCCACCACCTTCACCACTCGCCCGGAGCGGTCGACGATGTTGTAGTCGCCGATGGCCCCATAGGGGCAGGCGCTGATGCAGGCGCGGCAGTGCACGCACGTGGTGCGGTTCACGCGGGCGACGACCGGCTCGCGCTCGAGCTGCGGGCGCGAGAACAGCCCGAGCACCTTGGCGGCCGCGGCCGAGGCCTGGGCAACCGTGTCGGGGATGTCCTTGGGCGCCTGGCAGGCGCCGGCGAGGAACACGCCGGCGGCGGAGGTCTCCACCGGGCGCAGCTTGGGGTGCGCCTCGCTCAGGAAACCGTACTGGTCGTAGCCGACGCCGAAGAGCTGCGCGAGCTTCGACGCCCCCTTCCGCGCCACGACGGCGTCGGCCAGGACGACCATGTCGGCCTCGATGGTCACGGGCCGCCCGGCCAGCGTGTCGGCGCCGCGTACGATCAGCTTGCCGTCCTGGCGGCGGTGGATCTTGCTGACTCGCCCGCGGACGTATTCGGCCCCGTCGGCCTCGATCGCGCGGCGCACGAACTCCTCGTAGCCCTTGCCGGCCGCGCGAATGTCCATGTAGAAGATGACGGCCCGGCCGTCGTGGACCTTGTGGCGATAGAGCATGGCGTGCTTGGCGGTGTACATGCAGCAGATTCGCGAGCAGTAGGGCATGCCCATTTTTTCGTCGCGGCTGCCGCAGCACTGGAGGAACACCACCGTGCCGGGGACGGCGCCGTCGCTGGGGCGGCGAATCTCGCCGCTGGTGGGGCCGCTCGCCGACGCCAGCCGCTCGAACGCGAAGCCGTCGATCACGTCGGTCAGCTTGCCGCCGCCATACTCGCCGTAGGGCGAGTGGTCCCACAGTTCAAAGCCCGTGGCCAGCACGACCGCGCCGGCGCGGACCTTCACGAGCTCGTCGGCGTCCTTGAAGTTGATCGCCCCGCGCGGGCACAGCTTGGCGCACAGCCCGCACTTGCCCTTGGTCAGCATCGTGCAGTGCTCCGCGTCGATAACGGGCTTGTTCGGCACGGCCTGGGCGAATGGCAGGTAGATGGCCGTGCGCTTGCCCAGGCCGGCGTCGAACTCGTTGGGTATCTTCTTCTGCGGGCACTTGTTCCAGCAGTCGCCGCAGCCGGTGCATTTGACCGGATCGACGTAGCGGGCCTTGCGGCGGACGGTGATCTCGAAGTTGCCGACGAACCCCTCGACGGCCTCGACCTCGCTGTAGGTCATCAGCGTGATGTTCGGGTGCGTGGCGGCCTCGACCATCCGCGGCGTGAGGATGCACTGGCTGCAATCCAGCGTGGGGAAGGTCTCGCTCAGCCGGGCCATGTGCCCGCCCAGCGACGGGCTACGTTCCACGAGGACGACTTTCTTGCCGCCGTTGGCGATGTCCAGCGCGGCCTGGATGCCCGCGATGCCGCCGCCGACGACCATCGCCGTCGGCTCGACGCTCACGCGGATGGGGTGCAGCGCCCGGTTGCGCTTCGCCTTCTCCACCATCAGGCGGACCAGGTCGATCGCCTTGGCCGTCGCGGCAGCCTTGTCGTCGTGCACCCACGAGCAGTGCTCGCGGATGTTGGCCATCTCCAGCAGGTAGGGGTTGAGCCCGGCGGCCGCGGCCGCCGAACGGAACGTGCGCTCGTGCATTCGCGGGCTGCACGCGGCCACGACCACCCCGGTGAGCTTGTGCTCCACGATCGCCTGGCGGACCATCTGCTGGCCGGGGTCGGAGCACATGTACTTGTAGTCGACGCTATGGACGACGCCGGCGAACTTGGCGGCCGTCGCGGCCACGGCGGCGCAGTCCACCGTCCGGGCGATGTTCTCGCCGCAGTGGCAGATGAATACGCCGATGCGCGCCATGGCTACGCCTTCCTCTCCGCCACCGCCAGCGCGGGCGTGAAGTGGCGGTCCAAGCCGAGGGCCTTGGGCTCCAACCCCGCCGCCAGGCCGAGAAGCTCGCTGAGGTACACAACGGGCATCGGGCGATCCAGCCGCCCGCTGCCGGTCAGCTTGCGCTGCCGCATGTCGAGGTTGCTGTGGCACATCGGGCAGCCGGTGACGACCATGTCGGCCCCGGCCGCTTGAGCGTCGGCGAGAATCGCCTGCGACAGATCGAGCACCGCGTCGGTCTTGGACATGCTGAACCCGCCGCCGCAGCATTCCGTGGCGAAGTTCCACGCCACCGGTTCGCACCCGGCCGCCCGCACGGCCTTGTCCATGCTGGTGGGCGATTCGGGGTCGTCACCCACCACGATGTCGGCGCCGCGGCTGAGCAGGCAGCCGTAGTAACAGGCGACCTTCAGACCCGGCAGCGGCGAGGGCAGTTTGTCGGCCAGCCCCTCGGCGAGCAGCCGGTTGATGAACTCGGTGATGCTGAGAATGCCAACGCCGCCGCTGTAGGGCTTCCCCACGATCTCGCCGATGCGCTTCGCCAATTCGGCGCTCCGCGCCAGCCGCACGTTGGTGCCCCTCAGCCGCGAGAAGCACGCCGCGCACGGGGCGAGCACTTCGCTCATTGCCTGCGCCTCGGCCAGCGCGAGAACGCGATACGGCAGCGCGACGCTCAGCTCGTGGTTGAGGCTGTGGGCGGCCGTGGCGCCGCAGCAGCTCCAGTCGTCGATCTCGCGAAGTTCCACGCCGGCCGCGGCCGCGATCGCCCGAATGGACAGGCTCAACTCGATGCCGCCGCCGCTCAACGAGCAGCCGGGATAGAACCCGATGGCGCTCACTTGCGGCCTCCCTTGCCCTTGCCGCAGGCCTTGAAGATCCGCTTCACGTCGTCGCGCCCGGCAATCTTGTGCGCCTTCAGCGGCAGCTTCCCCTTCGCCAGCATCACCGGCGCCAGCAGCACGTCGCTGAACAGGTCGCCGCTGGCCAGCTTGTAGCGCTGCACGAGCGGCATCTCGCTCATGCGGCCGTTCTTCTCGACCGTCTTCAGGAACGCCTCGTGGAAGGCGCGAATCTTCCTCGCGTTGGAGTGCACCTTGCCTTGCTCGTGGGCCCGCTCGCGGAGGGCGTCCATCACGGCCGCCGGATCCAACTCGCGCGGGCAGCGCTGCGTGCAGGTGAGGCAGCCCAGGCAGTACCAGATGGCCTCACAGCCAAGCAGGGCCTCCTCGGCGGCCGCGTCGCCCACCTGCACCAGGCGCATCACCTGATTGGGCGAGAGGTCCATGTAGCGCGCCATCGGGCAGCCGGCCGTGCACTTGCCGCACTGATAGCAGAGCGAGACATCGACGCCGGCGGCGTGCTCGACGTGCCCAGCCAGTTCAGATTGCCGCTTCGTTGCACTCACGCCGATCTCCGGTCTGCGACGGCGAGGCATTCCTGGCCGAACCGTGGATGAGCACCGAGCCATGCCTCCCATTGTCTCGCTCTACACCCACTAATCTAGTAAAAGACGACCCACAAGTCCAGCAGGAACTGGACTCGCCGCCCCACAGGCGGCAGTGGACAGTCTCTCAGTCCACCGGCTCCAGCAGGGCGCCGTCGATGGTCACGGCCGCCCCTTGGCCCAGGATGCTCACCTCGATCACGAAGCGGCTGCGGTCACGCCGCTGGGCCACCTTGCCCTCCAGCCCGTGCAGCGGGCCCGAGCGGACCCGGCACCGGACGCCCCGCTTCAACGCCGGGTAGGGATCGACCCCCAGCCCCGACTCGATCAGCCGCTGCACGGCCGCCAACTCCGCCAGCAGCCCCTGCTGGTCGGGCACGGGGATCGTGGCGATCACACGCCCGGTCTTCAACGAGGCGAGGCGATCGGCGTCGGAGCCGCACAGGAACACGTAGCCGGGAAACAGGGGCAACCTGGTTGGCCAGCTTCGCCCGCGGCTGGTCCGCTTGACATCGCACATCGGCAGGAAGTAGCCCGCGTCGGACCTGGCGAGGTCGCGGGCCAACGCCTTCTCCTGCCGGGGCTTGGTGTGGGCGACCCACCAGGTGCCCCGCATCAGCTTGATGTCCGCGTGGGGGAACAACGCCGGCGGATTTTCTTCTCCTCGAAGCATTCGCGATCCTGGAACGACCATGCCCGCCCGATCCCAGGCGGGCGGGGCGTCCTGTTCGATGCCGCCGGGCATTATCGCCCAACCGGACACACCCGACGAGCACAATCCCTTTCCTCTTTGCCCCCGCGGCTGTAGCATTCCCCATCGCCATGCCGCGCGAAGCAATGACAGATCAGCAAGTGGCCGCGTACCTGCGCCTGGACGTTCGCGAGGTGCTGAAGCTCGCCTCGCGCGGGCAGATTCCCTGCCGGAAGGTCGGCGGCAGCTTCCAGTTCCAGAAGGGCGACATCGACCACTGGGTCGAGGAGCATATCCACGAGCTGCCCAAGGACCGCCTGGCCGGCATCGAGAAGGGCGTCAGCGCCCACCACGGGTTCGATCACGAGGTGCTGCTCGTCGGCCCGCTGATCCCGCGGGGCGGCATCGCCGTGCCCCTCCACGCCCGCACGCGAGACGGCGCGCTGCGCGACCTGGTCGACCTGGCCGACAAGGCCGGCGTCGTCTACGTCCGCGAGGAACTGATGGCCGAGGTGAAGAAGCGCGAGGACCTCTGCTCCACGGCGATCGCGCCCGGCGCGGCCCTGCCGCACCCGCGCTACCCGCTGCCGTACGACATCGCCAACAGCTTCGTCGTGGTGGGGCTCTCGCCGGGCGGCATCCCGTTCGGGGCCGACGACGGCTCGCTCACCCGCCTGTTCTTCCTGATCTGCTGCAAGGATGACCGCACGCATCTGCACGTGCTGGCCCGCCTGGGGCGGATGCTTCACTCCCGCGCGCACGTCGACCAGCTCTTGGCGGCCGAGGACGCCGAGGACATGCGGAAGATGCTCGAGGAACTGGAGAAGGCGACCCTGGCGTAGGAACCGGCCTGTCTGGAGATGGGCGCCGCGTCTGCGGTGTTTGCAGCCGTGGCGCCGAGTTCCGAGCACCCCGAAGACGTTAGGGGCATGAGTAGCGGCCTATCATATGGGGGGGGGAAGACGAACGGCGAAGGAAGGGCCTGGTTCAGCAGAGGGTAACGAGCAGGCCTGCCAAAGCGGGCACGGCGGTTGCGGCGCACAGCCGATTTGGCACTTGCAGCAGCGGCGAATGTGCCGTAACGGCTTTCTTTTGCGTGGGTTAGTGATTGGCACAAACATTGCAATCAGTGGGTTGGAATCCGTGTCTTTCGGCTTGATTCAGGACGTGCCGCTTCTTGGTGGCACAAATCGCCAGAGTTGTGGACCCCGGCAGCGGCAACTCGGAGAGCTGCGCCATCCGAACCTGAACCGTGCCGCGTTTTCGGATCCCGGCCGGTGCGGCCGGCGTGTGTGAAAGGCGAGACCACTATGGCTTCGAAGAAGATTATCGGGATCGACCTGGGGACGACCAATAGCGTTGTGGCCTTGATGGAAGGTTCGACGCCTAAAGTGCTTATCAACCGCCAAGGCAACAGGCTGACGCCGTCGGTGGTGGGCTTCACCGAGAAGGGCGAGCGTCTGGTCGGGCAGCCTGCCAAGCACCAGCAGGTCACCAACCCCAGGAATACGGTCTTCTCGATCAAGCGGTTCATGGGCCGGCGGCACCGCGAGGTCGCCACCGAAGAAAAGACGGTGCCTTACGAGATCGTCGGCGGGCCCGACGACCTCGTCAAGGTTCGCGTCCGCGGCAAGGACTACACGCCGCAGGAAATCAGCGCCATGATCCTTGGGGACCTCAAGAAGACGGCCGAGGACTACCTCGGCGAAGAGGTCACCCGCGCGGTCATCACCGTGCCGGCGTACTTCAACGATTCCCAGCGTACGGCCACCAAGGAAGCCGGCGAGATCGCCGGGCTGAAGGTCGAGCGGATCATCAACGAGCCCACGGCGGCGGCATTGGCGTACGGGCTGGAGCGCAAGAAGAACGAGAAGGTCGCGGTGTTCGACTTCGGCGGCGGGACGTACGACGTTTCGAACTTGGACATCGGCGACAACGTCTTCGAGGTGCTGTCGGTCAACGGCGACACGCACCTGGGCGGCGACGACCTGGACGAGCTGCTGATCAACCACATCGCCGACGAGTTCAAGCGGCAGGAAGGCATCGACCTGCGGAAGGACCCGATGGCCATGCAGCGGCTGAAGGAAGCCGCCGAGAAGGCCAAGTGCGAGTTGTCGACGGCGCTGGAGGCGAACGTCAACCTGCCGTTCATCACCGCGACGGCCGAGGGCCCCAAGCACCTGACGCTGACGCTGACGAGGTCGAAGTTCGAGCAGCTCTGCGAGCCGGTGTTCCAGAGGCTCGTCGGCCCGTGCAAGCAGGCGATGTCGGACTCGAAGCTGACGCCGGAGCAGGTGGATGAATGCATCCTGGTGGGCGGCTCGACGCGGATTCCGCGCGTGCGCGACATCGCCAAGGACCTGTTCGGCAAGGAACCCAACAAGTCGGTGAACCCCGACGAGGCGGTGGCGATCGGCGCGGCCATCCAGGCGGGCATCATCGGCGGCGAGATCGAGGAGCAGATGGTGCTGCTGGACGTGACGCCGCTGAGCTTGGGCGTCGAGACGCTGGGCGGCGTGATGACCAAGCTCATCGAACGCAACACCACGATCCCGACGGAGAAGAAGGAGATCTTCTCCACGGCGAGCGACAGCCAGACCGAAGTGACGATCCACGTGCTTCAGGGCGAGCGCGAGTTCGCCCCCGACAACCGCACGCTGGGGCGGTTCAACCTGACGGGCCTGCCCCCCGCGCCGCGCGGCGTGCCGCAGGTCGAAGTCAGCTTCAACATCGACGTCAACGGCATCCTGCACGTCTCGGCCAAGGACATGGCCACCGGCAAGCAGCAGTCCGTCGAGATCAAGGGCTCCGGCGGCCTCAACCGCGAGGAAATCGACCGCATGCGGAAGGATGCCGAGTCGCACGCCGCCGACGACCGCCGACGACGCGAACTGGTGGACCTGCGAAACCAGGGCGACCAGTTCGCCTACACGGTGGAGAAGATGCTCCGCGACCAGGGCGACAAGCTGTCCGCGGAGGATCGCGGCAACGTCGAGGCGGCGCTGACCAACCTGCGCGACGCCCTGAAGAGCGACGACGCCGAACGCATCCGCAAATCGATGGAGAACCTCCAGAACAGCTCCCACAAGGTGGCCGAACAGATGTACCGCGGCGCGGCCGGGGCGAAGGCCGCCGCGGACGGCACGCCGCCTCCACGCGGACGCCCGCCCGAGAGTGGGCAGCAGAAGAAGGAAGGCGAAGACGTGATCGACGCCGAGTACGAGGTCAAAGAATAACATACTCCATGGGCAAGTCGCTGTTTGTCATCGTGGCGGCGGGCGCCTGCCTGGCCGCCGGCGGGTGCACGACGCACCGGCCCTACCTCGCGCCC
This sequence comes from uncultured Planctomycetaceae bacterium, assembly GCA_964461295.1. Lineage (GTDB taxonomy): Bacteria > Planctomycetota > Phycisphaerae > SM23-33 > SM23-33 > CAYWTX01. The sequence continues at coordinate 11,545 of CAYWTX010000352.1, read as the reverse complement.
AACCGCCTCGACCGCGGTCTGGTGGTCGTTCTGACGGGGATCGAGGGGCGCAGCCCGCTGAACGAGGCGGTCTGCGACGGCCTGAACGACGCGGGCGTCCGCTGGGGAATCGACCTGGTGGACTGGACGAGCCACCTGGGCCCGCTGTGGACGCTGCGGGCGGAGACGAGGAACCGATCGGCCGCACGGCGCGTCGCCATGCGGATCGCCGAGTATCGCTTCGCGCACCCCGACCAGCCGATCGTGCTGGTCGGGCAGAGCGGCGGCGGCGCGATGGCGCTGTGGATCGCCGAGGCCCTGCCCGGCGACGTGCAGGTCGACGGCATCATCATGGTCGCCCCAGCCGTCTCGCCGGAGTACATGGCCGACTTCGCCCTGGCTCGCTCGCGACGCGGCGCCGTCAACTTCTACTCGCGCCGCGACTGGTTCTTCCTCGGCGTCGGCACGACGATCGCCGGAACCATGGACGGCCGGCATGAATCCTCCGCCGGGCGAGTCGGCTTCCACCCCTCGGCCGCGGCGACGGGCAATCGCCATGCGTATGCCAAGATGTTCCAGATCCCGTGGAATCCGGAGATGGCCGAATCGGGCAACTATGGCCTCCACGTGACCACGTCGGCGCGATCGTTCGTGGCCAACTTCGTCGCGCCGTTCGTCCTGGCCGACAAGTGGGACGAGGCCCTGGTCCAGCGCGTGACCAACCACGCCAAGCCGCCCGCCCCCGCCGCGCCGAAGCCGACCACCCGCCCCATGCCTCCCGCGGCGGGCACGCCGCCGACACGCACAGCCCGGTAAGTATTGCCAATTGCCAATTGCCAATTGGCGATTGGAGATCGGCGGTCTGCGCGTTCCAGCGGGCAGGTCTGTCTCCGTCCGTGGCGGGTAGGTCCCAGATCGGGGCCAGGCCAGAGCGTCGCTCGCCACGCGGAGCGTCAGTCCATCCCGACACTCATTGCCGCCGCTCGCCCTTGTCGCTTTCGTCGCGCTGCTCGGGGGCTGCGGAGCCCACGTCGGGCTTCGCCTCCACGGCAGGGAAGTTGTCCTCCACCACGGCGGTGTGGGCGAGCAGGTCGCCGAGGCGCTGGCGGTAACGGGTGAAGATCGGCACGAAGGCCCAGGGAATGGGCATCATGAACTCGAGCATCTTGAAGACGTTCCGCAACAAGCACAGCCGGAAGTCGGCCCCCTGGCCGCCAGGCCCCACGACGCGCAAGGCCAACAGCCGCTTGCCGACGGTCGCGCCCGTCAGCGATTCCATCACGATGCAATAGATCACGTAGGCCGTCAGTGACGCGATGGCCTCGATCACGAACGCCGCGGGGAGCGACTGGTTGGATTGGCCGGAGAAGACGTCCTTCATCTGGCGCCACAGGTCGTCCACCGAGAGGTCGGGGACCACGACCCTCACGATCGCCATGCCGGCAAGGTGGAAGGGCAGGAAATCGACGGCCGCCGCCAACAGCCGCTTGCCGAGATGCGCCGGGCGAACCGTATCCGGAAGGGCGAACGGCACTGCCGCCGCCCGGGGACGGAAGATCAGCAGCGGCAGCAGCACGATGATCACGACGATCCAGACGAAGTACTCCTGCATGGCCGTGCCGAACTCGTCGATCGGTTGGCGCGCGAAGAGCCCCTTGGCATCGCCGATCGCCAGCGTGCCCGTGAGCGGGTCGCACGTGGCGAAGCCAAAGCCCTTCTCGTCCTTCCAGAGCAGAGCGATCTGCTCGCCGATGGCCGCCGACAGCGGCGCCTGAGCCGCCGGCCAAGTCTGCGGCTTGTCGCCCACGCCCACCGTCCGAACGACCCACCCCTTGCCCTCGGCCATCGGCATGCACGTCGCGAGCTCGCGCGGGGCCGGCCCGGCCGGCAGCGATATGACAATGACGGGCCGCCGGCCGCCAACCATGCCGATGATCCTGCCCTTGGCGGGCAGGCCGGCAAGCGGCACGGGCGACCAGGCGGGCTTGTTGGGGTCGATCGGCCATTGCGCGCTGAGCAGCGTGGCCGTGTCGGGCGTGGCGGCGGGCGCGTGGAGCAGCACGTACAGCTTGTCGCCGGCGTATGCGACGGCCGCGACGTCCCCACGGGCGAAATCCTCCTGGGGCACGTCCAGCAGGTGTTGCCACCGCTGCCCCGGCTGGTGGAACAGGCCGAGGATTCGGCGTGACGAACCGGCGCCGGGCGCGGCAGGGGCGGTCGCGGGCGCGAACGTCACCGTGGCGGCCTCCGGGCCTGCGACGCCCGGCGCCGTCGTCGCCGGGCGCGTGGCCGTCGCGACGGGGCGGGCCACCAGCGCGAACATCTGCCGGTCGGGGCCCGCGCACAGCGACAGCGGGGCCTGGCGACTCGGCCAGTTCGCGTCCTGCGGCCGGTACTGCACCGTTCGCTCGCCGCGCTGCGGCCCGAAGGTGAGGTAGTCGCCCGTGTCGCGGAAGAAGAGGTGGAGCAGTTCGTCCGACACGGCCGCGACGGCAGGGCGCCCGGCGAGGTCCTGGTCGATCCATCGCCAGGCGCCGCCGGCCTTGCGCACGCACAGGTCGAAGCTGTTCTTCGACCCATCGGCGCGGATCAGCCACAGGGCCTGTTCGGAACCGGCGAGAAGGAGGGTCTGGCCGCCGGGGGCGGGCTGGGCCGCGAGCTGCCCCCCCGCGGCCAGCAGGCACGCCGCCATCGCCAGTAGACGCCCGCTGCTGCTCATTTCGCCCCCCTGTCGGTCGTCGGCGGTTGCACCAGGCTTCGGTCCACCTGCGTCGCCGCGACGCCCGGAGGCGGGCGGAACCGCGTGGCCGACCGCATCGCCTTTTCGCCGGCCGTGACCTCCGACAGCACCAGTTGAATCCGCCGCACGGAGGCCCCCCGGCGTGTGTCGACGGGCGTGGCGGCAATGTCCAGCCGCGTGGGCATGACGGGCGCCGTCTTCGGCGGCTCGCCCAGCGCGGACACGTCGATGGGCTTCCAGTCGGCCAGGTCGGCCGTGAGAGCCGTGCGCCCGGCGGGGTCGAGGATGTCGACCCGGTACGCCCGCGGCGGCTCCTGGGTCGCCCAGTGGAAGTACATGCGGCGTTTGAACAGCACGTTGCCGGTGACGGCCTGGGCGCCCACGTGGGTGGCCACGTACGCGCATCGGCCGGGGGTGTCCTGCATGGTGACGACGGTGGCGGGCAGGGCGTTCGGTTCGACCGGCAGGGGCACGATGGCGAGCAGACTGACCAGCTGCGTGGGGTCGATGGGCAGGGCCTCGACGCCGGGCCCGCCGGCCAGGCGCGTCAGCCCGAACCACGCCCCGGCCCGCTCGCCGAAGGAGTACCAGAAGTAGTACACGCCTCGCTCGTTGTCATTGCCCAGGCGGAACAGCTCCACGCCGGCGGCCTCGCGGCCGATGAGAACAAAATCATGCCCGCCGGAGCCATTGGGATCCTTGAACAGCAGCAGCAGGCCGTTGGGCGACGCCAGCGGCGAGGTGGAGCCCCATGTGAACTGGCGGCCCTTGTCGTCCACGAGCGTGACGGCAATCTTCGCCCGCGCCCACAGCCGAGGCACGGCATTGGCGTTGGCGTTGTGGCGGGCGAGCACCTCGCCGGGCGGAAGAAAAGCGTCGGGGCAGGGCTGGGCGCACCCGAGGGACAGGAGAAGGGAAAACAGCAATGTCCAATATCCAACATCCAATGTCCAATAGCCAAGTCGGAAAGAAGATTGGGAAAGCGGTTGAACATGCGGCCCCATCCGCTTTGGGAGTTGAGAATTGCATACTGGATATTGGATATTTCGATCTCTCATAGTTCTCCCTGCAAGATCTCGCCAAGCTGCCGGCTGACTTCGGCGATCTTGTCCTCGTCCATCTTCGGATCGACGACGCGCCACGCGCCGTCCCGGCCGCGGAAGTGCAGCGTCCAGACGTCGCCGGCGTCGGTGGCCTCCGAGCGGTCGTAGACCAGCATTCTCTTGCGCATGAGGACCAGCGCCAGCACGAAGCGGAACTGCTGCCGCGACGGGTCCTCGACGCCTTCCAGCCGCTGGAAGAAGCCGGCCAGCACCTCGTCGTCGACGAACAGCTTCTTCTTCTCCTTCGCCCGCGGGACGCGCGTCCGCCACGTGCCCAGCGAGTCGGGCCCGGCGAGCTTCTCGCCATCGGCCGACCAGCACGGCGCGCAAAAATCGCGTCGCACGAAAACTTCCTGGCCGTCGGTCTCCCCGCCCGGCTGGACGGTGGCGACCAGTTCCTCGCCCGGCTGCATCTGTTTGCCGCACGCGGCACAGGCGTCGCCGGCGTGTGAGATTTCGTATTCTTTGCCCATAGGACCCAATCCACCACAGAGGCACAGAGGTCACGGAGGTTACAGAGCAAAGAGAGGAAGCCTCTTCTTATCTCTGCGCCCTCTGTGCCTCGGTGGTCAATGCTCCGTTACGACAAGTGCCCAGCCACGGCCGCCTCGACCTGCCGGCGCAGCTCGACCGCGCGGGCGAGGTCGTTGGCCGAGGACTGCTTGACATCCGCCGCCGCCGCGGCGTCGGCCACGTTCGGCACGTTGATGCGGACGTTGTAGTCGCACAGGCGGCAGACGGCCTCCAGCAGCGCGGCCGCCGCGACGAGGTCGCTCACGAGGTGCGGGCTGGTCTTGTCGCCCAGGGCGAGCAGGTCCTCCAGCACGGCCAGGGCGAGCTTGGACGCCTCGCGGGGCACGTCGATGGCGGCCGCGACGGCAAGCTGCATCGCCTCGCGCTTGGCCGCGACATCCTCCAGCCGCGACGCGTCCTGGTAATTGCCGAACGCCGCCACGTCGTCGGCCACAAGCTGCTGGAACATCTCGCGCGCCTTGGCCAGCCGCCTGGCCGCATGCTCGTGGAACGCGGCGTGAGCGGCGTACTTCTTCTTGCCCGCGGTGAACGCCAGGGCCATCTCGCCCAGGGCCACCCCGAGCGAGCCGACCGCGCCGGCGACGCTGCCGCCGCCGGGCGTGGGTTGCCTGGCGGCCGTGGCCGCGGCGAAGTCCCGCACCGATAACGAGAGCAGGTCCACTTTGTCCATCAGTTTCTCCGCGTTCTGGAGTTCTACCGCGATCAGGGCCCGGAGACCACCAGTTGCGCGAAGGGAAACGGGCATTCTTCCTCGTTCGTAGTCCCGCCCCCAACGGGGCAGGCGTCGGCGGCATCCCGCCACGCTCTCAGTCGGAAACGGCCCGCCTTACGGCGGTACTACGAACAAGACTTCCCGTTGTGGGCGTTCCACACGTCTTCTCGACCCATCCCTCCCGGTTCGTGTGATTCGTGCCTTCCATTCGTGTAATTCGTGGTCTACTTGCTCGATGGCGCCGCCGGCAGGGATACGCACGTCACATAGCCGCCGCTGAGGTACTTCTTCCCCGCGGCCGCCACCGCTTCCGGCGTCACCTTGCGGTACTTTGCCTCGAGCTTGCCGCGGAAGTCGTACCCGAAACCGTACAGTTCGTCCAGCGCCGCCGCCATCGCCAGTTCGCTCATCGACTGATTGTCCAGCAATTCCGCCGTCAGGATCGTGTTCACCGCGATGTCCACCTCTTCCCGCGTCGGCTTGTACCCAGCCGCCTTCCGCAGGTTGCGATGGAGGATGTCGATCACCTCGGGCATCTTCTCCGGCTGGCCGGCGGCGTAGGCGAGAAACGCCCCCGGCGCCAGGCCGGCCCAGTTCTGCGCATGCACCACGTAGACGAGCTGCTTGCCGCGAAGCTCGGTGTGCAGCCAGCCGGAGGGCAGCTGCCACCCGCTGATGATCGTGTCCAGCACGTTGACGGCGAATCGGTCCTCGTCGTCCAGCTTCATGCCCGGAGCGCCAATCATCACCGCGCCCACCTGCTTGTCGGTCTTCAGTTCGTACTTCTCGCCGGCCGGCGCCACCTGCCGCGGGGCGGGAATCCTCAGGTCCGTCTTCCCGGCCGGCATATCGGCAAACAGCCGCTCGACGGCCTTCTTCGCGGCCGTGGCGTCGAAGTTGCCGCAGATGGCCAGCACGCTGTCGCCCGCGCGGATGTTCTTGCGCTGCCACGCGGCGAGCTGATCGCTCGTGGCGGCGGAGACGACGCTCTTGCGGCCGAGGAGGTCGAGCCGGTACGGCGAGTGGACGTAGAACTTGCCGCGGAAGAACGACTGGAGTTGTCCCATCCACTGCTCGTCGATGCGGTCGATGCCGGCCAGGTGAAGCGGGCGCAGGATCTCCAGTTCCTTCTTGTCCATCGTCGGGCGGACGACCACGTCGGCGAGGATTTCCAGCGCCGTGGCGAAGCTGTCGTCCAGGACGGTCGCGTTCCAGTAGGTCGTGTTGTTGCCGCATGCGCTGCCGATGTTTCCACCGGCGTTGGCGAAGAACGTGGCGATGTCCTCGGCGCTGCGCTTGCCGGCGCCCTTGGTGGTCAGCGCCGCTGTCAGCGAGCCCAGGCCGCTGGTGTTGGCGTCCTCCAGCAGCACGCCGCCGCGGGCCGCCAGCGTCATCGAGACCAACTGCACCGCGTCGGTCGGCTTGAGCACCACGCGCAGGCCGTTGGGCAACGTGAGCAGCTCGGCCTGGGCCTTGGCGACGCCCGCGGCCGTCGCGGCGACCGGAGCGGCCGCCGACCTGGGCACCAGCCGCGTGACCGCCATGCGGTCGAAGGTGAAGTACTTCCTCGCCACGGCCTGCACCTGCTCGGGCGCCACGGCCTGCACCTTCCGCGTGTAGCAGCGCGAGAAGTCCACGTCGCCGGTGGAGAGATAGTCGGTTCCGAGCGTCGAGGCGATCGAGTCCACCGACTGCTGCGAGTAGACGTACTGGGCCACCATCTGCCGCTTGGCGCGGGCCAACTCCTCGCTCGCCACGCCCTTTTCCGCCAGGGCCCGCAGTTCGTCGAGGACGGCCTTCTCGGCCACATCGGCCTTGTTGGGATCGCCGCGGAAGGACACGGTGAACAGGCCCTTGCCCCACTCAGGCGTCCAGCTCGAGGCCTCGATGGTGGTGACCAGCTTCAGGTCGCGGCGGAGCTTCTTCACCAGCCGGCTGGACTCGCCGCCGGACAGCACCGTACTGAGGGCGTCCAGGGCGTAGAGGTCCTCATTCAGCAGCGAGACGGTCTGGAAACTCATCTCCTGCATCGCTTCCTTGATGTTGGGCAGGACCCGCACCGAGCGCCGCACGCCGGACAGCGGATCGACCTCCGGCAGCGACAGGCTGGCCACTCGCCCCCGCTCAAAGCCCGCAAATGCTTTGCACACGCGATCGAGCACCTTCTCCACGTCCACGTCGCCCACCACCACCAGCGCCATGTTCGCCGGCGTGTACATCCGGGCGTGGTACGTCCGCACGTCCTGGTATCCCAGGTCGCGCAGCGGGCGGGCGAAGCCGATCACCGGCGCCGCGGCCGGGTGCGTGCCGAACACGTCGCGCCCGTGGGTGTCCCACATGATGCGGCCGGGGTTGTCCTTGCCAAGTTCCAGTTCGCGCTGGACGACGCCGTGCTCGCGCTGGAAGTCTTCCTTCGTGATGAGGGGGCGAGCCATCCAGTCGGCGATGAGGTCGATGCAGTCGTCGGTCTTGCCCGCGGCGGCCTCGATGTAGTACTGCGTGCGGTCCATCGACGTGGAGGCGTTGGACTGCCCGCCGATCTCCTGCACGCGGTCGCGGGAGCCGGGGGCGGCCCTGGGGGCGGTCTTCGCGCCGTCGTGCTCGACCTCGCCCTTGGCCACCAGGTGCTCCAGCAGGTGGCTGACGCCGGCGCCGAGGAACTCGCCTTCGTACAGGCTGCCGGCCCGCACATACGCACGCACGCACACCACCGGGGCGTTTCGCACGGCCTTGACGATCACCGGCAGGCCGTTGTCCAGCCGCACGACGACGGTGCCGCTTGCGGCGAGGGTCCGCTCGGCGATCTCGCGGGGCTTGGCGGCGGCCGGCGAGGACGCGGGTTCGTCGGCGGCAAGCGGGAGGGCGAAGGGCAGGACGATGGCGACGACAGGCAGCAGGCGAAGCGAACGCCGATGTTTCATCCTCTTGCTCCGTGCAGGTTTCGGAAGAACCACTGCCACAATCATACCCGCGTGCCGGGGCGCCGGGAAGACGCGGAGACGCGGGGAGACGCGGACCGGTGCTGCTGGCTGCTGCCTTCTGCGGCGGGCGAAGCCCGCGTCGCTGGTCGCCGGGGCCCGCTACGCGGGCTTCCCCTCCCCTTCGCCTTCCACGTCGTTGAGGTAGGCCAGCGTCCGGTCGAGTTCGCCTTTCAGGTGTCGCACGCGGAGCAGGCTGCGGACGCGGGTGGTCAACTCCATGCGATTGACCGGTTTGGTGATGAAATCGTCGGTCCCGCTCTCCACCCCGCGCTCGATGTCGCCCAACTCGTTCAGGGCCGTCACCATGATGATCGGAATGTCGCGAGTGGCCGGGTCGCTCTTGAGCTTGCGGCAGACCTCGAAGCCGCTCATTCTTGGCATCATCACGTCCAGCAGGATCAGGTCCGGCGGCGACTGGCGGACCTTCTCCAGGGCCTCCAGGCCGTCGGCGGCCGTCTGGACCCCGCACCGGATGCCGTCCAGGTAGGCCACCAGCAACTCAAGGTTCTGCGCGTTGTCGTCCACGACGAGCACGGTGCTCTGCCGTATGATCTCATCCTGGTCTTCCGTGCCCGCGGGACGTTCGGTCGCTTCTGGCATCGTGCGTTTCTCCTGTCGTTACCGGCGGAGCGTGTTCCGCGTGTCGCCAAGTCCACGGCGCAATACGAAAGCCTACCGCCGCCCGCCCGCGAAAACAACCTCGCGTCCGCGGAGACTCGCCCGGGAGGCAGCGCCTCAGAACCCGCTTCGGCCCGCCTGTCTCCCGAGCCCCGAATGGTTCCGGAAGCGGCAGGACTTCAGCCGTATGCAGCGGCTGAATCCCATCACCCGACGATCGCCCGAACGTCCAGCTGGCAACCTGGCTCAATGGGCAGCGGCGCCGCCGGGTCGTGGGGTTGCCCGTTGACAGTCACCTTGATCAGGCGACCGCCCGCGCCTTGGCGATGGCGACGGTAACGGATGAGATAGCGGCAACCCCGGTACGTGCGTTCGAGCGAGACGTTGCGCCAGGAGGAGGGCAGGCACGGGTGCAGAGTCAACCCGTCATAGCCTCGCCTGGCGCCAAACAGGAATTCCACAACGGCCTGGTGCAGCCAGGCGCCGGACCCCGTGCTCCAACCAAACTGCGCCTTGCCCGGCTCGGTACGGTGCGCCGGCCCGCCGTAGCCGTTGGAAAGCTGGTAGGGAATGACCGAACTGCTTGGATTCGAGGGGTTGTACGGCATGATTCGCCGGATCACGTCCAGCGCCTCGTCGGCCAGGCCGGCGTGCGCGAGCGCGACCGCGAGGAACGCGTTGGCGTGCGTGTAAACGCTGCCGTTCTCGCTGCACCCGGGTTCGAGACAGGACAAGCGGCCGATGTTGGGCGTGGCGCTGGTGAAGGTCGGCCAGAGCATGGCGTAGCCGTACGGTGTGCGCAAGAACCGCCGCAAGCTGCGCAACAGGACCGGTACGCGCCGTGCCGGCGCCGTTTCGGATATCAAGGCCCAGGATTGGCTGTTCACGAACATCTTCCCTTCGCGGCACCGGCGCGAACCGATCGGATTGCCGTCGTCGTCGAACCCGCGGACATACCAGGCGCCGTCCCAGGCGTGGCGGTTCAGGTTCTCCCGGAACGCGACGTGGCGCCGGCGGCAGCGCTTCGCGGCCGCGCGATCCCCCCGGTGCTCGTGCAACTCCGCCATCACCAGACAGGCCTTGGCGAACGACTGCGACAGCATGACGCTCTCGCCGCGGCCCTGCCTGCCGACGTGCGTGAGCGAATCGTTCCAGTCGCCCTGATGAATGCGGCAGAGACCATGCCCGCCTCGGTCGTTCCAGAGGGCGTCCAATCCGCGCTGCATGTGGCACAGGACGGGATCGGCCTGGTCGCTGTCGATGTACGGGATCGGCTCGTCCAGAAAGGCGGCGTCGCCGGTTTCCTTCACGTACTCGGTTACGGCATCGACCAGCCAGAGACTGGAATCCGCGTACTTCATCTTCGAGTCTTCGTGAACCGCCGGGAACGAGCGGACGGCGCAGCCGTCGCGGTACTGGTGGCGCAGGGCTTGTTCGAGTCGTGCGCGCGACTTGGCGGGGTCGAACATTGCCAGCCCCTGTGCCTGCTGCACGATGTCGCGGTAGCCGAGCATTCCCCATCGGCCCGATGTCGTGCCCCAATCGATCAGCAGCGGGATCCACTGATTGAAAACGCGATTGAATCGGCGGTCGGCGGTGCCGATGGCGACGCGAGCCAATCGGTTGCGGATGCCGCTGACGGTGGCCGCGAAGGCGCGATCGACCGATTTGCCGCCGTCGCGCAAGTAACGACGGTCGCCCTCGGCGGCATCGCGTTCCCAATGGAACACATCCGCCGCGCCGGCCAGATAGTCGTTCCTCCATTCGGCGCCGGGCTTCAGGACGATCGCGTGATGCAGTATGCCCGCGACCGGGTCGCGGCTGGCGATGGATCGGCGGCAGCGAGGGCGGGTCAGCCCGATCGGGTTGGCCAACGACCGGAACTGGTCCATGAAGGTGTTGAGATCGCCGTCCCACGAGGTCGGCCGCCGGCCCGAGATGAACAACGCGGCGAAGTACGGATTGGGGAGCGTGAACGCCGCCTTGCGCGCGGCCACGCCATGTGCGCGCTTCAGCGGGACCGTGTTCAGGTACGATTCGTGACCATAGGTTCCGACGCTGCTCTCCAGCGAAAGGACAGCCACGGAAAAGACCGACAGCCGCCGCGAACGGCCGCCTGTGTTCCGCAGACTCAGCGTCCAGAGCTCCACCGGCGTTTCGCCGCGCGGAACGAAGAGCCGCCACCGGGCCGCCACACCATCGGTCTGGTTGCTGACGACCGTGTACCCGGGTCCCTGGCGGCATTCGTAGACGTCGGGTTCGCGACAGACCGGGTACCAGCCGACGCACCAGTAGTCGCCGGTGTCGTCATCGCGGACATAGATGATGCGCGAGAGGCTGTTGTGGGCGGGCTCGATGCCGCCCTTGACGATTGTGGTGGCGTAGCCGCGCGGATCGGTGTAACGCGAGAACCCGTTGCCCGTCTGGTGGACACACGCGAAGTACCGCTCGTTGAAGAGGAAGTTCTCCTGGGGCCGCGAGGTCCGCGGCGTCGTGATGACGTACTCACCGGTGTCTTCGTCGAAGTGGCCGAAACGTTCCATAGGGTGTCCTTCCTGCCGGCGGCGATTGCACAGTGCGGGGGGACCGTTGCCCTACGCCCTGAACTCCTCCGGCTTCAGTTCGATCCGCTTGCCTGTCTCCATGCTCTCGATCGCGCGAAGCACCATCACCGCGGCCGCCAGGCCCACCTCGGCCGGGCAGGAACGGGAAGGCGAGCCGGCGCCCCTTCGGTCTGTTACGGGCGGGAAGGCGGAACAGACTGCCGCAGGCGGGCCAGCAGTTGCCGCGGGGAGAGGATCGGAAGGCCACTGAATTCGCCCAGGCCGAGCAGATCCCTGTCGCCGGTCACCAGACAATCGCCGTCGGCGGCAAGGAG
>CAYWTX010000351.1:0-21164 GCA_964461295.1 uncultured Planctomycetaceae bacterium | reverse complement strand
GTCGTAGGTCGGATCCATGACCAGGCGATGGGCGTGTACGAGCGGATCCGCCGGAAGGCCAAGCCGCAGATGAAACTGCCCATCCGCTCGCTGGCGAACGTGAAGTACCGCCCGCAGGCGGGGTACTTCCAGTTGAACGGGCGCAACAAGGTCGGCACGATGACCGTGGGGACGGTGAAGACCTTCGCCTAGAGCCTCAAGATGATGGCGATGAGCCAGGACCTGATCCGGACGGGCCGGCACTCGACGAAGCGGGAGGCGTACTACCAGGCGTACAACTGGGGCGAGGCGGCGTTCGCCGCGCAGGAAGAGTCCGACACGGTGATGGACGACGTGGAGGCCATGCTGTCGGTCAACCGCGAGCAGATGAATTTCCGTGCCGACGAGCACGGCGGCGAGGTGGCGGGGGAGCTGGTGGTCGTCGACCGCGACCGGCGGACGGGCAAGCGCGTCGAGATCGACTGCACGGCGTTCGGCAGCGGGGCGTACAGCGTGCCGACGGTCGTGGAGGAGCTGGAGTTCCGCACGCGGGCGAAGTTCATCCTGGCCATCGAGACCAAGGGCATGTTCGAGCGGCTGGTCGAGGAGGATTTCTACGACAAGCACCACTGCATCCTGGTGTCGATGGGCGGCGTGCCCAGCCGGGCGTGCCGGCGGTTCATCCGCCGCCTGGCCGACTCGCGCGGGCTGGACGTGTACGTGTTCACGGACGGAGACCCGTACGGATACTTCAATATCTATCGCACGTTGAAGGTGGGCAGCGGCAACGCCGCGCACCTCAACGAGTTCTTCTGCGTGCCGCGGGCGCGGTTCCTGGGCGTCACGCCGGAGGACATCGTCGAGTACAAGCTGCCCACGCACCCGCTGAAGGACGTGGACCGCAAGCGGGCCCAGGACGCCATGCGGAACGACCCGTTCATCCAGCACCACAAGCCCTGGCAGCACGCCATGGAGAAGATGCTGAAGATGGGCGTCCGCGTCGAGCAGCAGGCCCTCGCCAAGCACGGCCTGGACTACGTCGCCAAGACGTATCTGCCCAACAAGCTGAAACAGGTGGACCGGTTCCTGCCGTAGCTCTGATTCACGTTGGCGAAGGGATCTTGCCGCCTTCTCTCAAACCCTTTGCCGGGTCCGAATCTGTACTTGCCATGGCGGGAACGCTACTCAAGCGGGGAAGTTCGCCTCTACGGCCGGAAGCGGAGGAGTTGCAGATCCCTGATGATCCTGTAGTGCTTGTCGTTGCCCGTGAGGAGGGGTTCGTTCTCCTCAACGGCGGAGGCGGCGATGAGAGCGTCGGCCAGATCCAGGGAGGACGCGAGTGAATGTTCCTCCATGTAGATGGAGGCACGAGTCCCGGTGTCAGGCGTCAAGGGCACCATGCGGAATGCCTGGTCGGATAGGAAAGACCTGATCCACCTCACCTCGGTCTTGTCCATCGCCCCTTGGATCAGTTCCATATAGGCGATGACGGAGATGGCGCGGCTATCCGCTTGGTCTGCCGCCTTGGCGGCTCTGGTGTTGCCCCGCAGCAGCCAGATCAGGACGTCGGTGTCAAACAGCATCCCGACGTCCTTTCCGCAACAGGCGCACGTATCGAGGCACGTCGGCCATATCACTGCGGTTCGCCCACATGCCGAAAGCGGGATGCTCGGCCGTGCTGGCGGCGGGCTTGCTGACGGGGTGCATGACGGCCGCTATCCGGCCACGGTACAGCACGGTTACCGTCTCATTGCGTTCCAGCGCTCTTATGATCTCGCGGGACCTTCTCCGGAAGTCGACGAACGTGGCGTTCATGGCATTTCTCCTATGCACACTAACAGTGTACACTCCCTTGTCGACAGAAGGAAATGATTCTCTGGAACGACCAGAGCTGGTTGATGGAACGTGACCGGCCGAACCTGTATACTGCGCGCACCATGGAAACGACCCGGAAACCGGACCTGAACGCACAGGTGGATCTGCGAACCGAACGACCCCGCTTCGGGCGCATCATCGAGCCCGCCGTCGGCTTTATCGCCGTCGCCCTGGCCGTGGCGACCGTCTGGTCGGTCCCTCGGCCGACGGGCGATCTGTACGTGGCCCTGGCGGCCGGGCGAGACATCGTCAACGGCAAGCTGGGCAAGGTGGACGACTGGTCGTTCACCACGAACAACGCCCAGGAGCGGCGCGTGTGGGTGAACCAGAACTGGGGCACCCACATGCTGTACTACGGCTTTTACAGGCTGTTCGGCGGGCGCGACGGCGACCGGGCGCCGGACACGCAGCCCGGGGAGGCGGGCCTGCTGCTGCTGAAGTTCCTGATTATCGGCGCGGGCACGATCTGCCTGGTGCTTGCTCTGCGCCGTCGCGGCAACGGCTGGCCCGTGGCGCTGCTGGTCGCCGCCGGCATCATCGCCGCGGGGCGGAGTTTTATCGACCTGCGCCCCAACCTCACGACGTTGATGTTCGTGCCGGTGATGATGCACGTGCTGTACTGGACGGGAGAGAAGCCCCATCGAAGCTGGGTGGCGATGGTCGTCTTCGGACTGATCTGGGCGAACCTGCACGGCGGGTTCATCTTCGGACTGGTGGTGATGGCCGGGTGGGCCATGTCGATGATGCTGCCCCCCCTGGCGAGCCGGGAGTCGCTGCGCATGTTCGGGCCGGGGCTGCTGGGGGCGTTGATGGCCGGGGCGATGACGCTCAGCTTGCCGGCGCTGCTGGAGACGTTCGGCCTCGGGCGCGCCGGGCCGGGCGCGGCCAAGCTGGCCGCGGCGCATGTCGTGATCTGCGTGCTGATCTACCTGGCGGTGGCGCTGGTGAGCCGGCAACTGCGGAAGGGCGGGCAGCGGCAGGGGGGCTGGCACGAGGCGGTGCCGACCGCGTTGTTGTTCGGTCTGTCGGTCGCGGCGCTGGCGGTGGTGCGCGGCCGGGGCGGCGAAGCGATCGTGGCGGCCGTGATCGGCGCGATCCTGCTGTGCGCGGCGTTCCTGGCGGGCCACGCCCTGGCGATGTCGATGAGGGACCTGGGCGGCAAGGGCGGGCTGCTGGCCGTGGGGGCGTTGGCGGTGGTGGCGGCGCTGGGCGGCGTGCCGACGGGGCTGGCCGTGGCGGTGGCGGGGGTGCTGGTCTGGGCGATCGTGGCGAACCTGCTGGCCCGGCAGAAGGTCGAGCCGATCGAGCCTGGCGCGGTTGTGCGGCGCACGTGGCCCTACCTGGCGGCGACGGTCGGCGGGTTCATTCTGGCCGGCGTGGCGACGCCCTTCGGGCTGCAGAACCTGGGGAGGACGGACACGACGCTGCCGTTCGGGGAGATCTGGAACCTGACGCACCCGCTGGTGGTGGGCAGCGGTCCCAACAGCGGGCTGTGGCAGTCGGTGATCGAGTGGCATTCGATCTTCACGCCCAGCGTGGACAACCCCACCGCGGCCACGTTCGGTACAAGTTGGGAGCTCTTCACGATTCTGGGGATTTTCGCGGGTCTGCTGCCGCTGCGGATGATCTGGAAGCTGCGCGCCCGCCGGCCGCTGAACATCGCCGACGCCGTGCTGCTGACCGTCGTCATCGGCTTGTGCATCGCGGTGGTGGCGAGGGCCTGGCCGGTGTACCAGCTCATGGCCGCCAGGCCGGAATTCAAGCCGTACGAGGAGCAGCGGACCGCCTGGTTGTGGGCCGTGCTGGCCTACGGCGCGCTGTCGTTCCTCGCGGCGACGGTCGCGGTGATGGCGGGCGCGGCCACGTGGCGGCGATGGAAGGAAGAAGGCGAGGGCGTGGAAACGCTGTCGGCGCGGGATGTCGGGCTGCTGATCTTCGAGGTGGTGTGGGCGGTCTTCGGCGTGCTGATGGCGTTCAATGCGAGACGGTTCATTCCGGTGGGGCTGGTGCTGTGCGCCCCGCTGGTGGCGCGGGAGCTTCGCTGGCTGCTGGGCGACCTGCCCAAGGCGCTGGTGGACCGGGCGCCCCCGGCCAGGGCCGCCGACAAGCTCGCCCTGGGCGCGCGGCAGGGCGTCCGTTCGCCCCAGCCGGCCGCTGTTGCGGCAGGCGCGGACGTGACTTCGCAGGTGCTGAAGGCAATGCCGTTCACCATCGTCGCCGTCGTCGTGATCTGCGTGGTTTCGCTCCAGGCGCACCAGAACCTGCTGGCGTATCTGCCCGGCAACCCGATCCAGAAGGAGCGGAGCGTCCTCAAGGACATGATCGTCTACCGGATGTTCCCCCCGGGCCCGCGGAACTTCTTCCGCGCCAATGACCTCGGCGGCCACGTGTTCAACGAGTGGCGGTGGGAGGGCTACCTGCATTGGTACTGCCCGCGGCTGAGCCTGTTCGTGGGCGGGCGGGCCCAGCAGGCGTACTCGGCCGAGACGTACAAACTGCAGAAGGAGATCCTCTCCGGCGAGGTGGATGCGAAGGTTCTGGAAAGCCCGGAGATGAAGATCGACTGGATCGCCGTTCCGCTGGGGCAGAACTACGACACGTTCCTGCGGCAGGTGATGCTGTCGCCCGGTGCCCATTGGGTGCCGGTGTACTACGACGGCGAGAACATGGTCCTGGCCAACGGCTTCACGCCGGGCGGCGCCAAGGCCGTCCAGCAGTGCCTGGAGGGCAAGTTCCGCTATCCCAACGAAGTGGACCCCAACAGCCACGACCCCGCGGTGGCGCAGCTCAGCCGGGCCCACGCGATCCTTTCGCCCTTGACGAAGACGCCCAAGGAGCAGGCCGTGGCGGCGGCGAAGGAGGCGATCCGGGATCGCCCGATGTTCGCCGCCTACGCCACGCTGGGCGACGCCTACCAGGCATCGCCGACGCCGATGCAGCCGGAGGTCGCGTACCTGCGATCGGAGAACGAGCGGCTGGCGAAGATGGATTGGCGAAAGGAGAACGGATTGCAGGTCCTGCGGTCTCGCGCATGGGTGCTCGAGACGCTGGGGAACGTGTATGCGTCCGGCTTCGAGCAGAAGCGGCGCGAGTTGGCCGGGCTGGAGAAGCAGGTCCAGGAGGCACTGGCCTCGGGCAAGGAGGCCGCCGGGCTTCGAGACAGGGCCGACCAGTTGCGGGGTCAGTTGAACGCGATCACGGGCCTGTTCAACGAGGTGGACGGCCAGCGAAAGGAGATCAACGACTCCATCGGAGTCATCGCCGAACGCTGGAGGAGATGAACGCGCCGACGGCGGAGCGGCGCTCACTGCGGGTGGGTGATCATGATGGTCAGGCCGCGACGGACCATCATCACCGCGATGGCGGCAAGGATGAGGCTGGCCACCTTGGAGACCACGCGCGAGCCGGAGGGGCCCAGCAGGCGCATCAGGGCAGTCGAACCCATCAGCACCGCACCGGCGATGCCCACGTTCAGAACGACGGCCGTGACCGTGGGGATCCAGCCGACGGAGTCCACGAGCATCAGGGCCGTGGTGAGCACGGCCGGGCCGACGATGAGGGGCATGCCGATGGGAACGGCGCCGATGGCGACGCCGACCTTGCGGGCGAGCTTCTCGCCGCTGAGCAGGTCGCTGACGGCGATGAGAAGCAGCAGCAGGCCGCCGGCCACCATGAAGTCCTGCACGGTGATGCCGAGATAGCGGAAGACGATCTGCCCGAAGGCGACGAAGCCGATGGCCACGCCCAGGGCGGTGACCAGGGACTGGGCGACGACCTTCTTCCGCTCGCGGGGGTCCATCTCCTCGGTAAGGTTCACGAACAACGGCAGGATGCCGATCGCGTCCACCGCGAAGAACAGGGGCACGAACGCCAGGACGAAACTGTGGAACGTCATGGGGCGCTTCCCAAAAGAGCTTCCGCAACCGGGCGCATTGTACCCAGGCAAGCCGTTGGGGCCAAGAGACGCCCGGAAAGCTGCGAATCGCCGGTCGGCAAGCGGGGCAAGCAGCAGGGATGGGGATCGCCAGTGGTCAACCGCGAATCGACAATCGACAGTTCGGGCGTGATTGCTTCCTCGGGATGGTTCGGGCAGATGGAAGTCCCTCGGCGCCCGCCTTGCCGCGGGTCGGCGTCAGGGCTTGGCGTGCTTCCTGGCCACCTCGATGTAGTTGACGATGGCGTAGTAGATCACGTTGACGCCCATCTGGAAGGCCCTGTCGGCCAGTTCGGGGTCCATGCCCGAATGCCCGGTCTTCCATGCGTCGTTAAGGTCGCCGGGGTGGTAGAAGACGGCCCATCGGCCGTTGATCTTCAGGCCCCGGGCCCGGTAGCCGTCGTGGTGCCAGAAGGCCGGGGCGCCTTCGGGGAAGACGTACGGCATCTTGAAGATCGGGTCGTCGTCGGGGATGTCCACCATGTGCCGGTCGGGGAACAGTTGCTGAACGAACTTGCGGAAGTCGGCGCCCCAGGTCTTGCTGCCGCAGTCGGCGAAGATCATCCCTCCGTCCAGGAGGTACTGGCGAAGCAGCTTGATGTCGGCCGGGGGAACGGAGATCCCTCGCTCGCCCGTCATGAACACGAAGGGAGGCTGGAAGCCCTTCTTGCGCGAGGTGATGGTGCGGATGCTCTCGGCCTCCCCGCGAACGCCGACAGGCAGGTTGGACACCCTCTTGAGTTCGCGGAGGAAGTTGACGTCCGCGCCGCCGCGGTCGTCCAAGCCGTCGTCCCATCCGTCGCCGTTGTACTGGATGCGGATGAACTGGATGCGCCCGAGTTTGTCGCCGCCGGGGAAGCCGCCCTTGCCGTGGCCGCGCCCCATGCCGCCGCCGGCGCCCTCGCCCAGGCCCACCGTCATGCCCTGCGCGACGTGGGTCACCTGGGTCATCTCCTCGACCTCCTTCTTGACGGTCGAGTCGTCGAGGGTAGGCACGTACAGGAAGATGGCGGCGTTCATCCTCGCGATGTACGTCAGCTTCTTCTTGGGCTGCTTCTTCTTGATCTTCATGGCCTGCTGGACCTGCCGCGGGGGCGAACCGCCTCCTCCGCCGCCGCCGGGGATCAGGTACGGCGGCGCGCAGGCGATGCCCTGCAACAGCGACGGTATCACGATCAGGATCAGCACGTGCCACAGAAGGCTCTTCCACATGCTCCGGCGGTAGAGCGGGCGGCGCCCCGCCCCGCCAATCATCAGGTCCTCGTCGGTCTCCGCGACCGCCCGCCCCGTGTACACGGCCACGGCCGTCGGCCGGCGGCTGTACATGTGCGCCAGGCCGACCAGAAACGCCCCGAGCGTGGCCGGCCAGAGAAAGCTCCACTTCAGGTGGAAGATCTCCACCGGGTCCGGCACGGCCCCCTGGATGGCCACCCGTCTGTCTCCCACGACGTTGATGGCGGAGACGACCACCACTCCATACAGCGCCACCAAGCCGTAGAAGCCCATGTACGCCCAGCGGAGGAGCCTGGGCGTCCAGACCCGGCGGCGGAAGCCCAACACGGCGCACGCGAGCATGCCCGGGCCCAGCAAGGCGGCGGCGATGCGGAGGACCGCCATCAGCGCCGGCCCATGCACCGACACCATGACCTTGGCCAGTTCGGGGCTGTCCGCCACGATCCCGCGGTAGATCGCCCCACCCGCCAGGGCCAGGAGGGTCGCCGCCGCGCCCGCCAGGGCCAACGGGGCGCACAGCACGGCTGGGACCCGCTTGCGAGGATCGATCCGCCTCCAGGTCCGGTCAAGCCACCCCCACCCCCGCAGCACGGAGCCTCCGATCCTCCGCGGCAGCAGGAGCGGCGCCAACCTGTCGAGCGATCGACTCATGGACTGGTTTTCCCGCGCACCTCACGATTGGCGTCCTGGACCGTCTTGGGCTTCTCCGGTTCATCGATATCCATGTGGGTGGGGGCCTTGGGGATCTCGCTGGGCTTGGCCGGCGCCAGCAGTTCGCGCATGGCGGGGGTCATCGACTCCTCGCCGTCTCCCTCCTTGCCGGCGGCGGGCTTGACGGGCTTCCTGGGCGCGGCGCCCCCCGGAGGCGTCGAGGGCCTGGTGGTCGGCCTTGTCGCGGGACCGGTCGTCGGCGCGGTGGTCGGCGCCTTGCTCTCGTCGGCGTCGGTTGCGGCGGTCCGATCGCCCCCGCCGATCGCCGTGTAGATTTCGCCGATCGAGAACAGGCCGATCGCCACGACGTGGATGCCGAACGCGACAGCGACCCACTTGAGGGTGGCGAGGTTGGAGAACTCGGAAATCATCTTCCGCACTTTTGCCGTCGGTTGATCGGAGGGTCCGCCGCTCTTCATGGATTCACCTTTGTCGGCCATCACTTCCGCGGGTCATGCACGATGGCGATGACTCCGCCGGCATTGCTGATGGCGCCGTAGACCGGGGCATACTGTTTGTACTTCAGGGCTTTCTCACATCGCAGGCGGACTTCCATCGCCTTGGGTCCCTTGTGGTCCTCCAGGGCGACCCGCAGCAGGCCCTCGAGCGTCTCCGGGCCGTCCACCGGCTGGCCGTCCAGGTAGATGCTCCCCTTGGCGTCCACCGCCACCATCACCCCCGAATCGGTCTTGGACGTCTTCGGCAGATCCGGCAGGTTCACCCCCACCTTGTCCTTCATGAACGAGGCCGTCATCATGAAGAAGAAGATGATCAGGAAGGCCATGTCGGCCAGGCTGATGAACTGCGCCTCCACCAGGGGTTTTCCGCGGTAACTTGCCTTCATCGAAGTTCCCTGCGCCCTGCCGGTCTCGCCGGCGGGCTGGGCCCGGGCGAACCGCTACTCCTCCACAGTCAGCACCAGGTAGCCGCCCGCCTTCTGGACCGTGTACATCAGGTCCAGGTGCTGCTGGTACGTCAGGTCTTCCTTTCCGGTGAGCACGACGGACCGCTCCAGTTCGGTCTTCTTGTCCTGGAGAAGCTTCTGGAGTTCGGCCTGGAGGTCGGCGGCAGCCACCTCCGCGCCGTTGACGGTGAGCGAATCGCTGCCGGCGACCACGAGGATGGGCTCGGGCTGCTGGCCCTGCGGCTGCTTGGTAGTCCCGGGCAGGTCCAGGAGGAACACGTCGTTCCGCGCGAAGGTGCTGGCGACCAGGAAGAAGATGATGATCTGCCAGGCGATGTCCGCCAGCGTGATGACGGGGATGTACGGCGGGGTCTGTCGATGGAAGAGGACTCTCACCGCCCGCCCTCCCCGGCGAGAACGCCCGACTTGCCCATCGCCTGCGCGTGAAGCAGCCGGTCGACGAGTTTTGTCGCCGCGCCCTGCACCTGCACCGCAAAGCGGTTCACGCGAGCGGTGAAGTAGTTGTACTCGACGGTGGCCATGGCCGCGACCAGCAGCCCGCCCGCGGTGCACCAGAGGGCTTCGCCGATGCCGCCCGCCACGGCCGTGGGTGTCAGCGACGCCATCAGCTTGATGTTGCCGAACGCCTTGATCATGCCGATCACCGTGCCCAACATGCCCAGGATCGGCGCCAGGCTGGCCATGGTGGCCAGCAGCGTCAGGTTCTGCTCCAGGTAGTTGACGACGTGGAGTCCCTGTTCCTCCATCGCCTTGGTGACGCCGTCCTCCATCTCCTCGGCGCCCTTGCCGATCTTCTGGAGGAGTTGAAGCTTCCGCAGCCCCGCCCCCAGCGTGTCGCCGACCGGGCCGGGCGTCCGGTCGCACAGCTCCACCGCGCCGGGCACGTCGTCGGCCTTGACGCACAGCGACAGCCGGACCAGCAGGTCCTCGCTGTCCACGTCGGCGGCACGCATCGTCCGCCACCGCTCCAGTGTAATGCCCAGGCTGATCACCGAGCAGAGCAGGATCACCCACAGGACCCAACTACCGTGAACCAGAATCTCAATCATGCGGAGCGGCCTTTCCTTCAGGATTCCCAATCCTGCGACTTCGATGTCCAGTTGGCCCGCGCTTTGTACAACCGCCGCGGGCGCGCCCGGACTAATCCTTGATGTTCGCCAGCCGCTCGTCGGCCAGGCGGCCCAGGGCGAACTTCGACCACTTCGTGCCCGGGAAGTCCCAGGTCAGCTTCTTGAACACGCGGTAGGCTTCGACCAGTTCGGCCGTCTCCATGTAGGAGTGTCCGCACCAGTACATCGCCTCGGCCACGAGGTCCTTGTCCATCTCCAGGGCCTTGATGACCTTCTGGTAGCCGGCGATGGCGGCCTTCCAGTCCTCTGCCTGCATGAAGCACTGGGCCGACAGGAGCAACGTCTTGCCCGCCAGGCGGTGGGCGGGGAAGCGGACGCTCAACCGCCCGAAGACGTCGCCGGCCGTGTTGAACATGTCCACGGCGTTCATGCGGATCTTCTCCTTCCTGACGGCGTCGGCCTCCTTGTCCATCTCGGCGCGGAACTGGCGGCCCTTGTTCAGGAAGTACTGCCCCAGGCGGGCGATGGTCTCGGCCACCAGCGGGTTGTCCGGGTAGCGGTAGGACAGTTTGACGTATTCTTCGCAGGCCTCGTCGATCTGGGTCATCTTCTCAAAGGCGAGGGCCTTGCGGAACTGCGCCTTGGGGGCGTACTCGCTGTCGCCGTAGGCGGCCACGATGTCGCTGTAGCGCGAGATCGCGTCGACGTAGTACTTCTTCCGGATCTCCTCGTTCACCGCGTCGTTGCCGAACTCCATCGACAGGTCGGCCAGGAGGTACTCGGCCTGGGCCCGTGCGGCGGTGTCCGGGTAGTCGCGGATGGCTTCCTCGAGAAGCTTGCGGCCCTGCGCGATCTCCTTGCGGGCCACGTCGTCCTGCTTGAGTTGGCGGTGGCGT
This sequence comes from uncultured Planctomycetaceae bacterium, assembly GCA_964461295.1. Taxonomy (GTDB): domain Bacteria; phylum Planctomycetota; class Phycisphaerae; order SM23-33; family SM23-33; genus CAYWTX01. The sequence continues at coordinate 10,541 of CAYWTX010000351.1, read as the reverse complement.
TTGGCCAGTTCGAAATATGCCTCGGCGATCATGAACTGCGTCTGCACCGCGATGGCGGGGTCCTTGAATCGTTTGGTGAACGGGGTCACCAGGCCGTCGCTGCCCTTGAACACCTCGATCTCCTGCTGCGAGGCGCCCTCGGTCTTCGGCTGAACGTACTTGGCGGTCACCAGGTCGCCGTAGACGGCCGGCATGGTGCCGGCATCCTTGGCTGCCTCGCGGTCCTCGGAGTGGATGATCTTCACCAGGCTCTTGAAGACGCCGCTGTGCGAGTAGGTCTCGATGAGCGGGATCTTCCTGGCCTGTCCGGACTTCGTGAACACCTCGACCTCGACGGCGTCCTTCTCGTCGGTGGCGTCGCGAGTGGGGTCGATCAGGCGGAAGTAGAGGTTCTCGCCCACGTAGAGGCCCTTGAGCAGTTCCTGGTAACGGCGGTCCATCACGTCGAAGAAGAAGTCGCCGCTCAGCTTGCACTGGCGGGTCGCCCAGTGCTCCTTGCCGTTGGGATCCTTGTACTGCAAGCCGATGTGGATCGTATCCTCGCCGTTGATGTAGAGCGACTTCTCCTGGTCGGCGCCGGCGACCTTGCGGCCGGCGGCGGGTGCATCCTCTTCCAGGGCCATGGACTTATCCGGCACGGCGCCGAGTTTGACGGGCACGGCGAACATGTAGCGCCCGTCATCCAGCGGCGTGAGGGCGTAGGGGTTGCCGTGGACGACGACTTCGCGGTAGCCGGCCGGCGGCGCGCCCGCGGGGGCGTCGCCGGGGGCGCGGGTCAGCTTCAGGGTGCCCGGCACCTCAATGTCGAAGGGTTCCTTGACGGGCTTGGCGCTCTTTTTTCGGCCGCTGGAGGTCTGCACGTAGATCGAGCAGGCGCTCTGCGGCGACTTGGTGATGGAGGGGAAGAGGACCTCGACGAGCAGCGGGCCGCCGATGACGACGTTGGACGGTTTGTCCTGCGCGGCCTTCTCGGGGCGGACGACCATCAGGGCGCGGCGTGCCGGGACGTCCTCCTCGAGCGAGGCCTCGACTTCCGCGACGGCCTTCCTGGGCGCGGCCTTGCCGCCGGGGCTCTTGGCGGGCGCCTTGCCCGCGCCCTTGCCGCGGGCGGGCGAACCGGCGGCGCCGCCGCGTCCGGCCAACTTGTCGGCCTCTTCCAGCGCCAGGCTGGTCACGTCGTAGACGCGGACTTCGGGGGTCTCGTACCAGGCCTGCTCGACGGAGGCGGTCCGTTCCCAGGCAATGCCGGGGTTGGTGTTCTCGCGGTCCAGGTAGATCAGGATGATGTCGTCGCCCTCGACGACCTTCAGTTCGCTGGGCCGGTTCGGGTCCCCCTTGACCGGGAACACCGAGCCGAGGAACACGCCGGAGTGTTCGGCCGTCTCGAGGGCGGTGAGCTTGACGGGCTTGCCTTCGCTGGTGCGGGCGTCAAACGTGACGGTGTCGAGCTTGTCGGACACGTCGGCGTCGGGATCGCGGATGAAGACGTTGACCTTGTCGCCGGGCTCGAAGCGGCGCATGGGGATGTAGCTGGCCGACCGCGCGCCGCCGGGGCCCTGGGCGTACTCCACAAAGCAGGCGTCGATCGAACCGTCGGTGTACGTGGCGTTGAGGAAGGCCTCGTGCAGGTCCCTGCCCTGCGTGATGACCTTGGGGTCCTTGTAGGTGACGGTGACGCGGTCGCCGGGGACGATCTCCAGCACGTTGTTCTTGCGGAGTTCCATGAAGTCGAACTTCGTGGGCAGCACCGCGACGTTCCCGCGGTTGGTCAGACTGATCTTGTTGATCGCGGGCGCGTCGCCCTCGAAGTCGGCAATCAGCAGCCGCACCACGCGGGCCTGCGTGTCGGCGGGGAACTGCACGTCGAACTCGGTGCCGCCTGGATTGGCGGTGACGGTTGCCACCTGGCGGGCCAGGCCGCGCCCGATCTCCGGGTTCCTGGCGGGATCGAACATCTCCAGCGGCGCGGCGATCTCGTAGGGCGGCTTGTCGCTGTCGACCCTTACCTCGAAGTTGGGGTTGCCCTGCTGGTTGGCGAACACGTAGATGTCCAGGCGGTGGACGCCCTTGGAAACCGTCCTGGAGGCGACGATGCCGGCGGGTTCGCCCGCGGTCCCGGCGGCTGCGCCACGCGAGGCCTGGGGAGCCTTGGCCACTTCGCCGTCGAAGGCGATCAGGTAGCTGACGGCCTTCAGCGGGTCGGCGCCCCGGCCGCCGACGGCGGCTGCCGATTCGCCGCGGGGCGCCAGAGTGAACTTCCGGACCTGGCGGCGGGTCTGGTAGAACGCCAGCGAGATGTGGGCGGCGTAGTACTTGTTGTTCTCCCTGCCGGCCTGCAGGCCGATCTTGCCGGCCAGGCCCGCGATGGCCGAATCCCAGTTCACATCCAGCGAATTGAGCTTGCCGACGTACTTGGTCTTGCCCTCGCGGATGACGCCCTGCTCGAAGTACTGGTCGAACATCTTGGCCGTGGTGGGGGCGGCCACGCGCTGTGTCGGCTCCTCGGCCACGAACTCGGCGATCTCGATCCGCGGCGTGCCGTCCCACGGAACGTGCTTGTCCGGGTAGGCGCCCACGGTCGTGAAGTCCTCGGCGTTCAGCGAGGTCTGCACCAGGAAGCTCTTGAGCTTTCGCCCGGCCTCCTTGGCGACGATCTTCATCTTGTCGGCTGCGACGTTGTCGTTCAGGTCGACGCTGAAGAGTTTGGGGCGGCTCTTGGTGGGTCTGGGCAGGCCGACCCACGCGGGGTAATCCCTGGCCGAGATGGTGAAGTTGGCCTCGGTGCCTTCCAGGCTGTCGGAGGCGTAGGCGCGTGCCTGGGCGGCCTCGGTGGGGACCGCGCCGCGGAAGCTGCCGGAGTACTCTGAAGTTTCGGTGAGCACGAACGCCTCGATGGCGTCGCCGCTGGTGGCGGAGACGCGAACGGAGATCGTGTCCTTGCCGGTCGTCTCGCCGCGGTCGGGGTCATCCACGCGGACGTTGACCTTGTTGCCCGGTTTGATCTGCGTGTCCGACCGGACGGTGCTCAGCGGGATGGCCACGGCGGTCTTCTCTTCCACCACGCCCGCCTTGGTCTTGATCATCTCCTCCATGGCGATGGCTTCGCGCTCTTCCTTGGAGAGGATCTTGCCGCTGGAGGCGTACAGCAGGGCGTCGGTGGCGACTTCCAGCGTATACGGCTCGTTCTTCTCGATCTGCTGCTCCCGGGCGAACTTCTCGGAAAACGCGTAGTGCACGCGGTCCTTGCCGATGACCTCGACGACGCGGTTCTCCTTCTTCACTTCGCCCAGGACCGTGTCGATCTGGCCCTTGAACTTCGTCCTGCTGTCGCCGAAGGGCTTCAGCGTGAAGAACTCCTCGTCGCCGGAATCGGTCCACGCGCGGATCTCGATCTCGCGGGCCTTGCGGACGATCGACAGGTTGTTGTCCACCAGCGTCACGCGGACGGGCTTGCCCGGGACGATGAACTTGCGGCCGATCTTGTCGCCCAACTCGATGTCGGTGGGTTGCTCGAGCTTCCTGAGGGCGAGGAAGTTGCGGCCCTGGAGGATCTTGCCGTCGGCGTGGTCGGGGTTGATGGTGAACAGCGAATCCAGATGTTCCTTGGCGGCGGGGTAGTCCCTGTCGGTGTACTTCGCCAGGGCGAGGTAGTAGTACGCCTCGGCCTGGATGTACTTGTCCTGCTTGCGGGCAAGGCGGTCCAACCGCTCGATGGCCTTGTCGAAGGCGGCTGTGCGGATGTCGACGTCGGCGATCTTCAGTTCGGCGTCGGTATGGGCGCGGGCGCCGGCGAAGCCCTTGTTGGCGACGATGGTTTCCAGCAGGGCGCGGGCCCGGGGGTAGTCGCCCCGGGCGATGGCGATGTTCGCGTACGCCAACTCCATGCGGGCACGGACTTCCGCCTCGAACCGCGTCGAGGACTCGTCGAACCAGGCCCGCATTTCCCTGGCCAGCGACTCGGCCGGCTCGAAGTTCCGGAACTCCGTCTCGCGGTCGATGATCCAGATGCAGAACTGCGGGTCGAAGTCCTTGAACGACTGCACCAGCTTGCCGCGGTTGGCCAGGTAGGTCTCCCAGGCCGTCTGCTGCCTGCCGGTCAGGTAGGCGAGCTGCGCCTCGTACAGCCCCCGCAGGGGGTGGCCCTTGGCGACGGGGATCACGCCGCCCATCTCGGAGATGGCGGCCGAGCGGACGTTGGCCAGGGCGCCGCGGGCGTCGTCCGGCAGCGATGCCTTCATCATGGACAGGGCGACGTTGCCGTATGCCAGGGCCAGGTCGTTCTTGCGGTCTCTGCGGAGCGCGTCGGTCAGGTCGGTGAACATGCGGATGATGGCCGGTTCCTGGCTGTCGCGGGCGACCTTCCAGAACTGCCCGACCAGCGGGAACAGTTCCGCCTCGCGCTTGCGAGCCAGCAGGCCCTCATGCACCAGCCTGGCGGCCACGTCGAACGACCAGCCCTTCGACCACCACGGCGAGGGGGCGTCGGCGAACATCTTCACCAGCGTGTTCAACTCGCCGTCGGTCAACTCGTTGGCCTTGAGGTCCGCGATGCCGCCCAGGTACGGCATGCCCAGGCGGGCGGGGGCCGTCGCCGAGCGGTCGACGTACCTGCCCAGCTTCTCGAAGAACAGCTTGCGTCCCTCGGCCGTCCTGGGGTCGTCGATGCCGGCGGCGCCGTAGCCCAGGGCGTACACGTCGAAGCGGGTCTTGCCCTGGTAGCTTTCCAGCCTGGCCAGCAGGTTGTCGCGGGCGGCCTTGCCGCCCTTCAGCGCGACGTCCATCCAGCGGTTCAGGGCCGTGATGGAATAGGCCTCTTCGTCGCCGGTGATCGAGGAGGGGAGTTTCTCCATCTCGGCCAGGATCTTGGCCGCGGCGGCCTTCACCTTGTTCGCGGTGTCGGTCCCGAACTCCCAGTAGGCCCAGTCCAGGTGCCTGGTCTTCTCGGCCTCGGCGACGAACAGATCGTCAAAGTAACCGGCCAGGGGGTACTTGCGGTCGAGGTTGGGGAACTCGTCGCGGATGAGCTTCATGTAGCTGACGGTCGCGCTGCTGGTCCTCTCAACGCGGTAGGGCGAGTCGCTGAACAGCTTCTTCTGGATGATCTGGTCCATCACGGCCTCGCCGGCCTCGCCGGCGCGCCAGCCCCTGCCCGCGCGGGTGCCGCGGAACCAGGCGAACAGCTTGTCGGAGAAGCGGCCCTGGGCCACCATCGCGGCCAGGCCCTTCTCCAGGGCGGCGTTGACTTGCAGGGCCTGCGCGCGGTATCGCTCGTGGATGTCGCCCATGCGCCATTCCTGGCGGCCGGAGAAGATCTGGCTCATCAGCACGTCGAGGCGTTCGGTGGACTCGCCGCTCTTCCAGGCGGCCAGTTGGTCGGCGAGCATTTCGACCTGGACGTCGAGGTTGTTGAAGGCGCGGCTTTCGGCGGCGATACGGAATGCGTCGGCGCCGCAGGGCGTGTGCTTGGAGGGGTAGTCCCTGACGAGCTGGTAGACTTTTCGCTCGGCGGCGGCGGGGTCCGCCTTGGGGTCCTGGCGGGCCATGACCATCTCGGCCAGGGCGCGGCACAGTTCGTTGGGGGCCTTGGCGGGTTCCGCCGGGCCGCGGGCCTTGCGGATGGCCTGCTCCAGCGGGGCGATCTGGTTCAGCACGGCCTCGTCGACCGTCTTGCGGCGGGCCTCGTTGCGGACGTTCTCGGCCCACCAGCGGGCGTCGTTGGCCAGCACGCCAAAGACCTCGCCGCGGGTGCCGCGGCCCTCGCGCCCGGCGTCGAAGGCGACCCACGCCAGCGTCTCCAGGTGCTTGGCGACGCGGCTCTTGTCGTTGGCGTCCTTGCCACTGACCTTCCAGGCGGCGCGGAGGTAGGCCTTGACGGCCTCGGCGTCGTAGATGGCAATGGGGGTCTGGCTGAGGTGGTTGGCGCCGAAGTGCAGCCAGGCCTGGTCCTGCCAATCGGCGGGGAGGTCCTTCTTGGCGGCCTTGGCGAGCTTCTCGAAGGCGGGGAACACTTCGCCCGTCAACAGGTCGTGCCACCCGGCCAGCGGGAGGTGCCATGCCTCGTTGGCGGCCAGGTGGTCGATGACCTTGGTGATGTCGTCGCCGACGGCGAGGGCGTTGATGGCGGCGGCGGAGGCCGAGGGCACGCCGGCCAGGAACGCGGCCTGGGCCTTGTAGGCGTCGATGCTGTCGGCCTGGGTGTTGAAGGCAACCAGCCGGGCGGCGGGGCAGGAGCTGAACAGCCTGGCGTTCCTGGCGCCCAGGTCGGCCCACTGGGCGGGCGAGGCCATGAAGCGGGCCATTACCCTCTCGCCGCGGGTCCAGCCCAGGATGGCGGCCTTGCCGGCGTCGTCCAGCTTGCTGAACATCGCCACGAACAGGGCCTGCTTGCCGGTCTTCTGGGCTTCCCAGGCGGCGTCGTCGAACTTGCCGATCCCCCCGCCGAGGACTTCCACGATCTCCTGCACCGTCGCGGGCGTGGGCGAGGCGGCCAGGTACTTCTGCGCCGCCATCGACACCAGATCGAAATCGCGTGCCAGGGCGGCCTCGTCCTTGCCGGCGGCGCCGGCGGCGAAGGACAGCTTCGCCACGCGGAAGCCGTAGCGAGCGGCGACGACGTCGCCGTGTCGAACGGCGGCGAGGATGGCCTTGCAGTCGGGCAGGGCCGCGAACTGCGACGCCTCGCCGCTGGCAACCGAGCGCATCAGCCACTCCAGGGCATTGCCGTAGTACAGGCGCTCCTGCTCGACAGGCAGCTTGTCGGCCAGGGCGGCCGAAAGGACCCGCGCCGCCGAGGTGTAGTCCCTGCGGGACATGGCGCGGCTGAGGAACCAGCCGTCCCAGCGGCGCGCGGGCGCCAGCGAGCGGAACTTGTAGCCGGTCTTGCTCAGGAAGGCGTACGCGTCTTCCTCGGCGCCCAGGAAGTCCACCAGGATGGTGTACAGGTTCGCCGCCGCGGCGCCCGCCTCCTCCGACGGCGTTGCCGACGCCAGGTACGTCTTGTAGCGCCCGACCGCCGTGCCGTAGTCGCCCGCCCGGTACGACGTGTCCGCGGCCGCCAGAAGCAGCGACGCCGAGGCGCGGAAGTTGTACTGGAGATAGCCGCCCATGGCGAGGGAGGCGAGGTAACTGCGCCCCTGCTCCTTGGCCAGGCGCAGCATCTCCATCGCTTCGCCCTCGCTGGTCCCGCCGGGGTCGGCCTGGACCTTCTGCAGGAGCTGGTCAAGGCGGTCGAGTCTGAGCTCGGGCTTGTCGGCCGCGGGCTTTGCGGCGGGGGGCTTTGCGGCGGGGGGTTTCTTGGGGGCGGCCTGGGCCCAGGCCGCGGCCGACGCCATCAGGATCACGCTCAGGCCGGTCAGTGTCTTCTTCATCGCTTCAGTCCCTTCGCCTTGTTCAGGTTGGGTGGATGTCCCGGGGGTTCGATGGCGGCTCTACTCCTCCGTGCCCGTATCGTTCGCCTTCCTCTCCGTGCCGGTTCCCGCCGCCGGCGCCGTCGTGGTCCCGGTGCCGCCCTTGGCCTTGTCCAGTTCGGCCAGGATCGCCGGCTGGAGCTGTTTGGCCTTGGTCGCGTGCGGGCTGGAAGGGTACTCGAAGATGAGTTGCTGGCACTTGTCGTTGGCCTTCTGGACGTTGCCCGTGCGGTAGGCCACGTACACCCACTTCAGCAGCATGACGTCCAGGAAGCCCGCGTCGGGGTAGTCCTGGAAGACCTGTTCCAGCAGATCGTCGGCCCGGGGGTAGTCGCGCGTATTCAGGTAGAAGTCCACCAGCTTGCCCAGCGCCTCGCCGGCGTACTGGCTTTCCGGATACTTCTCCGCGCACAGCTTGTACTCGCGGATGGCCGTCTCCGTCAGCCCGGCGTTCGGCGCGGGCTGCGCGCCCGTCTTGGCGGCCGCGAGGGCGGCGGCTTCCTCGGCCTGCGTCTCGATCGTCCTGGCGATCATGAACTGGGCCTCGGCCTTGGCCAGCGAGGTGGTCAGGCCCAGCACCTGGCGGAAGACCTTCATGGCCTCGGCGTAGCTCTTCCGCTTGTAGTGGATGTTGCCGATGCCCATCATCGCCTGGTCCACGAACGGGCTGTCGGGGAACAGCTTGTTGAAGAGCTGGCAGGTGGCGATGGCGTTGTCGTAATCCTCCTGCACGATGTACAGGTCCCAGCGGAGCTTGAACGCCTCTTCCTTCAGGTCCGAGGGGATCGGCGTGTCGGTCTTGATGACGTTGTCGGTCCGGTCGATGCCCTCGGCGGCCTTCTGCTTGGCGCCCTTCCTGAGCCCCATGCTCTGGAAGATCTTCGCCAGTTCCAGGAACGCCGTCGCCTCGACCAGATTCTTCTTGGCCTTCAGCACCGCGTCGGGCACCACATTCACCGATGAACTCAGCGGGCTGGTGATCTTCCCGGCCACCTTGATCGCCGCCTGCACCACGCGGGTGTTCCTGCCGCCGATGTGCACCTCGTCGACGTAGCTGGTCACCACGTCGTCGCCGATGGCGCACGTCAGAACCTTGTCGTTCGTGTTGACCGCAACGCCTTCCTGGTACAGGTCCAGGTTCACCGCGCCAACGAACCGCCCGGTGTGGATCGAGTTGCCGTCGCCCATCTCCGTCAGCTTCAGCGTCACCTCGTCGCGCGTCCTGTACTTCTGCTCTTCCTGGAACGTCAGGTCGCCCGTCATCCCCTCGGCCGCGGAGCTTTCCTCCTCGCTCTTGTAACGCGAAATGACCTTCACCGTGAGGCTGTCGGCCGCGTCTGTCACGTCCTGGTCGACGTCCATCACGTGGATGTGCAGGGGTTGGCCGATGAAGGCGGCCGGCGCCTGCGACTCGTAGGTGCCCATGGTGTAGGTGACGGCGGCGGTGGAGACGATCTCGACCTTGACCTTGCGGAGGGTGTTGCGATCGCCTTCCTTGGTGTTGTCGTCCGCGTACGTGACGGTGACCACGTCCCCGCCGATGGTCTGGAGCTTGCCGTCGCCGGGGGCGGGCTTGCCGATTTCGGTGGGGATCGAGCAGAGGAACACGCCCTGGTTGAGGCTCAGCGGCACGAGTTTCACGGTCTCCTTGTCGCCGTGCGTCGTCTCGACCAGCACGCTCACCTCGCGCCCCAGGCGGTGGATGATCGGCAGATCGGCGTCCTCGATCTTCACGTAGAAGCGCCGTCCGGCCTCGACGTACCTGGTCCCCTCCGCGTTGGGGTCGATGAACGTGCCGACCAGGCTGAGAGCCTCGACGGCCTTGGTCCAGTTGCCCTGGGCGAAGTGGCACATGCCGACGTAGTAGTACGACTGGTTGGCCCAGACGGTGTTGGGGTAGCTGACGGTGATCTTACGGAGGATGGGGAACGCCGAACCGTACTGCTTCATCTGGAAGTACGCCATGCCCGTGAGGTACAGGCCTTCCAGGTAGATCTCGCGGTTCGCGCCGCCGATCTCCTCGCCGGGCTTCTTCAACTCGCCCAGGTGGCGGAGGACCGCGATGGCCTTGAGCTGGTCGCGGTTGTCCAGGTAGTGCCTGCCCATCGCCAGCCAGGCCTCGTAACGGACAACGCTGTCGGGGAAGTCCTGGACGATCTTCTCCAGCATCTTCACGCCCCGGTCCTTCTCGCCCAGCGCCAGCAGGTCCACTGCCTTCTTGAGCTGGCTGCGGGCCGCGTACAGGTTGACGGCCTCGTCGCGCCCGGCCATCGCCGCCGCCGCGCCGGCAGTCGTGTCGTCGCCGGCCGCCGGCTTCTTCCTGGCCTTCTCCTGCGCTTCGCCGGTCGCGGCGCCCATGCCGATGCACACGGCCAACACCATCAGGCTCTTCTGCGGTCTGTTCATTGTGGTTCCTCTTGCCCGTTGTCCGGGAATCCGGCATGGTTCAGGCCCGAGCGGCGCAACTGCCCGAGTTGCGGCTCCCAAGGCCCGCAACTCCGAAGAGATGTGCCACCAGGAAACGGCGATTCCTGAACCACGCCGCGAGTCCCTGATTGTTTCGCGAACTGTTCACCGATGCGAGCCGCGTCAGGCCGCCGGGTCTCTTCCTGCACTCCGCCAAGAAAGGTGCACGCCGCGACGGCCCCGCCCCGCCCCTCGCCGCCAAGTCGGCCCCACGGGGGCACGTAAGGAACGTGGCCCCTGGCTTCGGTCGCCACACAAGATTCAACCAGTCGCCTTCGGCCGGGTTCCGCGAGGTCCGACTTCGGTGGACGGCCTCGCCCTCGGCCGCGAGACCCCAACTTCAGCCTGAAGGGCTGACATAGGACAGCCCAGGGCAACGCCCTGGGAACCCGTGTTCGAAGATGGCGAAGCCCTGAAAGGGATGTTCCAGCAGAATCTGACAGGCTGGTGGCGGTTAACTGCTTGTACATTCAGTGAGTTGTACGCCTGGACGGCAGCTTCTTTCTGGTGGCTACATGGACGCCTCTATGCGGCAGCGCCCCGGGCAGCCGAACTTCGCCTTTGTCCAAGAACCGCTGCACCGACTCCCGAGGTTGCGGGATGCAGTTGCACTGCGGCCGGCCGCGAACCAACAACTCGGTCGCGCACAGCGTGGTCAGTTCGTCGAGG
>CAYWTX010000350.1:0-5846 GCA_964461295.1 uncultured Planctomycetaceae bacterium | reverse complement strand
AGCCGATGGTCTCGGTGCCCCCGACGCGGACGATCTCGCGTTCCTGTAGGACGCGGAGGAGCTTGACCTGTATGCTGGGGGCCATTTCGGCGATCTCGTCGAGGAAGATCGTGCCTCCCTCGGCCAGTTCGAACCGCCCCGGCTTTCGCTCCACCGCGCCGGTGAACGCCCCGGCCTCGTGGCCGAACAGTTCGCTCTCCAGCAGCGTTTCGGGCAGGGCGGCGCAGTTGATGGCCACGAAGGGCCCCTGGGCGCGGACGCTACGGGCGTGGACCATGCGGGCGGCCAGTTCCTTGCCCGTGCCCGTCTCGCCCAGCAGCAGCACGGTGGCCGATGAGCGGGCCACGCGGCGGATGAGGATGCGGACGTCTTCCATGGCGGGCGATGCGCCGAGGATGTTCTCGGAGGCCTGGTAGTCCTGGCGGAGATGGCGGTTTTCCCGCGCGAGACGGTCGTAGATCTGGGCGTTGGCCAGGGCGGTGGCGGCGAGATTGGCGAAGACGCGGCACAGCTCCCCGTCGGCGTCGGTGAACTGCTGGCGCTGAACGGGGTTGATGACCTCCACAACGCCGAGGGTCTGGCCGCGGCTGATCAGCGGCGCGGCGATGAGGCTCATGGTGCGGAAGCCCAGCCGCTGATCGAACTCGTCGTAGTGCGATTTCTCGGCGGGCACGTCGTTGACGATGTGCAGATCGCCGCTACGGATCGCCTTGCCGGAGATGCCCGCGTCGGCGTCGTACTCCAGGCCGATGAGCTGGTGCGAACGGTCGCCGACGGCTGCGCGGAACACCTGACGCCCGCGGGCTTTCTCGATCACGATGACGCTGGCCGCCTCGGTCCGCATGACCGACGCGGCCGCCTGGGCGATTGCCTGGAGCGTCTCGTCCACACCCAACGAGGAGTTGATGGCGGCTGAGGCATTCACCAGGGCCGACAGCGCCTCGGGCGGAAGATGGGTCGTGGCGTCCATCGAAAGGGAAGTGTCGAGTGCGGGGTGTCGAGTGTCAAGCGCCCTGAAGATTTCCTTGTCTGGAGTGCCTGAAATGGCGATACTCCTAAGGAGGTTCCACGGGAATGTCGCAGGAAGATGGTGCGTTCGCCACGGGGCAGCCGTTCGGGATGGGAATCAGCATGAAGACAGCAGCGGCGTTGTTCATCGGGGCCATGGCAGCCATGCCACTGGGGGCGGAGGCGGGTGACCAGAAGGTCGAAGCCATCACTAAGCCCTGCAAGGACGTTAGTTTAGCCTTCGTCCGGCCGGGGCAGATCGCCAAGGTCTTCGTCAAGAACGGCGACCAGGTGAAGGCCGGGCAGGAACTGGTGGTGCTCGATGACGTGGCTGAGCGGATCCAGATCGAGCAACTCAAGGCGCAGGAGGAGGATACGACCCGCCTGCAGGCGGCCAGGGCCCAGCTCGACCAGAAGAAGGTGGACCTGAAGAAGATGGAAGAGGCCTGCCGCAACGGCGGCGCGACGGCACTGGAAGTCGATCACGCCAAGCTGGACGTGACGATCGCCGACCTGTCGGTGCAACTGGCCGGTTTCGAGCAGAAGCAGGCGAAGCTCAAGCACGACGAAGCCAAGGCCCAGATCGACCGCATGCGGCTGGTCAGTCCCATCGACGGCTTTGTGCTGAAGGTGCTCAAGGAGCAGGGCGAGTCGGCCGATGCGTTGGAGAAGGTCATCCGCCTGGTGAAGATCGACCCGCTGAAGACGGACGTGGCCGTGCCGAAGGTGCAGGCCGACGGCCTGAAGACCGACATGGCCGCGGTGGTGGAGTTCCTGGGCGACAAGGACCAGCCGCCGGTGCGGGCCGAGGGGAAGATCACGTTCATCGCGAACGTGGACGATGCGGCCAGCGAGACGGTGACCGTGACGGTCGAGACGCCCAACCCCTCCGGCCGGCGTGCCGGCCAGCACGTGCGGGTTGTCTTCCCCGCCGGAGAGGCGAAGCTGACCAAAGTGGGAAGTCGCTAGGCCGCAAGCGGAAGGCGGGGCGACATACGCGATGCCGCGATCCCCAGGATCGCCACAACGGACCAGACCAACGAAGGAGTTCGGCACATGGCAGAGAACGTTCCCGCACCCGTTGACGTGAACCAGCAGGCGGCACAGCAGACCGGCCAGCAGCAGGTCCGGTTGCGGATCGACGAGCGGAACATGGCAACGCAGTACGCCAACGCGTTCCGCACGAACGGCACGGCCGAGGAAGTGATGGTCGACTTCGGCCTGAACCTGGTGTCGCCGCCGACGGCGGCGGGCCAGCCGCCGGAGATCGTCTTCCAGGCGACCCAGCGAGTCGTCATGAACTACTTTTCGGCCAAGCGGCTGGCGATCACACTGAGCCAGCTTATCCGCCAGCACGAGCAGCAGTTCGGCGAACTGGTGCTGGACGTCGAGAAGCGGCGCAAGGTCTGACGGCGGTGACCGGAACTCCGATCCCGGATCCGGAACCTGGGAGCACAAGATGGAAGCGCAGGAGTCCCGGGGACCTACGTCCCTGGGGTTCTTGTTTTGCGCATAGTGCCAACGAGCAGGACGAGAGCACAGGCTTGTGCAGGCGACACCTGACACTTGACACGTGGGAACTCAGATGACGGTCAATCAAGCGCGGGTTCCGGCTTCGGAGCACGAACGGCCGACGATGGCCCAGATGATTGAGCGGCTTAGCCGCTTCGACGGGCCGCCCGAGAAGTTCCTGCTGAACCTCCTGGCCGTGCAGTGCCACCTTGTGGCGGCCGAGGCCGGGGCGATTCTTCGTCTGGTGCCGGATCGCGGGACGGAGATCATCGCGGTGTATCCGCCGCTGGCTGGCGGGTCGGCGGCGCCGGTGTGGCTGGCCCAGTCGGCGGAGAGCGCCCCCGGCGTGGCCGCGGGCGGACACACCGCCATCAAGGCGCTGCACTCGCCGGAGGACATGTACGGCCAGCCGGCGGGCCAGCACCTGGTGATGCTGCCGTTGCGGGGCGGCAGCGGCGTGCCTGGCCTGGCGTCGTTCCTGGTGGGCACGGGCGACCCCAAGGTCCTCAGCGTGGTCCAGCAGCGGCTGGAGTTGACCGTCAGCCTGCTGAGCCTGTACGAGATGCGGCTGACCCTCCAGCAGCGCCAGGGCGACATCAACCGCCTGCGCCTGGCGATGGAGACCACGGCGGCCGTCAACGAGCAGGCCCGCTTCGCCGGGGCCGCGATGGCGCTGTGCAACGAGGTGTCCAGCCGCTGGCGGTGCGACCGCGTGGGCATGGGCTTCCTCAAGGGCCGGTACGTGCAGCTCAAGGCCCTCAGCCACACCGAGAAATTCAGCCGCAAGATGTCGCTCGTGCAGGACATCGAGGCGGCCATGGAAGAGACCCTCGACCAGGACGTGGAAATCGTGTATCCCTGCCGGCCGGAGGCGACGTTTGTCAGCCGGGCGGCGGGGGAACTGGGCAAGAAGCACGGCCCGTCGACGGTGCTGAGCCTTCCGATGCGGCGTGCGGGGCAGCCGGCGGCGGTGCTGACGCTGGAGCGGGGCATCGAGGACCCCTTCACGGTGGAGGAGGTGGAGTCGCTGCGGCTTGCGTGCGACCTGACGGGCCCGCGGCTGCTGGAGATGCACGAAAGCGACCGGTGGTTCGGCGCGCGGGCGGCGGCGGCGGCGCGGAAGGGCCTGTCGCTGCTGCTGGGCGCCAAGCACACGTGGGTGAAGCTGATCGCTCTGCTGGTGGTCGCGGCGGCGGTGTTCCTGATCGTGGCGCGAGGCGAGTTCCGGGCCGAGGGGTCGTTCACGTTCGAGGCCCGCACGCAGCAGGTGGTGCCGGCGCCATTCAACGGCTACCTGGCGCACGTGTACGTGGTGCCGGGCGACGTGGTGGTGGGGGCAGAGGGCGGCAAGGCCTCGTGGCTGCTTCGGGAGCAGGACGTGCGGGACTGGGCGAAGGTCGCATCCGTGCTGACCGACGCGTCGAAGGATCCCGCCAGGCGGGTGGCTTCGCTGATGAGCGCCGCCGCGAAGCAGGCCATGGCCAGGGCTGCCGACCCCAACGCCGCCAAGGAGCAGGCGGCCGTTCGCGACGACCTGAACCGGTTGCTCGTCTGGCCGGGCCTGTACGACGCCGCCGCGTGGGACGCCGATGGGTTCACCGCGCGCCAGGCGGACCTGCGGAGGGACTTCAGCGAAGGCCGGTTGGAGGGTGCTCGGCTGGTGGAGTTCAACCGCTCGCTGCTGGCCGCGGCGCTGGGCGAGGCGATCAAGCCCGCCCCGACGGTGCTGGCCGAGTTGGAGACGGCCGAGCTGAGGTTGCAGCTTTCCTCGGCCCAGGCGGAGATGGCGGGGTATCTCAAGCAGAAAGACGCATCGATGGCGGCGTCGGGCCAGAGCGAGGAGAAGCGGGCCGAGGCGCAGATGGCCCAGGCGCAGGCGGACAAGGCGGCTGCGCAGATCCGCCTGCTGGAGTACCGCATCGGGCAGTCGACGCTGGTGTCGGCGATTGACGGGTGCGTGACCGCAGGGGACCTGAAGCGGCAGTTGCGGGCGCCGGTGGAGTCGGGCAACGTGCTGTTCCAGGTGGCGAGTCTGGAAGACCTGCGGGCCGAGTTGTCGATGCCCGAGGATCTGATCGCCGATGTGCAGCAGGCGTACGAGCAGGCGCAGAAGGCCGGCCTGCCGCTACGGGGCGAACTGGCGACGGCGGCGCGTCCGGACCGCAGGATCGGGTTCGCGGTCGAGCGGATCGACCCGGTCGCCGAGGTGGTCGAGCAGCAGAACGTCTTCAAAGTGCATGCGCGCCTGGACGAGAAGTTGGACCTGCTGCGGCCGGGGATGGAAGGCCTGGGCAAGGTGGACATCGGCAAGCGAAGCTTCGCCTACATCTGGACCCGCAAGATGGTCAACTGGGTGCGGATGGAGATGTGGTGGTAGATGCCCATCGATCGCCCCACATTCAGTGAATCCTGGTATCGCGTGGCGGAACTGCGGCCGAAGCTGCGCTCCACCGTGCAGGTGTATCGGCAGCACTACCGCGGGCAGATGTGGCACGTCCTGCAGGACCCTTCCAGCAACCAGTACTTCCGCCTCAACGAGGCGGCGTACCGGTTCGTGGGCCTGCTGGACGGCCGTCGGCCGGTCGCGGATGTCTGGAAGGCGTGCAGCGAGCAGCTTGGCGACGGGGCGCCCACACAGGGCGAGGCCATCCAGCTCCTGGGGCAGTTGTATACGTCGAACCTGCTGCACGCGGAACTGGCGCCCGACGCGGAGGGCCTCTTCCGTCGCTACCAGAAGCGCGTGAACCGCGAGGTGCAGGGCTTCCTCACGAACCTGCTGTTCATCCGCCTGCCGCTGCTGGACCCGGACCGCTTTCTCAACGCGTGGGTGAAGATCCTCGGCCTGGTGTTCACGCCCGTCGGGTTCGTGCTCTGGCTGGCGCTGATCGCCGCCGGCGTCTACTTCATCCTCGGGCGCGGCGGCGAACTGGCCGCTCGGGCCGACAGCATCCTGGACGTGAACAACCTGCCGTACCTGTACCTCAGCTTCACCATCATCAAGGTGATCCACGAGTTCGGGCACGCCTTCGCGTGCAAGCGGTTCGGCACGATCACCGGCACGGGGGGCGAAGTCCACGTCATGGGCGTGATGTTCCTGGTGTTCACGCCCATGCCGTACGTCGACGCCTCCAGCGCCTGGGCGTTCCGCAGCCGCCTGCACCGCATCATGGTCGGCGCGGCCGGGATGTACGTCGAGTTGGCGGTGGCGGCCGTCGCGACGATCGTGTGGGCGCACATCAACCCCGGGCTGGGGCGGACGATCGCCTACAACATGATGTTCGTGGCGAGCGTCTCGACGCTGCTGTTCAACGGCAACCCGCTGCTGC
>CAYWTX010000349.1:0-2244 GCA_964461295.1 uncultured Planctomycetaceae bacterium | reverse complement strand
CATCGGCATGTTCCAGAAGCGGCAGCACCTTCGGCAAGGCGCTCTTGCCCTTGACGCCCATCATGCCCAGAACGGTCAGGCCGACCCGTTGCTCGTCGGGCGACTCAATCATCGTCAGCAGCGTCGGCACGGCGGCCTCGCCGTGCGACATCAGGCAGGTCAGGGAAAACTGGCGCGCCCGTTCATCCGCTTCCTTGATTGTCGCCGTGCGGGCGGCGGCAATGGTGGCCTCTGACTTGGGCGTCACCCGTGCCAGGATCTGCCAGGCGTACCGGCGGGCATCAATGGAGGGATCGCTCACCCTGGCCAGCACGTCTTTCTCAGTGAGGGTGCCCAGGGCGACCAGCGCGGCAAAGGCGGCCTTGCCATCCGGTTGCCACCAGTCCGGCATCAGGCGGGCCAGATCGGGACCAGCCGGGGCGGCGGCCTGGCCCATCTTGGCCAGGGCGTTACAGGCATCGGCGCGTGGACGGCGCGAATCGCCCTTGAGCACGGCGATCAGGTCCTTGACGGCCTGGTCTTGCCGGCCCTTGGCAAAGAGTTCACGGGCCGCGACCACTCGTGCGTCCTCGGGCAGGGCGCGCAGGTCCCAGCAGAAGATCGTGCCGCAGCCGCTCTCCTTGTTCACTCCGCGGGCGAACAGATAGCCGTCCACGAACACGGGCCGGCTCCACAACTCCCCGTAACCGCAGACGCCGACGTATTTGCCGTCGGCGAATCGCAATAGTGACCGCGGATACAGAACCCCGCCCGAGACCTTCAGCTCCTTGTAGCCCGGAGTCACCGCGGTGTACGCGCATTGCCCCCAGAGCGACTCGTGGCAGTGGTCGCCGATCAGCACCATACGGTCGCCCCACAGATGAAACTGCGACCAGAAGGTGTCTGCCCCACCCGCCGCGAAATTGCACAACAGAGTTCCGTCATCGGCCCGGTGGGTTCGAATGCTCCGCGTGGGGCAGTCGTTGTAGTACACAATACCGTCGCGGTAAGCGAAGTACCCCGGTCCTTTGAATTCCTCCTTTGCCTGCCACAGGAGATTCATACCCGTCTCGCTCAGGGCAAACGCCGAAAGAACCATCTTCTTGGCGGCGTCGGGGTGCGCGAGGAACAGTCTTCCCTCGGCGGCAAGACAGGAGGGAATGCCTCCTTCTCCTCTCATTCCGGCCCCGACACGTTCCTCGGTCCAAAGCATCTTGCCGGTCTTCGGGTCAAGCAGACGCACCTTCCCGCCAGACGCATAGAGGGCATATTCGACGCCACCCAGTTTGACCGGGCTGGGCATTTGTCCCGCCCCTCCGGTCTTCCAGATCATCTTACCAGTGGCGACATCGAACCCGTAAGTGGCCTCGCCTGAGACGATCAGGACGCCGCCGACCACGGCCAGGGGCGAACACATTGCGCTGTGCAAACCGACGGGACCGACGAGTCTGCTGACGCCTCCGCCCGCTGTTTCCGATTTCACCTCGACCTTGGCCACCGCCGCCTTGAAGCGAGCAGGATAGTCCTCGATGTCCTGATCCCAGACCCGCTTACCCGCGGCGACCTCGACGCAATGCAACCGCCCACCACTC
Source organism: uncultured Planctomycetaceae bacterium (assembly GCA_964461295.1). Lineage (GTDB taxonomy): Bacteria > Planctomycetota > Phycisphaerae > SM23-33 > SM23-33 > CAYWTX01. The sequence continues at coordinate 673 of CAYWTX010000349.1, read as the reverse complement.
CCCAGGAAGAACACCTTCCCGTCACAGGCCGCCGGAGTCGGGGCGTACTCGACACCTTTGCGGGCGTCGCGGTGGTATCCTTCGTCCGCGTAAACCTGTTTCCACTTCGTCTGGCCTGTGGCCGCATCGAGCGCCAGGAGGATATCGTCGGCCACGACGTTGTTCTTCGGGTGGAAATACCCTTGGATCACCAACCCTTGGACAACGATCGGATCCACCGAACCGCTTGAACGACTCTTCGGGCCATACGCGTGTCTGCCCGAGCTGGAACTCTTGCCGAATCCGAGGTCCGCGTGTTCGCTGGTCCAGACCAGTTCCGCTTGGCTGAGGTCATCGAGGATGGGCACCTTGGTCAGGTCGGCATAGGTCCCATCCGGGCCGTAGTAGGCCGGCCAGTCGTGGGTGATCTGCGGCTTGTCCGCCGCGAAGGCGGCGCTGATGGCGACGGTGGCCGTAAGCAGGGCGGTCAGTGTCTGTTTCATGGGACTTGGTCCTTTCTTGTGGTTGCTTACTTCATACCAGCCAGGATGCGTTCTTTCTTGGCGGCGTTTTCCTCCGGGATGGACCCGTTCCACGCGAGGTCGCTGTGACTGTGCTCGACGATGAAGAGAGCGTCAGCGTTGCCCGGTCCCGCGGGCGATCCCTTTCCCTGCGGCGCATCCGCGGCGTTCAC
>CAYWTX010000348.1:0-26195 GCA_964461295.1 uncultured Planctomycetaceae bacterium | reverse complement strand
CCTGACGGACACGTACATGTCCTTCCTGCACCACGCCTTCAACCCGCAGCACAAGCGGTTCCGCAACTTCATGAGTTACGATCGCCGCTGGCTGGAGGAGGTCGGCAGCGAAGACGTGCACGGGCGCGGCATCTGGGCGCTGGGTCTGGCGACGGCGCTGGCGCCCAACCACGCGGCCCTGCCGTTCTCCACGCGGCTGTTCCAAGCGGCGCTGGAGTCGGCGCCCGCCCTGGGCTCGCCGCGAGCCTGGGCGTTTTCGCTGGTGGGCATCCACGCCTACCTGCAGCGGTTCGGGGGCGACACCCACGCCCGCCGCATCCGCGCCGAGTTGGCCCAGCGGCTCTTCGCCCGCTTCCGCGAGAACGCCGCTCCCGACTGGCCCTGGTGCGAGGACGCCGTGACTTACGACAACGCCAAGTTGCCGCATGCGCTCATCCTCGCCGGCCAGTGGATTCCCGATCACGACATGCTCAACCAGGGGCTGGCGTCGCTGGAATGGCTGATCCGCCAGCAGTTCGGCGAGGACGGAACCATCAGCCTGGTCGGCAACCAGGGCTGGCTGACTCGGCGGGGGGATCGCGCGCGGTTCGATCAACAGCCCGTCGAGGCGATGGCGCTGGTCGAGGCCTGCGCCGAGGCGTACCGCCACACGCGCCAGGAGCAGTGGCTGGACCGCGCCCGGCGCTGCCTGGAGTGGTTCATCGGCGCCAACGACACGCATTCGGTGCTCTACGATTATCACACCGGCGGCTGCCGCGACGGGCTGCACGCCGACGGCCCCAACCTCAACCAGGGGGCGGAATCGACGCTGGCCTGGCTGATCGCCCTCATGACGGTCATGGCGGTGGAGCGCCGGGAGGCCCTGACCGAGCCGGTGCCCGAGACCTCGAACGACGCGATCCCGGACGTCGCCGGCGCCCGTCCCGCCGAGGCGGTCGCGGTCGCCGCAGGGAGGGCGCCATGAGCATTCCCTCCGTGCTCCGGCTGTCGGCGGCCCGGAAGGGCGAGGCAGGCGCCGTCCACGTCGAGCGCCTGCCGATTCGCTTTGCGCCCGAGGACGGGCGGGTCATCGCCCTGCCGTTTCTCACCCAGGAAGCCGACCGGCTGCGCCGCCTGCTGGATCGGGTCGCGGCCGTGGAAGAATCCGAAGTCGCCGCGCTGCTGGACGAAGTCTGTGCGTCGTACTGTGATCGCCATCCCGACCTGCACGAGGTGTTCCGGGAGAACTGCCGCAGCGGGGCGGCCATGGCAGGCGCCGGCCTCGACGGATGGTCCAGCGCCCGCTGCGAACTGCTGGGCGCGTACATGACCATGGAATACGCCTTCAACGCCGCGGCGCTGTTCAACCCGTCGATCGTGCCCCACGCGGACCAGTCCGGCCTCGGCGAGGGCGAACTGCGGTTCATCATCAGCCTGCGCGCCACCGGCGAAGGCCACGTCTCGTCGATCGTCTTCCGCACCGGCGTGGTCGACCGCGGCCTCCACGTCCGCCTCGACGCCCCCGCGACCAAGCTCGCTCCAGGGCGCATCCGGCCGGACAAGAAGTATCTCAAGCACCTGATCGTCAAGCGGCTGACCGAGATGAACACGCTGGCCCCGAGCAATCAACACGTGCTGGAGCAACTTCCCGAGGAGTTCACCCTTAGAGAGCTGGTCCTCATCGCGGAGCAGACGCGCCCGCAGGCGGACTACCTGTCCGGCGGTCAATGGGCCGTGGACACCCTCCTCTGGCTGGCGCGGTCGAACTACCGCATCGACCTGGGCCCCGGCGTCAGCCTCACCGAACTGGTCATCTTCCCCACACACGATCACGAGTCCCGCGGCATGGAGGACGTACGCCTGGTCCGCTTCGTCAACGACGACGGCAGCGCGACCTACTTCGGCACCTACACCGCCTACAACGGCGTGCGCATCCTCCCCATGATGCTCCAGACCGCCGATTTCCGCTCCATCGAGGCCCATTCGCTCAACGGCCGGGCCGCCGTCAACAAAGGCATGGCGCTGTTCCCCCGCCGCATCGGCGGCCACTACATGATGTGCTCCCGCATCGACGGGGAGAACCTCTACCTGTCCAGTTCCGACTTCGTGCACTTCTGGGAAGAAGCGGCGATCCTCATCAAGCCGACCGAGCCATGGGAGCTGCGACACATCGGCAACTGCGGCTCGCCCATCGAAACGCCCGAAGGCTGGCTGCTGCTCACCCACGGCGTGGGCCCGATGCGCGGCTACGCCATCGGCGTCCTGCTGCTGGACCTGAACGATCCTTCGAAGATCCGTGGCCGGCTACGGCGTCCGCTCCTGGCGCCCGAGGGCGCCGAGCGCGAAGGCTACGTCCCGAACGTCGTTTACTCGTGCGGTTCGCTCGTTCACGGGGGCAAGTTGTTCATGCCGTACGCCCAGGCGGACAGAACCGCCTCCATGGCGGTGGTGGACCTGAACGAACTGCTGAGAAGCCTGATCGACAGCGGCCCGTAAGCATCCGCAGCCCCGCCCGTGGCGATGCCTGGCCCAACCGCACTCCCCGGCCCCATGTGGCGCGCCGGCCGCATGCGGTTGGGGAGTGCCGTTTGCGGAGGACACAGAGACCCCCGTGCGGGGACGGTAGTTACTCGAAAACGCCTTTCAGACGGGTCAGGACACCCCCAGCTCGCGTTTCTGAAGAACTACCGTCCCGGCACGGGAGTTCCGAGCGCCACGGGGTCAATACGGGGTGGGGAAGGTACCTGGTTCCCGGTTCCCGGTGTCCGGTCCGCGGTATCCGGCATCCGGTCCTCGGTACGTCACGGCCCTTTGCTGGACGAAGGCAACTTCTGCCTGATGGCCATGAACTCGTCGACCATGCCGCCCAGGTTGCGGTCCAGGTCGATCAGCAGTTGCAGCTCGAGTTCAATCTTCCTCATCTCCTCGGGGTTGCGGGCATGGACCTCGACGGCGAACCGCAACCGCTCCAGTTGGGCTTTCCACCACATCCTGGATCGCTGCTCCAGCCCGGCCACCAGCACGTTGTAGCTGTTCATGGCCTCCTGATTGGCTCCGAGCTTCCGGCAGCAGCGGGCGATCCCGCGGATGTTCACGCCGTCGGTCTTGTTCTGCTTGCCGAGTTGCCGGTACATCTCCAGGCCCTTGGCCACGCGGGCGCGGCCCTCGTCGGTCTTGGCGTCGGAGTACTCATACGCCCCGGCCAGCATCTGGCGGTACACGTACATCTGGGCGTCGAGCCAGTCCGCCGGTTTGCCGGCCGATGCCGCGCGCAGCCGGTCCTCGGCCGTCTTGTGAAGCATCTCGGCGAAGCGGGCGTAGTTGTCCAGGTACTGCTTCAGTTCGGCGGCGTCCCTGGCGGGGTCCAGCGATTCGATCCGCTGGCGAAGCTGGTGGACCACGAGGGTGACGACTTCGTCGCCGCCCTTCTTGATCTTGTCGAACAACTCGATCGCCTTGGGCAGGTTCTGGTCCTTCAGGTACGTGTGGATCACCACCCTCAGGCAGTGGTCCTCCATGTCGGGCACGTCGGCCCAATCCCTGGCCGCTTGTTCGGCGGCGGCGCGGGCCGCGGCCGTCGCGCCGAGGACCTCCAGTTGAAGCTGGGCCGCCAGCAGATCCATCTGGGCGCCCATCTGGCGGGCCAGCAACAGGCGCTGGGGGTTGGGGCTCCTGAACGCGGCGGCCGCCCTGTGGTAGTCGCCGATCATGCCCACCAACGCCGTCGCGCCGGCGACGTCCTTGGCGCTGTCCAGCAGCGTCTGGCCGCGGAGGTTCAGCGAATGCATTCGCGCGGGCAGGTATGTCTCCTCGTCGGGGCCGACGCGGTCGAAGACCTTGGCGGCGTCAGCGTTGCGTCCGATCCGCTCGTACTCCAGGCCGAGGGCGAAGTTCCTGACCCTCACGTCCTTGTCGGCGCCCCAGTTGCCCAGCAGCACCTCCAGATCCCCCAGATACTCGGCGTGGTCGGAATCGGTGGGCTTGACGGCGGGGTCATCCATCCGCCGTTCCATGATGCGGACGGCTTCCCAGGCCGCCGACTTGGCCAGCGGCTCCTTGGGGTAGGTCTCCGCCAACTGGCGGAACATGTTGGCGGCGGCCAGGGCGTTGCCCTTCGTCGCGTACAGCAGCGCCAGGTAGCCCATCGCCATGACCGTCGGGGCGGCGTCGTTGGCGTCCCTCGCCTTCAGCACGGCCCGGAACAGTTTCTCCGCGTCGTCCTGCGCTTGGGGGGTCTTCACTTCCTGGCTCTTCCATATCCCCATCAGCACCAGCACGTCGGGCGGAAGCATGTTGGGGTCCTGGCCCTCGTATCGCGGGCCGATCGCCGAGGCGAACGCCCGCGTGTGGTCCGGGTGCTCCTTGACGAAAGCCAGCAGCACTCGTGCCCCCTGTGCCGCCAGCACCGCCGCCCTGGCCGGAGCCGTGCTCCTGGCCGACTCCGACAGCAGCGTGTACATGTGGTTCCGCAGCAGCACGGACTGCATGTCGACGGCGATGGGCGGCACGCCGGCGATCTTCGAGGCCTTCTCCCGGAACGACTCGATGGCGGCCGCGGCGGCCGCCGGATCGCGTTCCTCGGTGGTCATCTTGGCCAACTCAAAAAGGGCCCTGAACCGCACGTCATCGGGGCTGCGGTCGCCGGCGGCTTCCTCGATCAGTTTCCGGGCGTCGGGGTACTTCCCCAGTTCGCGGGCCGCCATCCCCTGGAGCAGGGCCGCCCAGGCATAGAGGTCGTCGCCGGCCCGCATCGGCCGGCGGAACTCCGCGAGGTCGGTCACGGCCCGCTGGAGCAGTTCCTTCCGCCGCGCGTCGCCGGGGGGCGTCGCGATGGCCCGGGTGAAGCGCAGCCACGCGCCCCGGTAGTGCGTCTCATGGATCATCTGCTCCAACTGATAGAACACCCCGGTGATCTTCGCGTCGTCGTCCGTCATCCACCGCGAACGAAGGTCGGGCAGATCCTCCTCCAGTTGTTCCCAGCCCTCCATCGCCCGCCGCGTGAACGTGAGCACCTGCTGCCTGTCGGCGGGGTTGTCCAGCAGGAACATGATCTTCTGCGCGTAGGGCTCCGTCTTGGTCAACCCCTCCGCCTGCATCTGCTGGAACAGCGACCGATAGTAGCGCATCCGGCCCTTGTGGCTGGCATCCTTCTTGTTCGCCTCGATGACCTTGCCGTAGTCGGCGATGGCCGCGTCGATCAGGCCCTCGGCCGCGGCGCGATTCGGCTCGCCGCCCGCCTTGCCCAGCAGCCCCGCGGCCCGCCAAGACAGCCGCTCTCCTTCCGGCCTGGCGCTGCTCGTGCCCAGTTCCAGGAGCAGGTCATACATCTGGAGTTTCTGGAGCGAGGCGGCCAGCGCGTCCTCATCGAGGGCCTGGTAGGCGCTCCTGGATCCCCCCCCCGGCGCGGAGGCGGCGGGGCGGGGCGCCGCGGACGGTTGGCCCATCGCGCCGGCCGACAGAACAGACATCCCGCACGCGCCGGCCAGGAGCGACAGAAGAATCCTCATGCCATTGGTCTCCAGGGAGCAAGGGGGCTATCGCGGAGGGCCGCTGGGCGCCACGCCGACTTCCTTGAGGCCGGCGCGGACCGCCTGGTTGAAGGCGTCCACGACGTGGCCCCAGCGCACGCCTCGCAAGGGCTTGATGATGACGGTAAGTTTGTCGGCGTTGGCCCCGTAGTGGTTCCTGGCGTCCGACAGGTGTCGGAAGAGCGCGTCCATGTCCTCCATCCGCCTGGGCGGACTGCCGACCTCGATCTCGACGCCATGGTTGTTGCTGCCGGCGGCGGTGAGAGTGACGCGGGTGGGCGTCACCGTGATCCCGCCGGTGTTGGTCCCCGCCGACGTGTTGGGCAGGTTGGCCGGGATCGTGCCCTCGTACTGGTGGAACTGGCAACTCAGCAGGAAGTAGATGATCAGGAACAGGAAGATGTCGATCAGCGGCACCAGCGGGGGGTTCCTCATCGGCGATGGCTTTGCCGGCCTGGATCCGTGGTGTCTCGGGGCGGCCCGCGGCTTGCCGTTGTCCGTGCCGTTCTCGCCCATCATCCGCCTCCCGTCTGCCGCAGGGCCGTCACGTGGACCTTCTGGATCCTGGCGGTCATGAGGAACGCGAAGATCGGTTCGACTTCCGAGTACTCGATCCGGGTGTCCGAGCGGATCTCGACCCGGAAGTCCTTGGGATTGGCCGAGGCGCGCCGCAATTCCTGGAGCTTCTCGATCAGCCTGCCCATGTCGTTCTTGGAGTAGTGGACGGTTCCCACGCGGTACTCCATGGCCTTCTCCGCCGTGCCCTCCCCCCGCGCCACCTGCACGTCCGTGTAGGGGACCACGTTGACAACGGCCCGGTTCGTCTCGGTCTCCTGCGCGATGCTCCCGTGGGGCTTCGGCAGTTTCATCGCGATATAGTCCGGCGAGGCCATCTGGGTGGTCAGCAGGAAGAAGATCACCAACAGCATGGTGCAGTCGATCATCGGCGTCAGGTTTATGTTCATGGCGCTGGGTTTGGCGCCGGAGGTCATGCCTGCCATGGTGTGCTCCTACTCCCCGGCGGCGGGGGGCTTGTCGGCCGGTTTGCCCGGCTTGGCGCCCGGCTTGAAGTTCGAGAGCAACTCCCGCCCCATCGCGAGGGCGTCGCTGCCGATGGCCTCGATCCGCGTCTTCATGATCGCGTAGACGACCAGCGACGGGATCGCCACCGTCAGCCCCCAGAACGTGGCCACCAGGGCGACGCCGATCGAACCGGCCAGTTCGCCCGGTTCGGGAATGCCGCCCTTGGCGACGATGTCGCTGAATGCCAGGATGATGCCCAGCACCGTTCCATACAGCCCGATGAGCGGGCCCGTGTTGCCCAGAATGGCCAGGACTTCCGGCTTGGCGTTCAGAGGCACCATGCGCTCCTGAAGGGCGTTCTCCATCGCCCGCTCCATGGCATCAAGCCCGCTGGGGGCCTCGCCCAACGCCCGGCCGACGATATACGACAGCATGCTCGGGTCGCTGGTCGTGAAGGTCAGCAGTTCGCGGTACTGCTTGGCCTGAAGCATCAGCTCGATCTGCTCCCGCACCGGCTCGGGCAGGATCACCGACTTCCGCACCTGCACGAAGTGCTGGATGATCAGCGCCACCGAGCAGACGCTCAGGACCATGAGGATATAGCCCACCCATTCGCCCCCGTGGACGAACCATCGGAAGTAGTCCACCTTGTGGGTGGGCTTGGGCGCGTCGCCGCCCGTCGCCTGGGCCCACGCGACAGATCCAATCACCGCCAATGCCGCAACGGCAACACCCATCCACGCACGACGCCTCATGAGGGTCTCTCTTTCTCTGACCGGCCGGCCGCCCTGCGCACGTCCGTCACTCGCCGGACGCTTACGCGGCGGAACACCGGCGGCTATGGGAACGACTGTATCTCCACGTCCTACTCCGGCTTCACGAACTTGGCTTCGCCGCCGTTTTCCTTCGCGATCAGGTTCATCACCTGCTCGGTGCGCGGCTCGGGCTTGTCACCCAGCACGATCAGGTACACGTGCATAAACGTATCCTTGTTGTTCTCCCGCAGCCAGGCGACCACCGCTTCGCTGCCCGTCAGCTTCGCGCCGCCGGTGGTCTTGTACTGGTAGCCGCTGGCCTCGAACTGCCCGTCCGTAAGGATGTACAAGAGCTGACCGCGCTTGTCGGTGGCGTTCCGGAAGGCGTTGAGGGCCGCGATCATCGCCGGGATCGGGCTGGAGCCGTGCCCCCCGGCCACCACTTCGTTGACGAACTTGGCCGCTTGGCGCTTGTTGTCCTCCGTCGCGCGCGCGAGCCTTCGGGGGGGCTTCTCCGTGGCGAGGTCGCGCGCGAAGAAGATCACGTGGAAGTTCTGCTTGTCCGTCAACTTGAAGATGGAGTTCTTGAGTTCCTGGCGGATGTCGTCGAAGTACGGCGCGGTCGAGCCGCTGTGGTCCAGGACGTAGATGACGTTGTACGCCTTGCCGCCCCCGCCGCCCGAGCCGTAGAACCTGGCCTCGGTCCCCCCGCCGCGGGCCATCCCGAAGTCGCCCGTGCTGCCGCCGCCCCCGGCGCCACTGGCAAAGCCATAAGCTTCCATGTCCCCCTTCTGTTCGCCAGCGCCCCAACCCTTGGCCCCTTGCTGGTCCTTCGACACCGGCGCGAACCCCTTGTGCTCTCCCGGCGGCAACGGGCCGGGGCGAGCATCGCTCAATTTCGGCCCCGAGTTCTCCGGGCCGTCCGGCGCCAGCTTCAGCATGTCGCCCGGCGGCGCCGGGCTCCAGTCGGAGGCCGTCGGCAGCACCGGCGCCGGAGCCGGCGGACGGGCGACGATCGCCACCGCGAACAGCAGGATCAGCAGCAACCCGACGTGCAATGCCGCGCTGATCAGCCACGGCATCACGTAGACCTCCAGACGCATCAGCAGGCTCTCCCCCGGCTCGGTTTCCTCCGGCTCCTCCGGCGAGTCGGCGGGCGCCAATGCTCCCAGCGCCGCCGCGACCGTCGGCGCGGGATCGCCGCCCCCGAGGCCCCGAGAGCCGGCGCCGCCCGACGCGCCGGGCGGCAGGATGGGCCGGGGAAGCGCGGCCAGGAGATCCGGCACCGTCACCTTGGCGCCGCAATGCGGACAACGCGCTTTCCTGCGGTTGTCGTCCGCCTCCAGAAGCTTGCCGCAGCGATCGCATCGCACCTGGGTCATCTTCTGCTCCTCCCTCCGGGCGGGGCCGTCCCGCGGTCACGTCCTGGCCGGCCTATCCGGCGTCGTCGGGCCAACCCTTGCGGACAACTCCTCAGCCGTCGGGATCGCGGCCTGCGACTTCATCTCCTCGACGATCCGGCAGAGATCGGGATCCACAGGGACGCTCCGGGCGTCGTCAGGAACCGACCATCCGCCGGCGCCGACCGGAAAGCCGCCCGATCGCCGGCGCCTGCGGAGATAGTAGCGAATCGCCAGGAGAATTCCAAGGGCGCCCGCGACGGCACCGATGGCGCCCGCGATCCCGCTGGACCGCTCCGGAAACGTGAACGCTTCGGCCTCCACGAGACCCTTGACGACCAGTACGGGATACTCGCGGATGTTCCGGTCGTCGGTGGCCGGGGCGCGAGTCTCCCACATCACCGTCTTGTAGAACGTTCCGGCGAACTCCAGCAACTGGCCCAGACGCAGCGGCGGCGGCTTCCCCGGCAGGGCAAGGATAACCGCCTCGCGAGCGCCCGGCACCTTCGTGTGGACGAGGCAATACGTGCGGGCGCCGAACCAGCGATTCTCGCCGGCCACGCGCTGCTCGGTCACCCCCGCGTAGTGGCCCTTCAAGGCGATCAGTTTCCCGCGGTAGTTGCCGGGGCTGCGCCAGAGGTTGTCCGGGCTGGGCCGGTCGGCCCGCCGGAGGACTTCGCGCGGCGAAGGCAGCATCGCCGCTTGCCGCAGCAGGATGTACAGCGCGCTGCCCTCAAACTGGCTGTCGCCGTCCTGAACCAGGTCCAGGATGGCGCGATCGTCCGAGGCGTAGGTCATCGCCTGATCTATGCTGTCCGAAGGGGCCGTGGCCGGCGGGCGCCGGCCCCCGTCCGGCGCGGCGACGATCGCCGGGGCCAGCGCGGTCAGGAAGACTCCCAAGCACAGAACACCCCACATCTTGCCTTCGGCTGGCCTGGAAGCTTTGCGCCCCAAGTTCAGGTAGTCACGCCCAATCACATCGCACGTCCTGTTGTGTTCCATTGTGGGCGCCGCTGGTTGGGCAGTCAAGGCCAAAGTCGCTGAGTCGGCCCGAACGCGGCTCTGTTGGGGTGCGGCGCCGCTCACCGGGTTCGCCACGCCGCTGCCGGTTCCACGGTATCCCGTCTCCGGCGCCCGGCATCCGGTCCCCGGCCTTCCCCTACGCCGGCTCCACCCGCACGTGGCGGGCGTCCAGGCGCTGGATCTCATTCCGCAGGTGCTCGATGAGGTGCGCGAACTCCTGCTCGTTGCCCTTGCTCAACGACGCCAGGGCTTCGTGCGCCATCAGCATCCGCCGGCGGTACTCCTCCTCGCCGACGGCGGGGGCCGTCAGCGGCGCCATCCCGCGCGGCAGGATGATCTGTCTGCCCGTGAACCGCGAGATCACGCGGTCCATGCCCAATTCGGCAAACAGTGCCGCCACGTGGGCGTCCGCCCCCTGGATCGCCAGTGGAGCGGCCGCTTCGTCCGCCCGGTCCACCACCTCCAGCAGCGTGCCGAGGAACGTGCTGTCCAGATGCTCGCAGTGGGTCAGGTCGATCAGCACGCCGAGCCCCTGGCGAATCTGCTCCACGCACGCGTTGTGCAGCGGCACGCAGTGCGCCCACAGCCCGCGCCCGCAGATGCTGAGCGCCAGCCGGCCGTCGGGCAGCCGGCCCTCGTAGACGCTGGCCGAGGAGGGCGACACCGGCTCGGGCGCGACCTCGGCGTCGTGCCCGCCGTTGTCGATGGACGAACTGGACTGTCCCATGCTGAGCAGGGCGAACGTCATGTCGTCCTCGGCAGCGGCGCCGTGGCGGAGTTTGGTGAGGGTGGCCAGCAGTTCGTGCAGCCGTTCCCATCCGTCGCCGTCCATGGCGGCGATCAGCGACGCCAGTTGGTCCTGCGGCGAGTCGGCGCGCAGGGCCTCGAACGCGCCGTCGGTGTACAGCAGCAGGCGGTCGCCATGGGCCATCGTGGCCGTACGCTGCGTGTAGACGGCGTCGCTGGACACGCCCAGCGCGGGCCCGGTGGGGCCGAAGGTCTCCCACCGCCCATCGGCCCGCAGCAGGATCAGAGGCGGGTGTCCCGCCGAGGCCAGCATCACCGCGCCGGTCTCGGTATCGAGCAGGCAGTAGGCGAGCGTGACGAACAGCCCGGGCCGGCGGCACTCGGCGTGGATGTGGCGGTTCACCCGCGAGAGCACGAGGTGAGGCGGCAGCACTTGCAGCCGTTCGTCCACCAGGGCGATGCGGTGCTTGAGCAGCACGGCCAGCATGGCCGCGCTGACCCCGTGCCCGGCGGCGTCGGAGATGTACACGGCCGCGTGGCGGTCATCCAGGCGGACGACGTCGTAGAGGTCGCCGCCGACGGTGCGGCTGGGCCGGTAGACGGTGTCGACGGCGAAGTTGCCCAGGTCGGGCGGGCTGGTGGGCAGCAGGGCTCGCTGGATATTCTCCGCCCGGCGAAGGTCGTCGTCGATGGTTTCATGCTGGCGGCAGAGCAGGCGGCAGGCCTCCTCGAGTTCCGCCACGCGCCGGTTGAGCTGCCGGTTCTGGTCTTCCAGGCTCGTCAGCAGCCCGCGGCGTTCCTCGCCCATCCGGCGGCGCTCCAGCACGTTCCGCACTGGGATCAGCAGTGCCTCGGGGCCCATCAAAGGCTTGGAGATGAATTCATAGGCCCCCAGGTGCAGCGCCTTGACGGCGTCCTCGAACGTTCCGCGGCCCGAGAGGATGACCCAGTCCGTCGAGGGGCATTCGCGGCTGCACCACTCCATCAGTTCCAGGCCGCTCTCGCCGGGCATGAGGAGGTCGACGACCATCAGATCGACGGGGCGCGACTTGAGGATCCGCCTTGCCTCCCGTGCGTTGTCGGCGCCAAGCAGATCGTGCTTGCCGTCGGTGCGCAGGATCGCCAGGAGCAATTCGCGCACCGCGGGTTCGTCGTCCACGACGAGGATCAGCGCGCGACCCGCCTCAGACCCGGCGGCGTCTGCCTGCCTCGCCTGGGCCGAGCTGCCATCTCCTTGCCGGCTCAACGGTTAGTCCCTTTCCCTGCCGCGATTATGGAAGCGTCTTCCGTATCGCATTATAGCCCCCGCGAAGGTTCGGTCCGCGCCTCACCAATCCGCCACGGCGCCGTCGTCGTGCCAGTACCGGGGGTTGCGCCATCCGCCGTCGTACTGCTTCTGCCGCAACGCGTCCTCGTCCACCTCGATGCCCAGGCCCGGCCCGGGCGGCACGGCCACGTGCCCGTCTCGCAGCTCGAAGGGCGTCTTGAGATACCCATCGCCCAGGTTGACGTGCTCCTGGCAGAGGAAGTTCGGCGTGCACGCCGCCACCTGTAGCGATGCCGCCAGCGCCACCGGCCCCAGCGGGCAGTGCGGCGCCACGGCCGCGAAGTACGCCTCAGCCATCGCCGCGATCTTGCGCACCTCGAAGATGCCGCCCGCGTGCGAGAGGTCCGGTTGAAGAATGGCCGCGGCCTGCTTCTCCAGCACCGGGCGGAACGCCCACCGGGTGAACAGCCGCTCGCCCGTGGCGATGGGAATGCTGGTGGATCGGGCGACGCGGGCGAGCTCGTCCACGTTCTCCGGCAGGCAGGGCTCCTCGACGAACATGGGATGGTACGGTTCCAGGGCCTTGCAGAGCCGAATCGCCATCGTGGGGCTTACCCGCCCGTGGAAGTCGATGCCGATGTCGAGCTTGGGCCCGGTCGCCTCCCGCAGCGACGCCACGCGCGCCACCACCTCATCCACGAACGCCGGGCTTTCCACGAACCGCACCTGGTGGAACGGGCAGATCTTCACGGCCGTGAAACCGCGATGGAGGTTCTTCCGCCCGCTCTCGACGTAGTCGCCCCAGGTTTCGCCCCCGACCTGGCCGTAGAGGCGGATGCGGTCGCGGACGCGCCCGCCGAGCAGTTCATGCACGGCCGCGCCGAGGGCCTTGCCGGTGATGTCCCACATGGCTTGCTCGAGGCCCGACAGGGCGCTGAGCAGCACGGGCCCGCCGCGGTAGAACCCGCCGCGATAGAGCGCCTGCCAGTGGTGCTCCACGCGCCGCGGGTCCTGGCCGAGGAGGTACTCGCTCATCTCCCCGACGGCGGCGGCGACGGTGCGCCCCCAGCCTTCCAGGCTGCTCTCGCCCCAGCCAACCAGTCCGCCGTCGGTCTCCATGCGCACCAGCACCCACCGCGGCTTGACGAGGAACGTCTCGATGCGGGCAATCTTCATAGAGGTTCTCCGCGAATCACCGCCAACAGGATACGGTCGCGGAGAAGGAAAGCAACGCAAGCATGCCGTCACTGCACGGTGCGTTTGATGGACGAGCCGGTGAGCGCGGGGCGAACCACGAGGCTGCCGCCGCCGCCGCTGCCGGAGGGGACGAAGCTGATCGCCTCGATGTTGTTCAGGCCGGCCAGCCAGTAGCTGCCCAGAACGATGTTCTCCCCGTTGCGGAGAGTGACCCAGTACAGCAGCCCCAGCACGCTGCTGGCGCCGATGAGCTTCTGCCCGTGGGAGTCCCACGCCAGGCCGTCCATCGTGCCGGAGGCGGTCATCTGGTTGTCCACCATCGCCGTGATGGCGCCGGTCGCCTTGTCCAACTGGTAGAGGTGGCGATCCGCGCCGTCGGCGACGTAGAGGTTGCCCTGATCGTCGAGGCATATGTCCGAACCGTCCGTCGCGTTCTGGCCGGCGCCCGACATCGCCCCCACGTTCTGCGTAAGCGCCCCGCTGTCCTTGTTCAGGATCAGCAGCCGGTCGGCCTGGTTGCTGTTCCCGTTCAGCCCCAGCGCGTACAACTTGCCTGTGTCCGGATCGTACGCCAGGCCGGTGATGTCCTTGTTCCATGGCACGGCGCCGACGATCGTGACGATGTTGTTGCCGGTGGCCGTGGCGCTGTTGACGTTGTACTTCAGCAGCACGGGCTTGGCCCGCCCGCCGAGGTTGGCGTTGAGGATCATGTACGCGTCGCCCGCGGGCGTGATGGTCATGCCCCGGATGCCGGCGCCCACGTTGCGGATCGTGCCGTTGTCGCTCCATTTCAACTGGCCGTACCTCGTGGTCGTCGCCCAGACGCGGCTGTAACTCGCCGTGGCGAAAAGCGTGCCGTCCTCCGCGTCCACGCCCCACAGGACCGTGCCGGCTGCCCCGCCGCCCGACGTGACCTCCAGGTCAAGCTTCATCGCATACGAGCCCTTCCCGGCCGAACTGGTGACCAGCAGCACGGCCGGATCGGCGGCGTTGTCGCCCAGGTCGCCATCCTGCTCGTCGACGACCCGCCACGTGAAGGACTTCCCGCTGATGCTCTTTCGCACAGTGACGCCGTTGTAGGTCACCCGCCAGTTGTCGTCGGCGTTGATCTTCGTCAGGGCGTGCTCCGCCGCCGAGAACGCCATGAGCTGCGAGTCCAACCAGTCGTTGGACTGGCTGGTGTTGTAGGCGCTGGCGCGGCTAAGGGAGATGGCGGACAGACCGATGGCCAGCAGGACCAGCGAGGCGCCCAGGACGAGGACGTAGATGGTGCCGCGCCGCATCCGGCGGGGCCCCACGGCCTTGGAGATCGAATGTTCATTTCGATCGTGCATGAGACAGTTCTTACTGCGGCACGCGGTTGAGGACGGGCGCGCCGGCGCGAAGACGCTGGCTGGCGTCGCCGCCAATCTGCAACTCCAAGTTCACGGTGGTGATATACGTTGTCTGAACGGCCGGGCGGGCCTCGTATATGCCGCCGCAACCGCGGAGGGCGGTTGCGACGCTCCTGCGTCCCTGCGGGTCGGTCACGGCGACGGTGATGCGTTTGAGCCCTCCGTCCGTGGTGGAGTCCTGTGCGGGGTCGTCTGGATCGGCGTAGGCGACGGCAACCGTCCAGTTCCAGCCGGCCAGGTCGGTCCTCACGGTGCCGTCGGCGCGGCGGGGGGGGCTTTCGGTCAGGCCGTTGTAGTCGTCAACGTCGTCGTAGGTCGCCCGCGTCTCGCCCGCCTCGCAGCCGAACACGGGCGTGTCGTTGGGTTCCTCATACGCGGCCGTGAGAATCTCGGCCAGGAGCAGTCGCGCCAGGGCCGGGCCCTGGCGCCGGGCGTTGAGCCCCTGGCGGGCCTTGACGCCCGAACTGAGCATGCCCATGGTCACCACCAGCATCCCGCCGACGATCACCAGCGAGACGACGGTCTCGATGAGCGTCAAGGCTTGCCGTCGGCGCGCGGGGACCGGGTTGCGGCTGGCTCGCGTCGTCATGGCGTTGTCACCGTCCCATGGATGCGGAACCGCATGTCCTGCGTGTTGTTCGGCGCGCTCCAACTCAGACCGCCCAGGCTGGTGGTCAGGAAGTGCGCGTTGGCGGTCATGGGGTTGCCGCCGTTCTCGTACTCGACTGAGCCGATGGTTCCCGACCCGTTGCCGTACTTGATCACCAGGCAGTATCCCTTGGCTGGGTCCAGGTTCACGGCCCCGGGCAGGTTCAGCGTCACCCAGTTGAACTGCGGGCCAAGGGCTTGCTCGGAGATCTCGGTCGCGGCGATCGTGGTCAGGCTGGGCAAGTTGCCGGAAGTCGCTTCGCGCAACTGGACGACGATCGTGCCGTGGGGGTTGCTTTCCTTCCGGGCGCGGAAGGCAACCCGCGTGACGCTCCACGCGGTGGCGTTGCCCGGAAGCGTGGGCTTGAAGTACTGGGCGCACCAACACAGCAGCTTGATGTTGGAGGCGACCATGGAGCCGCCGGGCTTGTCGTCGTGTTCCATCAGGAGTTGTTCGGCGCCCTCGCTGCCACCCCCGCCCCCTCCGCCTGTCGCGTCCGGTTTCACCGTCCGCGTCAGGTAGCCCAGGTTGAAGTGCCGCACGTCGCTCGCGATCGCCACGGCCGCGCCGCCGTTTACCTGCCGCAGCAGCGGCGCGCCCGACACGCCCGACCACGAGTAGCGGATCGTTTCCGGCTGCCCGTCGCCGGTGCGGTCGGGCACGGTGAGGGTGATCGCGCTGGCGGTTCTTTCGGTGAAGCCCTGGGCCAGGCTGACGTCGGTGGCGACCTGGTCGAGCACCTCGCCGGACTGGGGAAAGGTCATCCCGGCCGAGGCGCTGACCGCCCCGCCCGCCAGGCGGAAGACCGACATCAGCGCCGCCATGATGAAGGCGAAAATGAAGGAAGCGAGAACGGCTTCGAGGAGGGTGAAACCGGGGCGAGATTGCCCATTGCCCATTGCCCATTGCCTATTGCAGAGAGAACCCCGAGATCCCAACGGCGAGCATGTGGTGAACCGACCTCGTCGCCTGGCGGCTTCCCGCAATCGGCAATCGGCAATTGGCAATTGGCAATACACTCGGCAATTCATTGTACTTTGGCCCTCCCCGTGGCCGCGTCCACGCAGACCGTCTTCTGCACGTCACCGACGCGAACGACCGCGCTGCCACCATTGTCCGGCAAGCCGAAGCCGTCGAAGACCAGCGTCGAGCCGGTCCCGAACACGGCCGAGAACAGCTCGGCCCGGTTCGGGCCGGTCCGCAGGTTCACGCGGTAGGCGGCGCCGGTGCCGTCAAGGCTGTTCAGGCCGACGATCTCATAGGAGTTGGCGGCCGTGGAGAACGTGACGGTCTGGCGCGCGCCGAGGGTGCGGGCCCGCTGGCGGGCGATGTCCAGGTCGTTGGCGAGCGTCCTGGCGGCGCAGTCGGCCCGGTAGCGGGCGACGGCCTGCGCGTAGCGCGGCGCCGCCGTGGCGGCCAGGACAGCCAGGATAGCCAGGACCAGCACCGCCTCCAGGAGGCTGAACGCCTGCCGGTTGCCTCTTCGCGACCTTCGCGGTGTGCGGGCCATGGCCTTCCCTCGCTGCCGTCGTCGCTGCCGATATCGCGCGGGCACAGCCCCTTGGGGGCTGTGCCCGCGCGATGCCTGTGCCTGCTCGGCCTGCCCAACAGGGCTGGCCGCTGCCGTGCCGGCGGCGATTAGTAGTCGCTGTACTTCTTGCCGGTGGCGTCCAACTCGGTCACGGCGCAATTGGCGCTGATGGCTCCGGTGGTGGCGTTGTAGATCCAGCCGATGCCCGCGGCGTCGGCGGCGGCAATGCCGGTGGAGTTCTTCTTGGCGCCTACGGACAGCGGCGGAATCGTTCGGACGTACGGCCCGTACATGTACTGGGTGGTCTTGCTGGCGTTGGTCGTGCCGTTGGCGTCGCTGTACAGCGTGAGCTGGTTGGCGATGGTGGCGGCCGCCGGAAACGTGCCGGTGTGTTCGGCGCCGTAGATGTCGATGGCGTTGCGCAGCACGGCCAGGCTGCCGGCCAGGGCGTTATCAGCCGCGCCGGCCGAGCCGCGGCTCAACCGCGGGATCGCGATGGCGGCGATGATGCCGATGATCACGACCACGATCACCAGTTCCAGTAAAGTGAAGCCCTTGGGGTTCTTTGCCTTGGGTGCCATTTTTCCTCTCTCTTTCTGAGCGTCGCGAGCCATGCGTTCAGGCGGTGACCGTCACCGCCCCAGCAGCATCGGCCCTTCTTCAGGTCGAGTTGAGCAGTCGCCGGGAATCCCGACCCGGCGAAGGCCCAACATCAGTAGTCGCTGTACTTCGTCCCGGCGCTGTCTACCTCCGACACCGTGCAGTTGGCGCTGATGCTTCCGGTGGTGGCGTTGTAGATCCAGCCGATGCCCGCGGCGTCCGCCGAGGCGATTCCCGTCGAGCCCCTCTTCGCTCCCACCGGCAGGGGGGGCACCTTCCGCACGTAGGGGCCGTAGATGAACTGGGTCGTCCGGCTGGCGTTGGTCGTCCCGTTGGCGTCGGTGTACGTCTGGAGCTGGTCGCTCACGCCGGCGGCCGTCGGGAAGGCGCCGCCGTGCTCGGTGGAGTAGAGGTCGATCGCGCTTCGGAGCACGGCCAGGTTGCCGGACAGGGAGTTGTCGGCCGCGCCCGCCGAGCCGCGGCTCAACCGCGGGATCGCGATGGCGGCGATGATGCCGATGATCACGACGACGATCACCAACTCCAGCAGAGTGAAGCCCTTCGCCTTCCTTCCGAGATCGGACATGTTCCTCTCGCTTTTTCTGCAAGCACAACTGCGATGCACCCGGGAACAGCGACCGCCGCCGTTCCCAATCCAGAATCGGCGAAGCGAGAGATGCCCTTGAGTAGTCGCCGAGAAATCCCTGCTGCGCAATGCCTCAGAACGCGCGAGGGAGTTCTTCGTGACACACACCCGTGCCACACGGCATTGCCCGGCCGCTGGCGAGAAGACGTTCCCGGCGACGCATGCGCCGTCCCCGACGCCAGATGTCGCTGGTTTCCGGGCGATCCGGACATTCGGACATTCCGCGCTTGACACTTCCTCCTCATCGCTCGACACTCGGCGGTCCCAAAGGAGCCGCGGATGTCGGACCTCATGACGCATCGCTTCGGCGTGAACTACACGCCCTCGCGCAACTGGTACTATTGCTGGAACGACTTCGAGGCCGGCGCGATCGCACTCGACCTCGATCGGGTGGCCGAGATCGGGGCCGACCACATCCGCCTCATGGCCACGTGGTCCGACTTCCAGCCCAACCCCGGCTGGGTGAGCCCGGCGCATCTCGAGCGGCTGGTCACGGTGATGAACCTGGCCGCCGAACGGCGCATCGACGTGTGCGTGACGCTCCTGAACGGATTCGTGAGCGGGGCGTACTTCATCCCGCACTTCTGCCGCGGGCAGAACCTGTACGATTCGCCCGGCTTGTGGAACGCGCAGGAAGTCTACTTCCGCGAAGTGGGCCTCGCCGTCATGCCGCTGCCGAACTTCCTGGGCCTGGACCTGGGCAACGAGCTGAACTGCTACTGCCAGGCCGCCTCCACCGACATCGGCGACGCGTGGTTGGCCAGGGCGATGGCGCTGTGCGAGGAGTGCTTCCCGGGCAAGCTGCACGTCAACGGAGTCGACCACCAGCCGTGGTTCAGGCCGCGGACCTTCTCGCCGCGGGAACTGGCGCGGCTGCAGGAGATTATCGCCCTGCACACCTGGCCGCCGTTCACGGGCGCGCTCGATCGCGGCGGGCCGATGGACGGGCAGAGCATACACCTGCCGGCCGCGATGGCCGCCCTGGCCCGCGCGTACGCCGGCGACGGGGCCAGGCCGGTGTGGGTGCAGGAATACGGCGCCTGCGGGGACTGGATGGACGACGCGGACATCCCCGCGTGGCTGGACCGCTCGACGCGCTCGGCCATCGCGGCCGGGGTGAGCTGGTTGACGTGGTGGGACAGCCACGACATCGACCGCAAGCTGACGTTCTCGCCGGAATACGAATACAACCTGGGGCTGATGACGAGCGACAACCGCATCAAGCCGCAGGGGCGGGCGTTCGCGGCGATCGCGAAGGAGTTCGGCGGCAAGAGCGTGCCGGCCTCGGCGCTGCGGCCGGTCCCGCCTCCGCCGACGGAGCACGAGAACGAGGCGACGTGGCAGTGGTTGGAAAAATGGATTGGGGAGAATAGAGGGTAGGCGACTGGGGTTGTGAGAAGTAGTTGAGGGTGGTATCCCTACAGTATGGAAATCAGCAAGGCAGACATTCTGAGCCTCAGCGTGGCCGAACGCATTCAGTTGGTTGAGGAAACTTGGGACAGTATCCACGAGGACTCACAGGCGGTGGAAATCTCGGATGAACTGCGGGCGGAACTGGACCGGCGAGTGGAGGAACATCAGAGGGATCCCGCATCGGCTGTGTCCTGGGATGAAATAGAGGCCCGCATTCGGAACCGGACATGAAACGGCGTCTTGCTTTCCGGCCACAGGTGGAGGGCGAGGTCACTGACGCGTTTGACTGGTACGAATCGTGTCAGCCCGGGGTCGGAGATGAGTTCCTTCGGTCCCTCAAGTCACTATACGAAATTGTGCGGCAGGCGCCGGAGCGGTTCCCCGTGGTGAAGGGTACCGTTCGTCGTGCCACCATGAAGCGGTTCCCTTAGCAGGTCTTCTTCACCTCAGACGCCAACGAGATTCCCGTCATCGCTGTCCACCACGCCAAGCGAAACCCCAGCCGTTGGCGAGAGAGAACCTGACGCTCGCTCCGCTTCTCGTGTGTTAAACTCCTCGTACCTGACGCGAGGAGCGATGGACGACCCGGACAGACAGCTTGACGCCGTGATCATCGGCGGAGACATGCCGCAGGAGGTCCTCGGCGCCGAGCAGCGGCAGAGGATGCGGCTGAGCGTGGACGGCCAGGCCGGCAGCCTGGCGTTCCTGCGCGAGTACTTCGGCAACGGGCGCGATGCCGCGGCCGCGGCGGCGGCCCTGCGGACGCGGCCGCTGCCGTTCGTGTCGCTCAACGGGCCGTACCTGCACGACTACCTTGCTTCGCGCGGGCTGAACGTCGAGCTGATCGGGCTGCTGGATCCGCGGCGGGAGCTGCTGGACGCCGCGATGCGCCGCAGGCCGCGGGCGGTGGCGATCTCGACGACGTTCCTGCCCTTCGCGGCGCAGATCGACGCGATCGCCGCGGAGGTCAGGCGGCGAGCCCCGGCCGCGGTTGTGATCGCCGGCGGCGTGCAGGTGTACAAGTCGTACCTGCACAAGCGCCTGCTGGAGGCGGGGCGCATTGCCGAAAACATCCGCTCACACGTATGTAAACACAACTACCTGATGGACGAGCGGCGAGCGTCGCCGCTGGATGCGCTGATCGTCAGCAGCCGCGGCGAGCAGACGCTGGCGGGCGTGCTGGAGGCGGTTCGCGACGGGCGGGATTGGCACGGTCTGGAGAACGTGGCCTGGCAGGACGGCGGGGCGTGGCGGCTGAACGCGGTGCGCGAAGAACCGTACCTCGAGGTGAAGGTGGACTGGTCGCGGCACCTCAGCGGCCGGGAGGGGGCCTATGTGCCGGTGCAGGCGGGGCTGGGGTGCGGCTTCCGGTGCACGTTCTGCGATTTCCGCGGGCTGTTCCCGCGGGTGCAGGTGCGGGAGGCGGGGTCGATTCTGGCGGAGATCGCGACGATCCCGCCCGGTCCCGACGGCCTGCGGCGGGTGTACTTTACCGACGACAACCTGTTCACCAGCCCGCGGAGGGCGAAGGCGCTCTGCCAGGCGCTGATCGACGGCGGCTTGCCGCTGCGGTGGCGCGGCATGGTGCGGCTGGACGTGGTGGACGACGAGGCGGCCGACCTGATGGCCCGCAGCGGATGCATGGAGGTGCTGCTGGGCGTGGAATCCGGCGACGCCGAGATCCTGCGGCGGATGCGGAAGAACGTGACGCCCGAGGGCGTGCTGGCCGCGGTGGCCCGGCTGCACCGGCGGGGGATCAACACCAAGAGCACGTTCATCGTGGGTTTCCCCGGCGAGACGGAGGCGAGCATCGCCAACACGGTGGCGCTGCTGAACGCTTACCCGACGGACGGGGCGGCCGCGCACCGCTACACGTTCTTCACGTTCGCGGTGCTGCCGCTGAGCGAGGTGGCGTCGGAGGAGTCGCGGCGGCGGTACGGCCTGGAGGGGTACGGCTACCACTGGCGGCACGCGACGATGGACTCGGCGACGGCGGCGGCGGCGATGGAGGGGCTGTGCGGGCGGCTGAAGCCGGAATTGAGCCCGTCGTACGTCCTGGAGGTGCCGGAACTGGAGGGCATGCGGATCGCGCAGATCAAGGAGGCGTTCCTGGTGCGCAACCTGCTGGTGCGGGCGGGGGAGGGGGAGCAGGACGCGCTGTGGGACCGGCTGGAGCGATGCTTCGTCGCGGATACATGAATCGAGGAGAGATAGGTAACGCGTCGCTTGTTCTGGGTACCTGCGGTAGACAGCGGCGGACGTTTGTGCGGGGCATGTCAAACACTTGCGTCGGGCTGGCAGGTCCATTCGAGGTCGCCGTGAGGACGCCTCATGCACTCCCCGGGTACCTCGGCAGGAAAATCAGCGGACGACCCGCCGAAGGCGGTATCTGCCTGGTTCGACAACGACGAATGCGTGCGCCAGCTCTGCCTCCGTATGCGCTGCGAGCACCATCGACAGCTCCCCATGAAGTTCCGCAAGGGAGGAGGCACTGCGGGTCCGCAGATACAGCACTCCCGCGCCGCGCTTCTCGACGAACACCAAGTTCCCGTAGTCCCTGTCCCTCGTAACCAAGATGCGCCGTTCGCTGCCGGCGAGCAGAAGCAGTTGCCTGTCCGTCGCGGTTGCGCATCCCTTGTCGCTTGCCGTGACGACATCGTGCCCAAGTTGACGGAGGAAACGAGCGGTGGCGGCGTACACATCCTGGTCCAGGAGGAACCTCATCGGGCGGCGTCCACGTGGAGGTCCTCCACGCCGAGCACGTCGATGGCGTACTGGATGCACGCCTCGATGTCCTCCTGCGTCAGGTCGGGGTAGTAGTCGGCGACGATCCGGTCGAACGACAGCCCGTCACGGACCAGTTCCAGGACGTTGATAACCGGGATCCGCGTGCCCGCCACGCAGGGCTTGCCGAAGTGAACACTCGGGTTGACTTCGATTCTCGCTGGCATCGCCGCTGTTTCCTGTTCTGCTGTCGGCTCGTCGATCCGCCGTGAACATGGTAGCACGGGTACCCCGGACGGGCAAGCCGGATCAGGAGGCCGCTCAGAGATCGGGGGCCACGAAGAAACCACGGGCCACGGTGCCCACTTCTGCACGCCCAGGCGGGGAGGGCCTGCGCGGGGTCCGGCGGCGGCTGGGGTGGTGCTTTGGGTAGGTCATCGGACGTCGTCAACGGTCAGACCAGGGCCTTCGCGAGCTCCTTGCCGGTAATCGGTTTCATACCGCGATCTCTATGACCCGCTGCTTTCGGGATCGTGGCGTCTTCTTGATCGACACCGACAAGCACGCCTCCACGGTCTCGTACAGGTTTGACAGCAGTTCCTCGAACGTGTCGCCCTGGGTGGCGCAGCCGGGAATCGAGGGGACCTCTGCCCAGTAGCCCCCTTCTTCCGCTTCGTGAACAACGACTTTGAGTTTGATATCGCTCGACCTCTATGCCCAATTGTGCCAAACCCCCGAGAGTTCCGTCACGCTCCGGGGAGGATCTTGTCCGTCACGCGGCAGAGGAGGATCTTGAGGCCCATGTTGTCCAGCGGGCGGAGGGCGTCCAGGGCCGTGCGCTTGCAGCGGGCCAGGATGTCGCGGGCGCCCTGCTCGGCCCCCAGTTCGGCAATCAGGCGGCGCAGTTCCTCGGGGCCGGCGCGGCCGTCGCCGCACCAGGCCTCGCGGATGGCTTGCTTGGCCGCGCCCTCGGCGCGTTCATATGCCACGGCCAGCACGATCGACAGCCGGCGGGCCTGCACGTCGTCGACGTCGCCGCGACCGTGGAAATCCTCCAGGTCGTCCTGCACCTGGTAGGCCGTGCCGACGTGGGCGCTGTAGGCCCGCAGGGCCTCGTGGACGTCTTCGGCGGCGCCCGCGCAAATGGCGGGCAGGCGGAAGACGACCTCGAAGCTGGTGGCCGTCTTGTGGCGGAAAACGTCCAGCACCTGCTTGGGGGAAAGCGGCGTGGGGCTGCGCATCCAGAGCAACTCCTCGCCCTGGCCCAGGCACAGGCTGCAGTGGCCCTCGGCGGCCAGCACGAGCATTTCGGCCCGCTGCTGGGCGGGCAGGTCGCACTCGGCCAGGAGGCGGTAGCCCAGCCCCAGCAGCAGCAGGCTGGCGGTGAGGGCGACAGGCACGCCGTGGACGCGGTGGACGGTGGGCTGACCGTAGCGGACGGCGTCCTCGTCCTGGATGTCGTCGTAGATGAGCGAGGCCTTGTGGATGCACTCGACGGCGAGGGCGACGTTGCGGATGGAGTCGGGCAGCGGCGCGGAAGCGTCCTGGCGGAAGGCGATGAACATGCATGCGGCCAGGAAGGGGCGGTAGCGTTTGCCGGCCTTGGCGAGCCAGTCCATGGCGATGCGTTCGGTGTCGCTGTCGCCGGCGCGCAGGACGGCGCGAAGCGAGTCCGTCACGAACCAGGTGTGGACCTGCTCGTAGACGGCCTCGTCGTCGAACTGCGAAATCCAGTTGGAACTTGGCTTCCGCGCTGCCATCGGCTCTCCGTTAAGGGCACATAGGCGCCGCGCAGGAATCATCTGTGCAAGTCTCAGTTTGTGGTGCAGGCGTCCCGCCTGCGTTTCTGGGGGCAGGCGGGACGCCCGCACCACAAGAACCATCCAAGGTATTCCTGCGCGGCTCCATAGTATCCGCAACCCGCCAGGGAGTCGCGCAGTCCGCATTAGACTTCATTCGCTCGGGAAAGGTCAACACCGGAGCGCGGCGGGTTGCGCAGAACCCGCCATGGCGGATACACTCTGACGCGGCGGCGGCGCCGCCGCCGCGAGACAGAAGGAGACGCCCGTGAAGCATGTGCAACTGGGCATCGGTATTGCGTGTTTGTGCGTCCTGCACGGGTGCAGCCCAACGGCACCGGTCGCTCCCGAGCCGGTCAACGCGCGGTTGCCGAACAACGTGGCGATCTACGTGAACAGCGAGGCCGCCGGCGATACCGTCGTCGTCGGCCGATGCGTCTCGAGCCGGGAGTACGCTGCCGTCAGGCGCGGCAACTGGATCGATCACTGGAACCTCGTGCGGGTGGAGGTGATCGCAATAGAGAAGGGGCATTGGACGGCGCGCCTGAGCGAGGACGCCAATGCTTCGCTCAGCCTGAAGTTCGTGGCGAGGGATTCCTGGCCGACGCCGGAATCCGGCATCATGGTGGATAGGGCGCCCTGGCCATACAGGTCGGGGCTTGTTTATGCCTTCACGCTGGACACGGGCCAAGTTCCGGCCCTGATCGTGCGCCAGGAACCACGAGGCGCCACCGACCTCACGCCGGGCACACGATGACCAGCAGCACGTCGCTTTCGGCTTCGTCGAAGGGGCGGAAGTCCAGGCCGCCGAAGAGTTCGATGTGGCCCAGGCCGCCGCGGCGGAGGGAATCCATGATCTCGCCGGGGCGGTAGGGACGCAGCGGCGTCGAGACGATGTCGGTTTCGCATCGGCCTTCGGTCCACGCGAGGGTCAGGACGTTGAACTGGACCAGGTCGCCAAGGAAGTCGTAGAAGCGGACGTACTCGCGCCCGGCGGAGCGAGTGACGCCGACGACGCGCTCGCCGCGGGCGAGGATTCGCGAATAGTTCAGCAGTTGCAGGACGACCACGCCGCCGGGAGCCAGCAGGGAGGCGAAGCCGGCGAGCGTCGCGTCCAGTTCCGCCGGCTGAAGCAGGTGCGGCAGCGAGTTGCCCAGGCAGAGGACGGCGTCGAATGGGCTGGCGACGCGGGCGGCGAGTTCCTGCATGGGCGCGGGGAGCCAGCGGATGTCGACGCCGGCGGCATCGGCGCGGCGGCGGGCCTGGTCGAGCATGGAATCGGAGATGTCCGCGCCGGTGACGGCGGCGCCGCCCTGGGCGAGCAGGACGGCGTGCAGCCCGGTGCCGCACGCGGCGTCCAGCACGCGCCCGAGCCGGTGCCGCCGGCCTAGCTCGGCAAGGAAGCGGCACACGGGTTGGGTCCGCGCGGCCTGGCCGGTCACGTCGTCATATTCCGTCGCGATCTGCTCGTAGAAGCCCATGCTCACTTCTTCACCGGCGACAGGACGCCTGTCGCGTCGTCGTGCAGGAGCTTGGTGTCCAGGCCGTCCAGGACGATCACGCCGTGGAGCGTGCCGGCTTTGTCGGGGTCGTGCCAGGTCCACACGATGTTGCCGTCCTTGTCGAATTCGACAAGCTGACAGCCCTTGGCGCTGTCCTTGGCCCCGTGGCCGGTCCAGTTGCACATCACGATGTTGCCGCCGGCCAGGACCTGGTAGCCGCCCGCGAAGTGCAGCCCCAGTTCCTTCGCGCGGGGATGCTCCTTGCCCCCGAGGCGGCGGACGGAGTTGCCGTCCTTGGTGACTTCGACGATGGCGGGATCGTACCCCGCGGCCGCGCGGAGGTTGCCGTTGGGCAGGCGCATGGCCTGATAGACCCCCGCGCCCTTGGGCAGCGAAACCGTCGCCAGCGTGTTGCCGTCGAAGTCGCCCTCGATGATCCGCGGGCCGCTGCCGAACAGCACCGTCGCCTGCGGCGTGAGGCGCATCAGGCGCGTCTGGCCGACCGCGAACGTCGCCTTCTTCAGCTCCTTGCCGCCGGCGTCCAGCAGATAGATCACGACGCCCTTCTGGTTGCAGGCCAGCACGGTCTTGCCGTCGGCCAGGCGGCGGGCGGCCTGGGTGCCGGCGAAGCCCTTCACCTCGCGGAGGACCTTGCGGGTCTTGAGGTCGTACTCGCGGAAGCCCTCGCCGCTGCTGACCAGGACCTTGTCGTCGCCGACGAGCTGCGCGTCGCGGCATCGGTCAGGGAACTGAATGGCCCAGTCCTGGCAGGGATCGAGTTGATCGACGTGGAGGAGCTGGTGTCGGCTCTCGTCCATGCCGAGGAAACGGTGCCTGACGGCGGACCGGGCTGTGGGGGCGCCGGCATCGGCGGCGAGGGCGGCGGCGGCCAATGCGAACAAACCAGTGATTGCGATCTTCATGGGTGGGCTCCTTCCGCGTCAGGATAGCGGGTCTGCTCACCGCCGGACAGTGTGCGTATGCCGGAACTGGTCACGAAGCCGAAGGCCCCTTCGGG
>CAYWTX010000347.1:0-3622 GCA_964461295.1 uncultured Planctomycetaceae bacterium | reverse complement strand
TGGCGAAGAAGAAGAACCAGAAGGCGCTGATCGAAGCTCTGGGAAAGGACTTTCAGGCCGACCCCGTGCGGTTCTTCAAGACGGCGCCCGCACGCGTTAATTTCTGAGCCACTGCGCGCACTAACTTTTGAGCCACCCAGTGTCTCGCGGCCGAGGTGATATTGCATCTTCTTGGACGGTTTGAACATCCCGTTTTCTTCGGTCGGAGTTTTCTTCCCTTCCTCGTCGATTGAGGACGATCTTCTTCCGTCTTCTTCCCCTTTGGTGATAGCGGGTTGAGGTGTGCGACGATGCGGTGACTTGCCGGCCGGTGGCCGGTCGAGTAAGCCGCGAGGATGAAACGACAACGACGGCGGAAGTGCCTTGGCTGTGGGGCGTTGTACCATCCCGACTACCGCAACCGCCGACACCAGGAGTATTGCGCGAAACCGAAATGTCGCCGCGCGAGCAAGAGGGCGCGTCAAGCCAAGTGGCGGTCGTCGCCGAAGGGCTGCGACTACTTTCAGGGAGCGGCGAACGTGGTGCGGGTGCAGCAATGGCGGGAGGCGCATCCGGGCTACTGGCGGAGGAAGGGAGGGGGAGGCCGGAATGCGTTACAAGACGACTGCGCCGGACAACCAACTGGTTCCCAAGAGGTTATGTCGGAGTTCATGCGCGATGCGTTACAAGACGTCTGCTCGTCGCAACCTGCTGTGCTGGTGGGACTTGTGAGTAGTTTGACCGGCAGTGCGTTACAAGACGACATCGCCGGGTCGTTGCGGCGGTTCCATGCTCGTGGGCAACAGATTCTGGGCATAGGGCTCGGGATCGCCACGAAAGGAGCCGATCGCGATGGTCTCAAAACGTCTGCTCGACGCCGCCCGGCGTCGCCGCGTGCCGCGGCAGTTCAGTTGGGTTGATCAACGCCTGGTCCGGGAGGGGCACATCAGCCGCTGCACCCACGGCGCGCTGGCGCTATATCTGTTCCTCGTCACGGTCTGCGATGCCGAGGGCCTCTCGTACTATGCCGAGCGCAGTCTCTGCGAGCGGCTGAACATCGGTGCAGAAGCGCTGCGGGAAGCCCGCAACGAACTGTTGAGCGCGGGGCTCATTGCCTACGAGCAGCCTCTGTATCAAGTTCTCGGCCTGGACACACCCAGTCCCCGTCCGGTCGAACACCGGCCGTGCCTCCGTCCTCACGACGGAGCTACCGAACCCGCCGCCATCGGCACCGTGCTGCAGCGGCTGATGGGAGGTGCGCGATGATCGACTACGAGTTTTTCTGCCGGATCAAGCAACAGCAGGCCGACGGACTGAATGCCTCGCAGATCGCCTCGGCCCTTGGGCTCGACGAACGCACGACGCGCAAGTGGATGGCCGTGGAGCGTTACCGTCCGCGTCGCAGCGCTCCGCGAACGAGCAAGCTGGACGTCTTCCGCGACCGGATCCGCGCATGGCTCGAACAGCATCCGTTCACCGCCGCCCAGATCTTTCAAAAGCTGCGCCAGGAGGGCTATGCCGGTGGCGCCACCATCGTCAAGGACTACGTGCGCGTGGTACGCCCGCCAAGGCGGCCGGCCTTCCTGTCGTTGTCCTTCGCGCCGGGAGAGTGCGCACAAGTGGACTGGGGCCAGTACGGGACGATCGCCGTGGGCTCGACGCGCCGGCGCTTGAGCTTCTTCGTCCTGACGATGGGCTTCAGTCGTCTGCTGTACGTCGCCTTCACGTTGGCCGAGAGAATGGAGCAGTGGCTCTCCTGCCATGTGCGGGCCTTCGAGTTCCTGGGCGGGGTGCCGCGTCGGGTGATGATCGACAACCTGCGCTCGGCTGTGCTCTGCCATCCGCCCGGCGGCCCGGCTTGCTTCCATCCGCGTTATTTGGAGTTGGCCGCCCACTTCGGCTTCGAGCCCGTGGCTTGCCCCTTGGGTCAGGCTCATCACAAGGGCCGGGTCGAACGTAGCGTGGGCTACATCAAGCACAACCTGCTGGACGGTCTGGAGATCGTGGGTCTGCCGGCTCTGGAGTTTGAAGGGTGCCGTTGGCGCGATGAAGTGGCGAATCAGCGCATGCATCGCGATACACGCCGCAAGCCCGCGGAACTCTTCGCCGCCGAGGAGAAGCCGGCTCTCCTGCCTCTGCCGCTGACATCCTTCGACACCTCCGTCACGCTGCCCGTGCGCGCCAATCGGCAGTTCCGCGTCGAGTACGACGGCAACCGTTACTCGGTGCCCAGCGAGTATGCCGGACAAGCGCTGACGCTGAAGGCCTACGCGGAGCGGCTGCTGTTCTACCACCAGTACAACCTCATCGCCGAGCACCAGCGAACCTACGACCGCGCTCAGGACCTGAGCAACCCGGACCACGAGCGCACGTTGCTGGTCGAGCGCCGCCGTGCCCGTTCCCAGCAGATCTACCGCCGCTTCCTGTTGCTCACCCCGAAGGCCGATGCCTTCTATGCGCAACTGGCTCAGCGGCGCCTCAATCCCCTCGTGCATCTGCGCAAGATCGTGGCCCTGGCCGACGTCTACGGACCGGCGCCTGTGGCCCAGGCCATCGAGGACGCCATGCACTTCCAGGCGTTCAGTTCCGAGTACATCCTCAATATCCTCCAGCAGCGCGGCCGACAGCAACCGCCGCCCGGTCCGCTGCACCTGCCGCACAAGCAGGACATGCTGGACCTGGAACTTCCCGAACCCGATTGCTCGCTCTACGACACCGACGAAAACATAACTCCGGAGACCGACCATGAGTAAACGCACCGATGTTCACACGATCCTCGACCGCCTGCTCGACGAACTGGCCTTCCGCTTCATGCGCGAACAGTACCGGTCCCTCGCCGAGGAGGCCGCCCGTCAGGGCTGGGACTGCCTGGACTACCTCTGCCAGCTCGTGGAAGGCGAGGCGGCGGTGCGGATGGACCGCTCGGTCAAGCGCCGCATCCGCCTGGCGCGCTTCCCCGTGCTCAAGACGCTGGATGACTTCGACTGGACCTGGCCCACGAAACTCAATCGCGTTCAAGTCCAACAGCTCTTTCGCCTCGACTTCCTGCGCTCCGGCGCCAACGTGATCTTCCTGGGCGGCGTGGGCTTGGGCAAATCGCACCTCTCGATCGCGCTGGGCTATGCCGCTTGCCTCCAGGGCTGCTCCGTGCGCTTCGCCACGGCCATCGACATCGTCAACGGACTGGCCGCGGCGCAGGCCGCCAATGCCCTGAAGAAGGAACTGCGCAAGTATACCCGGCCGCAGTTGCTCATCATCGACGAACTCGGCTACTTACCCATTGACCGGCTGGGGGCGGACCTGCTCTTTCAGGTCATCAGCCAACGCTACGAACGCGGCTCCATCGTACTGAACTCCAACAAGACATACAAACACTGGCCCGAAATCTTCCACAACGATAGCGTGCTCACCACCGCCGTCCTCGACCGCCTACTCCATCACGCCGAAACGCTCACCATCACCGGTAAGAGTTACCGCATGAAGGACCATACGCCCGAAGCCTGAAAACACACCGGCCGCCCGGCCCATCTTGTGCCTGCATTTTCAAAGCGGCCAATCACCTACACGTTCACGCCGCCGCTGACACCGCCGTTGTCGCTGCCATAGAACATCCAGTTGCGGCGCCCGACGGCGATGCAGCGGA
>CAYWTX010000346.1:0-35294 GCA_964461295.1 uncultured Planctomycetaceae bacterium | reverse complement strand
CCAGCAGATCCAGCACCACGGCGGCGCGCGGCACGTACAGCTCGCCGGGCTTGACCGTCAGCTTCTCCGTGCCCACAAACGGGATGAGGATCCCCTTGCCGTCCTCCTCGGTCATCTGGTAATCGCGAAGGTCGATCTTCTTGCCGGCCGCGAAGGCCACGTGCAGGGCGTATTCCAGGAACCGGGGCGCATCGAGCGTGATCTCCTTGCCTCCGCGCCGAACGGTCACCGCCACGGTGGCGCCGGCCTGCTCGTCCACCAGCGGCTGAATCTCCCAGCCCTGGTCCACTTTCCTGCCGGCGACGGCCGTGATGGCGTCGTCGTCGGCGTAGGGCAGGTAGCCGCCATCGAGGAGCGCGCCCTGCTTGTCGATTCTCGTGTCGGGGGCCGGGCCGATGCCGAACGCCAGGCGCTTGCCGCCGCTGGGGCCGCCGGGGCTCATTGCCACGCCCAGCGTCGCGTGGCCGATGCGGACGCCGTCGGGGGTGCGCCGGCGGATCGTGAAGCGGTACTGGTCGTCGCGGCTGGCCAGCGTCGAGAGCAACTCCATGTGCTGGAAGCGAGTCACCTCGCTGCCCATCATCCACGGCACCATGCCGTTGCCGTCGATGCGGACGACCTCGTCGCCGGGCTTGAGGCCGACGCTCCGCTCCGGCTGCGTTGTCGCCGACCCGGGCGGCTGCTGCCACTGAATCTGGGCCGTGTCGGCGGGGAAGTGGTCGCGGACCGAGCCGACGACGGGCGCCGGGAAGTCCTTGCCGTGCAGCGCCACGGCCACGAACAGGACCGCGCCGAAGATGACGTTCATGATGACGCCGGCCGAGATGACGGCCAGGCGCGCGCCGATGGACTTGGCGTTGAACGCGCGCGGGTCCATCTGCTGGCCCTCCTCCAGCGGGCGGAAATCCTCCTGGCCGAGCATCTTGATGTAGCCGCCCAGCGGCAGGACCTTGAAGCAGTACTCGGTGTCGCCGCGCGTGAAGGCGAAGACGTTGGGCCCGAAGCCGATGGCGAACCGCTCGACCTTGATCCCCGACCACTTGGCGACCAGGAAGTGCCCCAGTTCGTGGACGAAGACCACCAGCCCCAGGCCGATGAGGAACTGGAGCAACGGCCAGACCCAGTAGGGGAGGAATTCAGCGATCATGTTCAATGACGAAAGCATGTACACCTCAATCGTAGGCAGAGGGTCTGTATCGCCCCTTCGGGGCTCTCCTGTTCTCTCACATGTTTCTCGTGGGCTTTACGCCCCCGGCCAAACCCGTATCGCCCCTTCGGGGCTGAGAGAAGGCCATCGGCTGGTCGATCTCCGTCGCGGGAGGCAGGCTCAGTCGATCCCGCGCGCCACTTCCTGCCGTGCCCAGGCGTCGGCCGCAACCAAGGCGTCCAGGGATACTTCGTCTGACGCGGGCGCGTGGTTCACTATGGTTTCGACCAGATCGACGATCCGGCCAAAGCGAATCCGTCCGGCCAGGAACGCCTCGACCGCGGCCTCGTTGGCGGCGTTGAGGACGGCGCCGGCCGTGCCGCCGCGCCGAATCGCCGCGAAACCCAGCGCCACGGCCCGGTGCATGCGGGGCGTCGGCGCGCCGAACGTCAGACGGCCGATGGCGGGCAGGTCCAGCGGCGCCGCGGCCCGCTGGGCCCGGCGAGGCCAGTTCAGCGCGTAGGCGATGGGGGTCGCCATGTCGGGCCGTCCGAGTTGGGCGATGACCGAGCCGTCGCGGAACTCGACCATGGAGTGGACGATGGACTCGCCGTGCAGGAGGACCTCGATCTTCTCGGGGGGCAGGTCGAACAGCCAGTGGGCCTCGACGACCTCGAGGGCCTTGTTCATCAGCGTGGCGGAGTCGACGGTGATCTTGCGGCCCATGCTCCAGGTGGGGTGTCGCAGGGCCTGCTCGACGGTGGCGTCGTCGGCGGCCTCGTCGGTCCAGTCGCGCAGGGCGCCGCCCGAGGCGGTGAGGATCACGCGGCGGACCTCCTCGCTCCGTCCGGCGGCCAGGCACTGGAAGACGGCCGAGTGCTCGCTGTCGACGGGCAGCAGCGGCACGCCGGCTTGGCGGGCGGCGGGCACGACGATGGCCCCGGCCATCACCAGCGTTTCCTTGTTGGCGATGGCCAGGGCGGAACCGCACTCGATGGCCGCCAGTGTGGGCGCCAGCCCGGCCGAGCCCATCACGCCGCTGAGAAGAACGTCCGGGCGGGTGTTGCGGACGAGCTGAGTCATGGCGTCGGGGCCGCCGACGAGTTCCACGCCGGCGGGCAGGGCGGCGGCGAGGTCGCCCGCGTGCCGCTGCGCGGCCAGGGCGACCGCTTGCGGGCGGAACGTCGCCGCCTGCTGGGCCAACAGACGCCAGTTGTTCCCGGCCGCCAGGCCCGCCACGCGCAGGTCGTCCTGCGAGGCGATAACGGCCAGCGCCTGCCGGCCGATGCTGCCGGTCGAGCCGAGGATGGTTACGCGACGAGTTCCCAAACGCGCTCCTGGGGGCAAACAAGTGCGGACATCTTATCGCCACGCCGCCGGGATTCAATACGCGTGAGACGCCATCGCCTTCATCTCGCCCAGCGGGGGCAGGGCGTCGGGTTCCAGGAGCACGGTTGCCTTTCCGTTCCGGCGCACGATGCCGCCGCGGGCGGGGGAGAGGACGACTTCGTCGGTCTCGCCGCCCAGGCTTACGCGAACGCCCGCGCCGCCGTCGATGGTCTCGAACTTCGGCTCGGCCGCGCCGGCGCGGTGGGCGTACAACACCCACAGCGCGTTTGTGCCGGGCTTCGTCGATACCCGCACCCACTTCTGGTATTCGCCCTCCATCCAGCGCCCGGTGTGGCCGGGCGGCGGGATCAGCGTCTTGCCGTCGGTCTCCTCCATCCGCCGCCTCGCCTCGCCGCCGTCGGGGCCGTAGTACCACCGCCCGACGCCGAAGTCCGTCACCTCGGCGGTCGCGAGGAACACCACCGCGTTGGCGTCCCACTGCCCCGGCGCCCGCACGATCGCGCCGTCGCGCTTCACGTCGCGCGCCAGCAGGTGGATGTTGATCTGCTGCGGCTCGGCGGAGATCGTGTCGTCGCGCACGACGAGGTAGTCGGCCAGTTTGCCGCCTTCGGCGTGCTTCACCAGCGCCAGCCAGCGGCGGTGGACGATCCGCTCGACCGCCCGTCGCGGGTAGGCGTACGCGAAGCGGGCGTCCTCGGGGTAGATCGGCCGCAGCTCCAACGCGTTGCCGTCGCGTTCGGCCACGACGAGATCGGCCGCCGCCGTGCCGACGAACACGCCGACGCGCGCCCGCCCGCCGAGTTGCTCGGCCGCCTCGACGGGCTTGTTGGCGTCCTGGTGCAGGTAGGGCTTGCTGACGCCGAAGGTCATGCTGTTGTGCAGCGCCGCGTGATCGCCCCGCGGGTGGTACGAGCAGTTGTAGTCCAGCGACACCGGGCGGCCCGCGCCGTGGAAGTGGTAGCTCAGGTCGTCGTTGTGGTAGTGCCCGTGCGTCTGCCCGGCCTTGAACGACACGAACGTCTCATCCTCGCGGCCGAAGCGGCTGCGCATCACCGCGCCGAAGCCGTGGAACGTGCGGCTGGCCCAGTCCATCTTCTCCACCGGCATGGGCGGGATCGACTGGTCGACGTCGATGACGTCGCTCATCAGGTCGCCGCCCATGCCCTGGTCGCGGTAGAGCTTCCACATGCCCATCATCTCGGAGGCGAACGCCGGGTCGGCCGTCTTGTAGAACTTGCCGAGCATGCCGAACAGGAACCCCTCGCCCGCTCCCCAGCGGTGCGTGTCGCCGATGGGGGCCTGGTGGCGGATGCCCAGGCGCACGTCGCGCGGGGTGAGCAGGTGGCGGTGCCAGCGCCCGCGGGCCTTGAACAGCGGGTTCTCGACGACCGGATCGCCCATGCCGACGTTGGCGAACACGCGGGCCAGCGCGAGCTGCTCGCGCAGCGAATAGCCGCTATAGCCCGGGCACTCGTAGCCCACTCCGTCGGGCGGCAGCAGCACCTTGGACATGTCCTCGTCGAAGTTCTTCCGCCCGAAGGCCAGCCAGTCCTTCGCGTGTGGATGGTCCAGCAGGGCCGCGCCCGCGTAGATGGCCACCGAGTACTTGTCGGTGTGGAAGTTCGGGTTGCCGGGGTTCCACCCGTTCGTCCAGCCTGGCCAGTGGTTCAGGTCGGTGAACACATACCCCGCCGCGGCCGTCCACGCGTCGCCGATGGGCTTGCCGCCGCAGTAGAGGTCCGCCGGGGGGAAGCCTTTCTTGATCGACCGCGTGGCCGTGGTGGGGTTGAGGAAGTCGGCCTGGTACCGCGAGCCGATCCAGGCGCCGGCGCCCGGCGCGCCGCGCGACGCCGGCACGGGTTTGCCCGTCAGCAGGTCCAGCAGTTGCTGGTCGTCGCGCTTCAGCTTGTCGCGCCCGGCCGCGTATTCCCTGAGCGCCCGCACGGTCGGCGTGTCGCGCCCGGCCTTGTGGTCGTCCTGGATCTGCTGAAGCTGCTCGCGCGAGAGGAGGATGTGCGGCCCGGCCTTGGCGGGGTCGCGCTTCCACGTGAGGATGTACTTGTGGGCCTGGTTGTCGAGCGTCCAGTCGACGTGCCGGCGGACGAGGAAGTTGAGCTTGCCCGTCGAGTCGAAGAGCTTTCGCGGCCCGCAGCAGATGGCGAACGCGCGGCTGCCGCTGCCGCACGGGAAGACCACGCGGGCCGTGTCGCCGTTCTCGGCGTAGCAGGCGATGGTCTGACGGTAGGGGTCCTTCCACTTCGTGGGGTGCGTGGCGACGAACCCCACCGCCGGGGCGTTGGGGTCGTACGCGCCCGTCCCGGCCGTCTCCTTACCGTCCCTGCCGCGCGAGGGGCTGGCCCCGCCGCGCGTGAGGAAGAAGTCCTGCCCGCATCCCGGCTGCTGCGTCCAGCGGGCCTGCAGGGCGACGAACGGCCCGCGCTGCTTGGGCAGCGGCCCAAGCGGCGCGAAATGCATGTCCTGGTTGCCGCCGAACTCGCCGTGGGCGAACCAGCGGATCCACATCACCGTGTCGGGCTTCAGGTCGTCCTTGATGAACACGCGATGGCCGAAGCCGGGCGCGGCGCTGTAGGTCTCCTCGACCTGGACCCACGGGTCGCCGGCGAGGAATCGCAGCGTGGCGGCGTAGGAGTGTTTGACGGATACGGCCGGGGGCGAGGCGAACTCCAGCGTCACTCGCACGTCCACGAACACCGGCCCGCTGGCCAGCACTTCGGTCTTCGCGGCCGCGACGGCCTCGTCGCCGTCGAAGCTTCCCTGGCCGAACCACGTTGCGCCGCCGGCGGGCCGCACGCCGCCCAGGGGCGAGGGGAGCTTGCTTACCGGCGCCGGCCCGCTCAACCTGGGCATCTTCGGCACGCGGAACTCGTACACGCCGTTGGCGACGACGAACGCATCCGCCGTCTCGGTCACCTTCAGCGGCGACGCGGGCGGTTGGCTCACCAACTCGACGGCCAACTCCTTCTGCCCGGCGGCGATCTCGGCCAGGAACCACACGCGGTTGACCGCCTTGCCGCCTTCCTGCACGCGCTGCACCTGTGCCGGCCAGAGCCTATCGCCCGCCTTCACGGCCGGGGCGGCCGGCACGTCTCCGGCGGCGTCGAGGTGGACGAGGTCGCCCGGCCAGGGCAGGCCCAGGTCGTTGGCGATGACGAACTTGTCTTGTGCGGGCAGGGCGGCGGCGGAGGCGAGAATCGCGGCGGTAAGGGACACGGCGTATCGCATCATTCGGGGATTCCTTGTACTACTATCTTTAACCCGCGTGCCGGCCGGCGGCAACGCTCTGCCATCTGCGGCAGGAACTGCCGGCACACCGGCGGCCGGCGGAACTCCCGTCAGCCGACCGGAGTTCTTTGCGCGGTCGATTCGGAGGTTCTCAGATCCCGCCCTCCTCGCGTTCGCAAAGAACTCCCGTCAGCCGACGGGAGTTTTCCGCGCCCTGAGGGCGATACGGGGGCGAGCGAAGGCCTGTTCGCGCCCTCACGCCGCGCGGCGGCGGAGGATTCTGCGCGCCAGGAGCATCGAGGCTGCGCCCAAACCGACGTACATGGCGGTGAAGAACGCCAGACAAAGGGTGGACTTCGTCAGGCCCACGGCTCTCATTTCCGGCCAGTCGTAGCGGAGGTCGGCAAGGGCTGCGTTCGCCTCGCGGGAGCCGCTGGCTCCCAGCGTCGCCACGCCCGCCTGACAGACGGGGTTGGCGTTCACGGTGAAGCCAGCCACTTGCCGCATGTCGCGGCACATGCCGCCGCTGAAGCCCTCGGCCAGCAGGTACATCGCCCCCGGCAGGGCAGCCCACAACAGCAGCGCCAGGCCAAGGTTGAGGACGACGGCCGTCGTCGTCCGCTTCAGCCACGCGCCGAAGAGCAGCCCCGTGCCGGTGAAGAAGGCGATCACCGAGACGGCGACCAGCGCCAGATGAAACGGCAGGATGGGGTGTACCAGGTACGGGTTGGGGTTGCCCGTCAGCTTCGCGGCCAGGCCCATCAGTACAAACAGCACTCCGTGGCCGATGGGCAGCAGCCAGATCGGCAGGCAGCGCCGCACGCACCCGGCTGCCTTCGCCAACAGCACGTGCCACTCGCTCAGCGGCGTGACCAGCAGGATCTCCCACGTGCCGGCCTCCTTCTCCGACGTGACGTTGACGGCGGTGTACACGGCCGTGGCGATGGTCGCGACGATGGTGAGCGCCCCGACGAAGAGCATGTGCACGTCGTCGTCGGTGAAGCCGTCGTCGATGGATGCCGTGAGGACGTAGATAATCGCCAGGAGCAGGCCGGCGGCGCCCAGGACGATGTAGCGAGCGACGCGGCTGCGGATGGCGACGGCTCGCAGCTCGCGCCACAGCACGGGCGAGCCGGAGATGCCGCGGATGCGCGCCGCGTGCACGTGATCGGCGGGAATCGGCGGGGGAAGCGCAAGGGCGACGCCCTCGAGAGCGGAATCAACGGAGCCGGGCCGTGCCGGCCCGGTCGGGTCCGGACCAGGGACCGTATCCATTGCGGAAGGAACGGAGCCGGGCCGTGCCGGCCCGGTCGGGTCCGGACCAGGGACCGTATCCATTGCGGAATGAACGGAGCCGGGCCGTGCCGGCCCGGTCGGATCCGAACCAGGGACCGTATCCATTGCGGGAGCCGGGACAAGGTTCGCCGCCTGCGGCAACATCGAAAGCGGCATGGCGCTCGGCGCGCCGCCGCCGCACGCCTGGCGCTGGCCCACGCGCCGCACCAGCGCCACGCACGCCGTCAGCACGCCGAACGTGGCCGCGAGCATCACGAGGCAATTGACCCACCAGTGGAAGCCGGGCAGGAACGCCATTGCGCGCGGCTGCATCAGTTCCGTGGTGCACGCCTGCATCGCCCCGAACGGATGAGCGTGGAGGGCAACGGTCAGGAGACCCACAATATCCTTGTCTCTGGTCGAGATGGCGAGGGCGGCCACGGCCAGGGCGATGATCAGCGGGACCAGGGCGTACAGCACCAGTCCCACGCCCAGCGTCAGCAGGATGCTGACGAATGCCCGGCGGAAGAGGATCGAGAAGAACATCGACACCTCCGCGGCGAACATCGCCGCCGTCAGCGTCAGGCACGTCCCGGCCACCACGAAATCCCACGGTACGCCGCCGAAGACGCGCACGACGACCAGCAGCGGCAGGCTGAGGGCCAGCATCATCAGCAGTTGCAGCAGCTTGCTGAACAGCTTGCCCGTGACGATCTGGAGGCTGACGATGGGCGTGGTCATCAGCACGCCGAGGGTGCGCTTGTAGATTTCCTCGCTGATGGAGTTGCTGAGCATCACCACGGCCATGAGTTGCAGCAGGATGAACTGGAACCAGATCACGCAGGTGACGATGATGCGTCCGGCCTCGGCCATCTGGTTGGCGCGGTAGGCATAGGAGCCGGAGTAGCTGCCTGAACGCATGGCCGCCTGCCACACCAGCAGGACGAACAGCAGCATGAGGACGAGGTAACCGGCCCGCAGGACGTAGTTCCGGCGCCGCCGGCTGGAGACGCGCAGCTCCTTGCCGAAGATGGGCCCGACGAGCGCCGCGGGAAGCGAGAGGACCCACAGCACGGGCGCGAATGCCTTGGCGACGGCGCTCAAGGGCGCACCGCCGGAAGGCAAGCCGGGAGCCCGTCCTGCCGGCGACGGCAGGCGGTCGGCCATGGGCAACGCGCCCATTCGCCGGGGAGGCGACCGACAACCGCAAATCGGGAAGGCGCAGTCAACTTACGAATCCCTTCGTCAGTTCCAGGAACGCGTCGTCGAGCTTGACCTGCTCGGGCATGATCGCGATGACGTCGATGCCGGCGTGGACGAGGCTGCGGGCGATCAGGCCGTCGTGCGGCTCGCCGGCGCGGAACGTCACGCGGACGTGGTCCTCGAAGCCGCGGGCCTCCGCCACCTGCGGCAGCGCGGCCAGCACGTCCAGGGCCCGCTGCACCTCCCCGGCCACGCGGACACGGAACTTGGCGTGCAGGCCCATCCGCTGGAAGATCTCGCCCATGGTCCCGCTGAACACCAGCCGGCCCTGCTCGATGATGCCGACCTTGTCGCACATCTCCTCCAGCTCCGAGAGGATGTGGCTGGAGATCATGATCGTCTTGCCCATCCGCTTGAGCTCGCGGAGCATCTCGCGGATTTCGATGCGGGCGCGCGGGTCCAGGCCGCTGGCCGGCTCGTCCAGGATCAGCACTTCCGGGTCGTGGATGAGCACCCGGGCGAGCTGGAGCCGCTGCTGCATGCCGCGGCTGAGGCTGTCCACCGCCGCCGTGCGCTTGCCCGTGAGTTGCGTCAACTCCAGCACGTCGTTGATCACCTGCTGGCGCGACTTACGTTCCAGGCCGAACGCGGCCGCGAAAAACTCGAGGTACTCGAACACCTTGAGGTCGTCGTAGACGCCCATGAAGTCGGGCATGTAGCCGACGATGCGCCGCACGTCGCGCCCGGCCTTGCTCACGTCCAGGCCGTCGATGGTGGCGTACCCGGCCGTGGGCTCCATCAGCGTGGCGAGGATGCGCATGGTGGTGGTTTTGCCGGCTCCGTTGGGGCCGATGAACCCGAAGATCTCGCCGGCGCCGATCTGGAGGTTGAGGTCCACCAGCGCCCCGAGCGTTCCGTAGTACTTCGTCAAGCCATGGGTTTCGATCATAGTTGGCGTCCTGCAAGGCACCGTATTCGCCGAGACAAACCGACAGAGCCGGGGCGTGTCGCCCCGGTTGGTTCCGCCAAGGCGCCGCGCTCTGCGCTCATTTCACTTCCACCACCAGCCGCACCATGTGCAGGTGATCCACGCGGCTGTTCTGCCCCGCCAGGGCGAACGTCAGCGGGGAGGCATCGAATTCGGCGCACACCGCGGCCGCGCCGGCCGCGACGCGGCTCAGGATGCCCTCCGACCGCCGCGCGGTGCCTCGGGCGAGCATCGCCGATTCCCGCACCTTCGGATCAGATCGTTGCTGCGGCCCGTCGTGGTAGGCGTTGCCCTCGTCCTCGGCGGGCATCTCCGCCTGCCACGACGTCCACGGCCTCGCCGAGGCCGTGAACTCCCGCGTGTCCTTGGCGGGCACAGATCCCAGCGGGGCCGTCCAGACCTGGCCGTCGCCGCCGGGGACCAGGACGTAGGCCCTCTCGACCGGCTGTGGCGAGAGGTTGGCCAGCGTGACGTTCCACTGGCCGCCGCGGCCGGCGCGGGCGACCTTCGCGCGGATGGGCAGGTCGCGTGCGGAAGACTCCTGAAGCAGCGATTGCATCGACCAGATGTTGATGGGCACGCTGACGGGCAGGTTGCCGCCGTCCTCGTGCTGGACGCAGTAGATGTTCCGCGTGCCCAGGTTCATGCCGCCGCGGTAGTAGAGGTGCTCGTTCTGCGTGGGGGCCAGGCCCGACCACCACTGCCCGCGGTCCAGGGCCTTGCCGTCGGGCCCCACCGGGCCGTAGTCCTCGCTGGCGGGCGAGTAGATGCCCGCGTAGCAGGTGGACCGGGCCGACGCCACGCCGTTGCCGTCGGCCACGCCGTCGGTGACGGTGACGGCCCGCGTCTTCAGGTCGCCCGCGCGGAGGTACTGCACGCCGTAGTAGGCGCCCACCGAGAACAGGGCGATCCACAGCGACGCCGTCAGCCACGTCAGCGGCAGGTGGTTGAGCCTCTTGAGCACGAAGTAGTCCACCGGCCCGATCAGCAGCGCCAACGCCGCCAGCACGGCCACGATCCACCCCGCGTGCAGCGGGCGCAGCTCCACGATCTGGTGCAGGTGCTCCAGCACCGCCCCGGTGGCCGCGTCGGCTCGGCCGAGCCGGTACGTCCAGTAGTCCGACGACGAGGTCGATCCGTCCTCGCTGGTGCGGGCGATGGTCCGGCCGCGAGGCAGCAGCCTCTCCACGCGCGAGACCCAGAACTCGGCTGTCTTCGGCGGGCCCAGGCCCTGGCGATCGATGCGGTCGGGGTCGAAACCCAGCACGCCCACGAAGCCCAGGCCCGCGGGGCCCGAGGCCATCAGCACGCCGGGCGATTCCTCCTTGTGCGCCCGCCACAGCGGCGCCTTGGCCGCTTCCTCCAGCGACCAGCAGGTCAGCGAGCGGCTCTGGCCGCGGCGCAGGCCGATGAGGCCCATCGAGTCCAGCGCCGCCGCGGGCAGGGACACCTCCGCGGCCGGGCCGATCCGGAACGGGAGCATTGCCGCCAGCGGGTGGTCCGCCGGCAGGGCACGCGAGCCAAGGACCAGCAGCAGCCGCCCGCCGTTGCTGACCCAATCGGCGATCGCCCGCGACTGGTGCGGCGTGAGCTTGTCCCAGTCGCTGTCGTACAGCACCAGCAGGTCCAGGCACGCGTAGCCCGGCCAGTCCACCGGCAGCAGGCGGTCGTTCCTGTACGCCACGTGTACGGCGCCGGAATGGTTCTCCGTGCGGCAGAGGGCGCCCTGGCTCAGTTCGGCCAGGCCGAACGCCTGCCGGCCCGACACGCCGATGAGCAACTCGTTGTCCGTCACGGCCGTCAGGGGGCGGTTCGGCGAGTTGTTGCCCCATAGCTCGTAGTGGCGCGACCACGAGAAGTTGTTGCCGACGCCGGACATGCGGATGTCGCACCCCTCGGCGCCATACGCCGTGCGGGCCGTCAGCGGGATGTGCACCGTGTTCTCGGCCTCCAGCACCGCCAGGCGGCGAATCTTCAGGACGTTCTGCTCGTCCTGCGGCATGCTGAGGCCCACCTCGATGGCCACGTGCTCCTTCAGCGGCGACGTCACGCTCAGGGTGATCGGCGTCCACTCCATGGGGCGATAGCGCCCGGCCCAGCCGACGGTGAAGTCGACGTTCAACTCCTTCTTGGGCCTGGCTTGCTGGGCGTGCGCGAGGGGCGATACTGTCGCGATGACGA
This sequence comes from uncultured Planctomycetaceae bacterium, assembly GCA_964461295.1. GTDB lineage: Bacteria > Planctomycetota > Phycisphaerae > SM23-33 > SM23-33 > CAYWTX01. The sequence goes on along the minus strand of CAYWTX010000346.1, from coordinate 23,907 downwards.
GGGCCGCGAGCGCGAGAACGGAGATCCCGTTTGTAGTACCGCCGTAAGGCGGGCTGTTTCGGGTCGCGGGCGTGCCGGGATTCCGCCTTACGGCGGGACTACGAACCAGGATCACCCGTCTCCCTTCTTGCATGGGCGCTTGCTTCATGTGTTGGCTGGTCCTGTTCGCTTCCAGTGCACTTGTCCCGCGCTTGCCCCGATCTCCGGTCCCACGGGCTGTCACAGCCTCACCCTCGAGTTATACACGACCCACTCCAGGCACGCCAGCAGGAGCGCCGCCAGCACCAGGTACGGCCAGAGCTCGCGGTTCGTGCGGCGCGGCTCCGTCGTCGCCGCCTGGATCGTCTCCGCCGCCATCACGATCTCCTCGGCCGGGGCGATGCGGCTCTCCTGGCGGTCCAGAACGTTCACGGCGAAGAGGGCCTTCTCGCGCCCGGGCATCTCCACGGCATAGACGCCGGCCCGCGCGGTGCCCGGGAACCGCAGGACTCCGCCGGGCGTGGCCGCGACCGCTTCCGTTCGTCCATCCGGCGTGCGCACCTTGGCCGAGGCGCCCGCGGCCGTGCGAAGCTCGATCGCCTCGCCCGGGTGCAGGGCGGTCTGCTCCTGCTGCCCGGTCTCCAGGCCCAGGAACCGCGTCGCGTTGTAGCAGAACAGAACGAAGCTGCTTTCGAACGGCCAGTTCGTCTCCAGCACGTCAAACGCGCACAGCAGCATCGCGCTGCCCTTGCGGTGCAGCAGCGCCATCGCCGGCGCGTCGGGCATCTCGGCCAGGATGGCCGCGTCACGCGGCAGCTCCAACTTCATCGCCTTAGATGCGAAGACGTCCTCGAGGTTCACAAATTGCAGGATTGGGTGGCGAGATCGCCAGTCGACGATGATCTGGCTCTTGATCTCGCCGCGCGACTTGACGCCGAAGTCCAGCGGCGCCGCGTTGAAGACGACGTACCGCCCAGCCGGCAGATCGGGCGGGACGTGCCCGTCCAGGACGATCACGTCGTACCTCTGCGGCGCCGCGGCCGCGATGTCGTCGAACTCGCTGGGGCCGATGACGTCCAGGCCCGCCAGGGGCAGGGCCCGCAGGGCGGCCTCGAGGGCGACGTTTCGCGGCGTGACCAGCAGCACGCGGAGCCGCCGCGGCGGGGCGAGGATGGACCACGCCGTGTCGTCGGCGGCGAGGGCGTCCTTGCGAGTCTGGCGCACGCCAATGACGCCGGTGGACGCGTGCGTGAGGACGAACGAGACGCTTGCCTCGCCGCTCTGCGCGGGCGCGGTTGCGGTGGGGGCCTTCGCCGCGGGCAACTCCACGCGGCGCACGGCGCGCACGTTATTGTCCAGCACAAGCTCGACGTCCGTCGTGACGGGCTTGTCCCCGAAGTTCGACGCCGTCGCGAACACCTGCACCTCCTCGGCCCGCTCGTACGACCGTCGGGCCTGCATCTCCGTCACGGCCACGTTGTCGCCGCTGCTCCCGATGCGGTGGTAGCGCAGCTCGCCGCCGCCGGCGGCGATCGTCGACAGGTCGGCGATCCGCCCGTCGCTGAACAGTTCCAGCATGGCCGGCTCGACGCTGGAGCGGTTGTTGGCCTCCTCTCCGGGGCTGGTGGCGAACGCCCGGGCCACGGCGACGGCCTCGGCGAGGTGGCTTGACGCGTCGGCGGGTTCGACGGCCTCCAGGGCCCGGCGGAGCTGCGCCTTGTCGCCCGTGAAGTTGCACATCACGCGGGCGTGGCGGTCGAACGCGACGACCATCGCCTCGTCGCCGCCGGCGGAGCCCAGCGACAGCACCGAGGGCCGCCGCAGCGAATCGACGATCCTCTCCGCCTGCCGCCTGGCCTCCGCCAGGCGCGTCCGGCCGCCGTCGCAGTCGGCGGCGTTCATGCTGGCCGAACGGTCGATCAGCAGCACGTACCGCTTGCCCGCGCCCGGCTGGAGCGAGAGCACAGGCCGGGCCAGCGCCACCAGCGCCGCCACGAGCGCCAGCAGTTGCAGCAGCAGCAGGAGGTTCCGCCTCAGCTTCTGGAAGGGCGCGTTGACTTGCAGGTCCTGCACGGCCCGCTTCCACAGCAGCGTGGAACTGATGGGCATCTCCCGCCGCCGCAGCCGCAGGAAGTACATCAGCACCAGCAGCGGCACGGCCGCTGCCGCCGCGAAAAGCCCTGTTGTTGGATCCAGCCACTCCATCGCGTTTCCAATAACCCGTCGCCCTTCGGGCGACGGGAATAGGTCCAATACGACCTATAGGCCCTATGCTCCGCGGCCAGAGGCCGCGGAGATTCATCGCACCAGTCCTCTGCGCCTGAGGTAGTTCAGAACCAGCGGCTCGACCGGCTGGTCGGACCGCGTCAGCACGTACGTCCCGCCGCGACGGCGGCAGTACGTCTCGATCTCGCGGCAGTACGCCGCCAGCGTCTTTCTGTAGTGCTCCATCATCGCGGCCGAGACCGTCACCTCGGCCTCGTCGCCGTCCTCGATGTCGATGAGCTTCAGGTCGCCGCTGATTTTCGGCTCGACCTCCTGCGGGCTGAGCACGTGCACCGCGTACAGGTCGTACCGCGGGCTGACGAGCTGACGCAGCCCCGCCTCGAACCCGTCCTTGAACAGGAAGTCGCTGATCACGATCATCACGCCCGCGCCGATCCGCGCCGCGGCGAGCTGCTTGCACGCCGCGTGGAAGTCGCTCGCCCCGCCCGCCTCGGCCGACAGCAGGAAGTCGGCCATGCGATGCACGTAGTTCCGCCCGCGCAGGTTGGCGAGTTGGCCCGTCAGCCCGCCGGCGAACGTGCTGATCGTCACGCGGTTGTTGTTCACCAGCGCGATGTAGGACAGCGCCGCGGCCAGGCGTTTCATCGCGCGGTCCTTGGGCGGGTCGCCCGCCCCCGCCGACTCGCTGGTGTCCAGCAGCACCTGCACGCTGAGGTCCTGGTCCTCCAGGAAGACCTTGAGGAAGAGCTGATCCAGCCGCCCGAAGATGTTCCAGTCCACCATCCGCAGGTCGTCGCCCGCGACGTACGGGCGGTGGTCGGAGAACTCCACGCCCTGTCCGCGGCGTTTGGAGCGTCGCTCGCCCTGCATCCTGCCGGCGAGCATCTTGCGGCTGTGGATGTCCAGGGCGTCGAGGCGCGCGAGAAACTGCCCGTCGAGCAGGTCGGTCAGCTTGCCGCGTTGTCCGGTGGTTGTGCTCATGCGTCAATGGCCTGCCCGCTTCAGCGGGCAGGCAAGTTAGACATGCCCGCTGAAGCGGGCATGCCGTGGACCGATCAGGGAACATTCGGCGGCGCCACCGCCTTGTCCACCGTCCTGGGCGTCGCGTCCAGGGCCTCCTTCAGCACGTCGTCGTTGTCGATTCCCTCGGCCTGGCCTTCGAAGTTCAGCAGGATGCGGTGCCGCAGGGCGGGGGCGTACGCGGAGGCGAGGTCCTCGAAGCTCACGTGGTATCGCTCGTCGAGCAGGGCGCGGACCTTGGCGGCCAGGACGATCGCCTGCACGCCGCGAGGCGACGAGCCGTAGCGGACGTAGCGAGTGACCTTCTCGATGGCGAACTCGCCGCCGGGGTGCGTGGCCAGCACCAGGCGGATCGCGAAGTCCTGCACGTGCGGCGCGATCGCGACGCGCTGAACGAGCTGCTGGCCCGCGATGATCTGCGCCCCGCCCGCCACGGGCTGGGCCCGCGGGTCGTGCCCGGCCGTCGTGCGGTTGAGGATCTCGCCGAGCTCCTGGCGGTTGCTGTAGGGGATCAGCAGCTTGAAGAAGAAGCGGTCGAGCTGGGCCTCGGGCAGCGGGTAGGTGCCCTCCTGCTCGATGGGGTTCTGCGTGGCCAGCACCAGGAACGGCTCGGGCAGCTTGTATATCGTGCCGCCGCTGGTGACGGAATGCTCCTGCATCGCCTCCAGCATGGCCGACTGCGTCTTGGGCGTGGCGCGGTTGACTTCGTCGGCCAGGACGATCTGCGCGAAGATCGGCCCCTGGCGGAACTCGAAGTGCCGCCGCCCGCTCGTCGCGTCCTCCATCACCATGTTCGTGCCGATGATGTCGGCCGGCATGAGGTCGGGCGTGAACTGGATGCGCCGGAACTCCAGCGACAGGGCCGAGGAAAGCGTCCGCACCAGCAGCGTCTTGCCCAGTCCCGGCACGCCTTCCAGCAGCACGTGCCCGCCGGCGAACAGGGCGATCAGCACGTTCTCGACGATGTCGTCGTGCCCGACGATCACCTTGCCCACCTCGGCCTTCAGGGCGGCGAACATTCGCCGGAAGTCCTTGCACTGCTGTTCCACGTTCATCGTGTTTTCCGCCATTGTTGGCTCCTTGGTGTCCACAGATTACACAGATAAGACGGGATTCGTCCTTCTCTTCGTCCGGCAATCCGTGGACTCATTTCTCTTCGTTTCTTTGCTGCGCCCTGCGCTTGGCATCCAGCAGGCGCGACACGTGACTTCGCTGGGCCTCCGCCGTCGGCGGGGGCTTCGGCGCCTCCGTCGGGCGCGGCTTCGCCGCCGGGGCCGACAGGTCCGGGCGCGGCAGTTCGGCGCCGCCGCCGGGCGCCGCGCCGGCGTCAAACCGCCTTCCCGCGGCCGACCGTTGCGACTCCGACAGCCGCTGGCGAACCGTCTTCTGCCGCTGCTTCAGCGCCGCCAGCGTCACCGCCTCGGCCGAGGGCTCGCCCAGGCGCAGCAGGCCCATCGCCCGCCGCCATGCGGCCGCGAAATCGATCGAAATCCGGCGCACCGCCACGTCCACCAGGAACAGCGCCAACCAGATCAGCAGCAGCGGGCGCGTCAGCGGGGAGGCGGTCGTGGGCACGGGCAGACCGGCGCGGGAGAACAGGTCGGCCTTGTCGCCGTCGCCGGCGAGCTTGCGTCCGCCGGTGATCTGCGCCACCTCGTTAAGCAGGGCCGAGTTGTCCGTCAGGTCGTCGTACTCCGGCGCGAACGGAACGTTCACCACGCTCTGCACCGTCGCGCCGGGGGCGTCGTCGGTCTGGCCGCCGCGCCGCGGGCGCAGGTTCACCAGGTAGCTGCCGCCCTGCTCGGCGCGGAAGTTCGCCCGCCACTGCCCCGGCCCCACCTGGCGGAGCTCCAGCGGATGAACCTTCATGTCCGGCGAGATCACTTGCCCGGAAACGCCCGCCAGGGGCTCCGCGGCGCCCTCGCCACCGGCCGCCTCCGCCGTCAGCGTCACGTCGCGCCCCTGCGATTCGGAGTATACCTCCACGTCGGTCGATTGCGGCGTGCGGCCCACCCAGTCCACCACCTGCTTCCAGAACTTGCCGTACTCCGGCGACGCCAGCCAGCTCTTGGCCCATCGCCCGTCGGCCGAACTGGTGAACGAGGCGACCTTGCCGACGCCGCGTTGCGTGGCGGCCAGCACCGGCTCGCCGCCGGGCGCCACCAGCAGCGTCTGGTTGGGCCAGCCCTTGGGCCCGGCCAGCACGCGTCCGTCGAGCGCGGGTAGTGCGGCCAGGCCGCGGAGGATGCGCCCCGGCGCGTGCGGGCCCAGCAGCGGCGTGAACGCCTCCTCGCTGATCAGGGCGCGCCGCACGACTTGCGCCTCCTTCACGAAGATCTTCGGCAGGTCGTTGGGGTTCTTCACGTCGTAGAAGCGTCCGCCCGTGTAGCCCGCCACCGCGCGCAACGTGGCGGCCTGGCTGGGGTCGTGCGGGAACACCACCACGCCGGTGATCGTGATGCGGTTCTTCCTACAGTCGTCCAGCTGCTGCTGGCTGGGCGGGGCCGGGTCGCTGTCGGAAATGATGATGATGTGCCGCTGCGCCGCGTCGGAGCCCTTCAGGGCCCTGGCCGCCGCCTCCACCGGCGGGCCGAAGTCCGGCATGTCGCCCATCTGCATCCGGTTGATGGCGGCGATGACGGCCTTCTTGTCCCCGACCGGGCCGAGCGGGAACACCCAGTTGGCGGCCCCCGCGCCCCAGCCGTAATCCAGCACGCCGACCAGGTCGCGATGGCTGAGGCACTCGACGGCCGAGGCGGCGACCTTCTTGCCCCAGAAGTTGCCGTTGGGCATCTCGCAGGCGTGCATGACCAGGCACAGCCCGCCCTTGGGCATTTCCTTCTTCTGCGGCGGGTCCAGGTCCACCGGCAAGATCTCCGCCACGCTCGTGCCGATCCACCCGCCGGCCCCGTACGAGTCCGGCCCGCCCACCGTGACCAGCCCGCCGCCCATCTCCGTCACGTAGCGGCAGAGCATCTCCTGCTGCTGCTGCGAGAACGCGTGCGAGGGCGTGTTCACCAGGATCACCGCGTCGGCCCCGAGCAGGCCCGTCAGCGACTGCGGCAGCTCGCTCGAGGCGATCTGCCGCACCGTCACGTCCTTGCCCTTCAGCGCCGCCGACAGCGCCGCGGCCTCACGCGGGTCTTCCGCCACCACCAGCACGTGTCCCGGCCCGGCCACGAACGTCACGGCCGACGCCTTGTTGTTCTGCGTCAGGCGGTCCTGGCGCTCGTCGTCGGGGATGAACGTGGCCTCGTACTCATGCACGCCGCGCTCGCTCACCGGCAGCGAGATCGCGTGCACGTTGGTGCCCTTCTTCAGCCGCACCGGCGCCGTTGTCCCGGCCGAGGCCGGGTCCAGGTCCACGTGCCGGCCGTTGAGCGTGAGTTGCACGCGCCCGGCGGCCTCGTGCGTGCTGGTGAGGACGAACCGCAGGGCGATGGTGTCGCGGCTGCGGGCGCGCGAGGGCGCCGCCAGGCGGCGGAAGACGACCTCGTCTTCGTAGCGGTAGGTCAGCGGCAGTACGTCCAGCGGGATGCCGTTGGCGGCCGCGATCTGGGCGACCGCCCGCAGATCGCCGCTGGTCTCGTTGCCGTCGGTGAGGAGGACGATGCGCACGGCGGCATTGGGCGGCGCGATGGCCAGGGCCATCTGCACGCCTTCGGCCAGGCGCGTCTCCTCGCCGGTCAGGGCGATGTTGCGCTTGGGGACGTCGGCGGCCGCGGTGGGCAGGCGGGCGATGTGCGCCATCTCCGCCACGTCGATCACGGCCACCTGGTCGCCCGGCGGCTTGTGCTTCAGCGCCCGCGTCAGCCAGGCGGGCACGGCCGCGGGGTCGTCGGCGCTCCAGTACGCCTCGGGCACGGAGCGGCTGCGGTCCACCACCAACAGCACGGTCAGCCGGTCGTGGGTCTGCGTGACGGCGGGACGCCCGAGCATCCCCGCCAGCAGCAGCAGCACGATCGCCCGCAGGGCGATGGCGACGCCGCGGCGCAGCGGCCCCAGCGGCTTGAGGCTGCGCAGCGCCAGCCAGGCCGCCGGGGCGGCCAGCAGCCCCGTCAGCAGCCACCACGGCTGCTCGAACTGGAACCCGTACGTCGCGAGCATTCAGCCCCGCCTGTTCGACGTCACTGTTTGGCGCCGTCACGAAATAACTTGTTCACGTTTCCCAGGTGGCACGGGTCTCCGACCTGTGCTGCACAGATTGGAAAGCTGTGCCACCAAGACTGGCTTGCTCAGGTTACTTCGTGACGGACCCTTTGCGGCGATCTTCGCTGCGGGCACGATACGCTTGCTCTTCCGCTTCGCTTCCCATGGTTGTTCCTTGCGCATCCATCGTACTGCGTTCCGCCGACGGCCTCCACCGTCCCGTTCACTCCAGTTCCCACACCTGCACGCGGTTGTTCCCCGCGTCCACGATGTACGCCTCGCCGCGGGCGGCGATGGCGATGCCCCACGGGTAGGCGAGTTGGCCCGGCTGGCGCCCGGGGCCGCCCCACGTGCCCAGGCTCACGGCAGTGCCGTCGTCGCCCACGCGGAATAGTTGCACGCGATTGTTGCCGAACTCGCACACGGCCAGGCGCCCCCCGGCCGCCAGGGCCAGGCCGTACGGGTACCGCAGATCGCCTGGCCCTTGGCCGGGCTTGCCGAAGTTGCCGATCGCCCGCCCTTGCAGGTCGTGCACGCGGATGCGGTGGTTGCACGCGTCGGCGACGTACAGCCGCCCGCGCCGGCCGTCGACCTGCAGCGCCTGCGGGCGCGAGAACTGGTTGGCGTCGCTGCCGAAGCCGCCGAAGGCGGTGAGGAACCTGCCTTCGCGGTCAAAGACGCTCACGCGGTCGTTGCCGCCGTACTCGCTGACGTACACATGCCCGTCGGGGCCGAAGGCCACGTCGGTGGGGTAGACGAACTCGCCTGCGCCCGTGCCGTAGCGCCCCCACTGGCGCAGCGGCACGCCCGCCGGCGAGTACACCAGCACGCGGTGGTAGTGCGTGTCGGGCAGGTACAGGTTGCCGTCGGGGCCCACGGTGATGCCGGTGGGCTTGCCCGCCCGCACGTCCGGCATGGAGAACCCGCCCAGCGGCTTGCCCCCCGCGTCGAGGTGCTGCACGCGCCCGGTCTTGTCCACCACCCAGGCCGAGCCGTCCGCGGCCAGGTCGATGCCGCGCGGGTAGACGAATTCGCCGGCCCCCCATCCGGTCGTGCCAAACGAACTGACAACCTTCGGTTGTCCCGCGGGGCGGTGCTGGCAACCCAGCGCCGCCAGGCAGGCGAGTGCGACGTCCAGCCCGCCGACGCGGGGTCTCCTGGTCAGGATCCACGCCGCAACCAGCACCGCCCCGCCCACCGCCGCGTACACGCCCATCAGCATCAGGCACGACGCGACGATGTCCTGGTCGCGGCTGAAGTGCATCAGGTTCAGCAGCGTCTGGGCGAAGTTGGGCAGCCCCGGCGGCAGGAGCACCACCGTGGCCGGCACCTCGGTCAAGCACAGCATCGCCACCAGCAGGTAGGCCCCGGCCGCAGCCGGCCAGACGTGCGGCAGGTGCACGCTCGCCACGCGGCGCAGCAGCGACGCGCCATCCGTCACGGCCAGTTCGTCCAGCGCTGGGCTGCGAGCGTGCAGCGCCAACCGCAGCACGATGAGCGCCACGCCCGCGAAGCGTGCCGCCAGCCCGGCCGACAGCGTCCACCAACCCTCCGGCAGGCCGGTGGCATGGCGCACGGCCGCCTGAAACTCGATGAACGACGCCCCCACGACGCTGCCGGGCAGCAGGGCCGCCAGCAGCAGCGTCGGCTGGACGACGGCGCCCGCCACGCGTCCGGCCCGCCCCAGCGACGGCAGGGCCAGCGCACCGGCGGCGAGGAACATTGCCCCGGCCGCGGCGGCGCCCGACGTGCACAGCGACGCGGCCAGTTTGTCGCCCATGAGAGCCGCCGTGCGGCCCAGGTGGGCCGTGTCGGCCATCGCGGCGGCCAGCAACGCCGCCGGCAGGAGCGTCGCCAGGGCCAGCAGCAGGGCCGAGAAGCCCCATCGCCACCGGCTGCGTCGCGGCAGTTCGGGCGGCGAGAGGCTCGATCCGCTCGACCAGTCGCCCGAGCAACGCCACAGCAGCACCGCGACGGCGCCCGCCGCCACGGCCGCCGGCCAGGCGGCCCGCGCCACCGCCGCCGCCGAGCCGGTGGACTCAAAGATCGTTCCCAGCTCGGCCCCGAACGTCCACACCTGCGCCAGGTGGAACACCGTGTACTCGCCCAGCGCCAACACGAAGCACACGCCCCCCGCCAGCAGCACCGAAGGCGCCATCAGCGGCAGCGTCACGCGGAGAAACCGCGCCGCGTGCGGCGCCTCCAGTTCGGCCGCTTCGTGCACATCGCGGTCCATCGCGCGCCAGCCCTGTCCCAGCAGCAACGCCGCCAGCGGCCACTGCCACAGCACGAGCACCGCCGCGGCCGCCGCCGTGCCGACCGCCTCCGCCAGGGGGCGATGCATGGAGAGATACCCGCCCAGGGCCGTCGGCGGGGAGAAGTAGATCCGCCACGCGTACAGTTGCAGGTACTGCGGCAGCAGCAGGGGGGCCAGCACGAGCAGGAACAGCACCGCGCGCCCCCGCCGGGCCGTGCCCAGCAGCCGTCCAGGCACCCAGCCCAGCGCCACCGCCGCGGCCGCCACCAGCAGCGCCAGCCCGGCCGTTCGCAGCAGCACGTCGGCCCGAACGCCCCGTGCGCCGCCGGGCGGGCAAGCAGAGGCCGCCGCCCACACGAGCACCGCCGCGGGCGCGGCCACCAGGACCGCCCAGGCGACCAGGCCCGCTACCGCGAAGGCCGCTGTCGCCGCTTCACGGCGCATTACTGAAGCGTCTCCACGGCGACGCGGATCGCCTCCGGCATCGCGGCCGCCACGGCCGCGTAATCCACCTTCAGCACGTGCCCCAGGTCATACTTGGGGAACTGCCTGGCCAGATCGGGGCGAATCGGCGAGTTGTGCGAATCGCTCCCGGCCAGCATCCGCTCGACCTTCTCGCTCATCAGGAACGCCACAAGCCTTCGCGCCGCGTCGCTCGCCGGTCTCCCGGCCACAAGAGCAACCGTGTTCGGGATCGCCATCGCGCCCTCCCCGCCCTGGTCGAGCGGGAACATGGCGATCGGCTGCCCCTTCGCCTGCGCCGCGTACACGTCGTCGGTGTCCGTGAAGCACACGTCCGCCCGCCCCTCGGCCACCATCTGCACGGCCGTCTTGTTCCCCTGTACCAGCCGCGTACCGTTCTCGCGCAGGCTGCGGAGGATCTCGCCGGCCTTCCGGGGCCCGTAGTGAACGCGCCAACTCGCCACGTCGCCGCCGGTGGTGCCGAACGTCGGCACGGCCATCACCAGCCGGCCCTTCCACTTGGCGTTCAGCACGTCCTCCAGGCTGCGCGGCGCGTCTTCCGCCTTCACCCGGCGCGTGTCGTAGGCGATCACCCGGCCGCGCAGGCCGAACGCGTGCCACCGCCCGTTGGGGTCGGCGAACTGCTTCGGCCACGTCCTGGCCTCGCCCTCGGCGTAGGGCGCCAGCAGGCCGTCGCCCGCCAGGCGGATCGTGTGGAATGCCTCGCCCGACCAGAACACGTCGCACGCCGGCGCAGCCGACTCGCTGCGAATCCGCTGCACAAGGCCCGTCGTCTTGGTGCCCTCGGTGTCGAAGCGCGTCAGCACGCGAACGCCCGATTCCTTCTCGAACGCGGCGATGATCGGCTCGGCCGCCTGCTGATCGACCGAACAGTAGAGGACGATGGTGGCGGGCGCGTCCGGCTTCTTCTCGCACGACGCCAATCCCAGTGCGAGTAATCCAACCAGCAGAATTGCCGATTGCGAGATGCGGATTGCGGGTTCACCGCTCGCCGGTCTTCTTGTGTCTTCGGTCGATCGCCTCAACCAGGAGATTGTCAGTTGCGAGGAAATCCCCGAACGGGAAATCCGCAATCCGCGTTTCGCAATCCGCAATTGCCCTTGCCGCAAAACTCGCTCCATTATCTGTTGGCGTCCACCGCCTTGGCCCGTTCCATCTCCCCGAAGTACTTCTTCACCGATTCCTCATACGCCTTGGGAATCTTGTTGTCGCGGATCGCGTCGGCTGCCGCGTCGCCGGCCGAGCGAACCACTTCCTTCAGTTCCTTCCTGCTCTCGCCTTTGACGGGGGCGCCCTTGAAGTACCAGCTCGCGATGGTCTTCCCCGCCCCGGGCTTGTTCTGCACGCCGGTTTCGCTGGTCTTCACCGGTTCCGGCCCGCCGGTGGGCCGATCGCCCCAGGCTCGCCCCCCGTTGCCGCCCGGAGCGTTCTTCGGCGGGCCGTTGCACTGCCCGCCGACGCCCGCCAAGCCCTGGCACTGCCCCTCGCCCAGATTCCCGCACGCCCGGTCGATCTCCCGCAGGGCGTCCTCCAGCCGGGCCATCTCGTCGCCCGCCTCGTCCAGGTCCTGCAATTGCTCCAGCAGGCGTGCCAGCCCCTCCTTGTCGAGCTGGCCGGCGTTCTCGCACTTGCCCAGCTGGTCGCCCAGGTTCTTGCAGTTCCGGCAGGCCTGCCGCAGCTTGTCCAGGTTCCGCATGATCTTCTCGATCTGCTCGTCGCTCAGGCCGCGATTCTTCAGCTCCTCGCGAATCTCCTGGTCGCTCAGCCCCGCCAGCTTCTTGGCCGATTCGCCGTCCAGCCCCGCGTTCTTCAGGGCCTCTTCGAGCTGCTTCTTCGCGTCCGACATCTGCTCGCACTGCCGGCCGAGCTTGTCAAGTTGCTCCGCCAGCTTCTTCTGGTCCTCCTCGTTCAGTTGCTTGCCGTTGATCTGCTCGGCGAGCTTGCGGACCGTCTCGGCCGCCTTGTCGAAGTCCCCTCGTTGCAGCGCCTGGTCCAGTTCGCGCGACAGCGGGTCGCTCGTCGCCTTGAGCTGCTTGAGCATCTCCTTCATCGCCTCGGCCGCCTGGAGCGTGGGCTTCTTCTCCATCTGGCGAATCTTGTCAGCCAGGTCGCCCAGTTTCCGCATCGCCTCGCGGCGGAGTTCCTCCGGCTTGGCGCCGTCCAGCCCCTCTGCCAGTCTGGCCGCCTCGGCCGTCAGGGCGTCGTTCTTGAGCTGCTTGAGGGCCGAGACCACTGCCGTCGCCTGCTCCTTCACTTCCTTGCCGGCGAGTTGGGCGAGTTGCTGCTCGGCCTGCTTGTGGTTGTGCTGCGCGAGGAACCCCAGCGCGTCGTGCGGCACCAGCACGGCGACGGCCCCGGCCGCCGCCCACGAAGCCAACGTCGCCGCCCACCGCCGCGACGGGCGGATGGGGAAGTGCGTGCCCGGATCGATCCTCTCCGCCGCGCGGTGTGCCTCCTCGGCCGCGGCGTGGGCGAAGGGGTCGTTGCTGGCGGCCAGGGCCAGCGCGGTGCTGAACCGCTCGCGGAAGGCCAGCCGCCGGTCCATGAGCACCGCCACCTGCATGCGGCTGGGCATGCGCAGCGCGGCCAGCACCACGGCAGCGGCCGCGGCCGCCCCGGCCGCGCCGTACAGCGTCCACGGCGTCAGCACCCGCACGGCGAAGACTCGCTCCGCGGCGATCGCCATCGCCGCCAGCACCCCCCCGGTCGCGAGAACGGCCGCGAGCTGCTGGAGCAGCGCGTTGGCGAGGCAGCGAATCCGCACGGCCGCGAGCTGTCTGTCGAATTGCGTCTTCATTGTTGTGTTAGACGGACCAGCCTGGTTTCTGTTGCACGCCGCATCGATTTCCATTCTGGCCCCGGAGGCAGCCCAGGACAAGGGGAAAGAGGCACAAGGGCAGGGCAGTTGCGGGCAATTGCGGGTGTACTCGGCAGCGAAGACGCCCGAGGGCCTCGCGTTTTCGTCCCTGGCGCGTTACATCGGCCGCACCTGAGGTGTTCAACCAGCAACTGGCCTGTACGAAGGTCGTGCGGCCGAGGGTCACTTTCCTTGAGGAACACACCATGTTTCGAAGCTTGACGATCGGCGCGGTGGCGTTGGCGTTCGCCGGGATGGCCTCGGCGGCGGCGCCGGAGGAAGTGGCGGTGCAAGGGCTGTACGAAGGGACGAGCAAGGACGCCAACGGGCAGCACAAGCTCGTCGCCCGCGTGGTGGCGACGGGCAACAAGGCGTACAAGGTCTACGTGCGCGACCAAGGCGGCCCAAAGGTCGTGAAGACCGAGATGGACGGCAAGACCGACGGCGATGCGGTGACCTTCGCCGGCAAGGGCGGCGACCCGGAATGGAGGGCCGCCTACACCAACGGCGGCGCGATCAAGGGCACGATCGGCAAGGACGGGAGCCTGGAACTCAATCGCGTGGTGAAGGCCCCGCCGACGCTGGGCGCCAAGCCGCCGCCGGGCGCCATCCTCATCCTGCCCGACGGCAAGACGCTGGACGGTGTGGTTATCAAGGTCGGCAAGGACGGCAAGGCCCCCGAGGTGAAGGTGGCCGAGGACGGCGGCCTGACCGTGCCCAAGGGCGGCCTGACGTCCAAGCAGCAGGTCGAGGGCAGCTTCAACCTGCACGTGGAGTTCAAGAACCCCTTGCAGCCGGCGCAGCGCGGGCAGGGGCGCGGCAACAGCGGCGTGTACCTGCCTAACGGCGAGGAGATCCAGGTGCTGGATTCGTTCGGCATGGACACGTACCTCGGCGGCGGGTGCGGCGGGATCTACAAGTACAAGGACCCCGACGCGTTCGACAAGTTCTCGCTGGCGTCGCTGCCGCCGGAGCAGTGGCAGTGCTACGACGTGGAGTACCGCGTGGAGAAGGCCAGCGGCAAGGTCCGAGTAACGGTCCTTCACAACGGCGTGAAGATCCACGACAACTTCGAGTTGCAGAAGAAGGCGAAGAGTGGATCCTTCTACTTCCAGGACCACGGCAACCCCGTGCAGTACAAGAACATCTGGGTTGTGCTCGTGGATGTGAAGTAGAAGACCGCGAACATGGGAGATCGGAGAAGATGCGTCGCCGGGTTCATCGCCGTCACGTCTGCCTTGGCGGCGGCGGCTGGCGCCGTAGCCGTGCCCGCCGACGGCGGCGATCGCCCCTATCCCGCCGTCACGCTGGCCGGCGGCGGCCTGCGCATCGACGTGCTGCTTCCGCGGCCCCAAACCATGGCCGCCCTTAAGGAATGCGAACCGTACGCCGACGCGCGGTTCGACTGGTCCGGGCGCGTCGCCTTCATCGAGTACAAGGGGCGCGTCTTCGCCGGACGCCGCGCCGCCGCCGATGCGGCGGGCCGGCGGGCCATCGAGTATGGCCTCGGCACGGCCGAGGACTTCCGGCGCGTGCCGGCGCTGTCGCCCGCCGGCGCCAATCCGCTGCGGCAGCTTCGCCCGGGCGTCGGAGTCATGGTGCGGACCTTCTCCGCCGACGGCAAGTCCGACCGGAGAACCGTCGAGCCGTTCGAGTGGAAGGTCTCCGCCGCGGGCGGCCGCGTCGACTTCCGCCAGGAAATCTCGCTGGAGCAGGGCTGGGGCTACCGCTACCACAAGGCAGTCGTGCTGGACGCCAACGAACCGTCGTTCTCGATCCACCACCACCTCGTCAACACCGGCCGCAACGACATCCGCTGGGAGCACTACTGCCACAACTGGCTGCACGTGGACGGGCGCGACGTGGACGCCAACACGCGGGTGCTGCTGGGCTTCGTGCCGCGCGGGCAGGCGGACGCCAACGCCGGGGGCGTCGTGCTGCCCGGCGGGGCCGCCATCGCCGACGGCAGGTTGCTGCGCTTCGTGGAGGCCAAGCTCCAACCCAGGGCGTTGTTCCGGTTCGAGCAGCCGATCGAGCCGGCCGCCAACCGCGTGTCGGCCGCCCACCTGGCGGCGCGGGCGGGTTTCACCGTGTTCGGCGACTGGGCGCCGCTGCGGATCAGCGTCTATCGCGAGGAGCGATTCCTCTGCCCGGAGTCGTTCGTCGATCTGGACCTTGCCCCCGGCCAGGAGAAGCGCTGGACGTCGCGGTATGTCTTCTTCGCGCACGGCCCCTTGCGGACCGCGCCGCCGTCGCGATAATCGCGCGACCTTTCCAGGAGAGACCCACGTGAAGTACGTCGAGTTCGGCCGCACGGGAGAGAAGGTTTCGCAGATCGCATACGGCGCGATGAGCCTGAAGGAGGACCGCGCCGCCGACGGCAAGCGGGCCGTCGCCCGCGCCTACGAGTTGGGCATCACGTTGTTCGACACGGCCGAAATGTACGGCTTCGGCGCGTCCGAGCGGATGCTGGGAGCGGCGATCCGCGAGGCGGGCATCCCGCGCGACAAGATCTGGATCGCCTCCAAGTGCGGCATCCTCTTCCCCGGCCGCAATTCGCCGCACCCCTACAAGAGCTACGACCTTTCGCCCGGGTGCATCCGCCAGGCCGTCGAGGCCTCGCTGCGGAACCTGGGCAGCGATTACATCGACCTCTACCAGCCGCACCGGATCGACTACCTCACGCACCCGCGACAGGTGGCCGAGACGCTCGCGCAACTCCAGGCCGAGGGTAAGATCCGCCACGTCGGCCTGAGCAATTACTCCTCCGACGAGATCCGCGCCGTGGCCGCCGGCGTGGCGGTGCAGAGCCTCCAGACTCGGTTCAGCCTGCTGCACGTCGAGCCGCTGGAGGGCCCGCTGCTGGCATTCTGCCAGGCCGAGACGATGGCCATGCTCTGCTACAGCCCGCTGGGGGCGGGCGTGCTGTCGGGCCAGAAGCCGCTGCCGCACAGCGACTGGCGGGGCCAGATCGCCGAGGGCGTCGTGCGCCAACTCGAGACCATCGCCCGCGAAGCGGGTTGCTCGCTGCCGGCGATGTCGCTGGCCTGGCTGATGTCGCTGCCCGGCGGCGTGATTCCCATCGTCGGCACGGCCAACCCCGCGCACATCGATGAGGCGGTCGCCGCCTGCGACGTGACGCTCCAGCGACACCAGTGGTACGAATGCCTGGTGATCGCCCGCGGGCGGCCGATCCCGTACCAGCAGCCGCCCTACGCGTATCTGCGCGACCGGTAGGCGGGCATTGGCTGATTCCTCGCCCTCTGGTACAATCCCGGTTCACGCGTTCGTTGTCAGAACGCCGACAGGGAGTGCCGGCGAATGCGAAAGACCTTCGTTGCGGTGGCGGCGATTCTGGGACTGGCCCGCCTGGCGGGCGCGCAGGCAACCGCCCCGCTGGCCATGCGGGAGGCGGTCGATTGCGCCACCGCGGGGATGGCGCTGGCTGTGCCGGAGGGGTTCGTCGCCCAGCCATTGACCGGACGCTTCGAGGTCCTCCGTTCCACCGCCGTGGAGGACGGCAAGCCGGTCATCGCCGTCACGCTCTCGGCGTTCCCCG
This sequence comes from uncultured Planctomycetaceae bacterium, assembly GCA_964461295.1. GTDB lineage: Bacteria > Planctomycetota > Phycisphaerae > SM23-33 > SM23-33 > CAYWTX01. The sequence goes on along the minus strand of CAYWTX010000346.1, from coordinate 7,377 downwards.
TGGACGAGAAGGTCACGGCCGACGACTTCGCCGACGCCAGGTTCGCCGAACTGAAGAACGACCTGGTCGTGCGGTATCCCATATTGCTGAAGCGCACGCCGATGCCGGTGGCGGGCGTGAACGGCGCGGCGCGGCTGCTGACGTATACGTATCGCGGCATCGACACGGTGGCGGCCCAGGTGGTGTTCCTGCGGACGAGCAAGCCCGGCGAAACGCGGATCTGCTACGCGATCACGGTGGAGTCGGCGCCCACGCACCAGCAGAGGATGCTCCAGGTGCTGGGAGCGGTGACGAAGTCGGCGAGCCCGACGGCGATGCGGCATCCTGACCTGGCGGCCGCGGCACGACGCCCGACGCGGTCCGTGCCGAACCCGGCGCTGGGCGCGGCGATCCGCTGCCCGGACACGTGGAACACGGCCGTGTCGGCCATCGGGACGGAGTCCTGGCAGGCCGACTTCATCCTGGGCGGCGAGCCGGTGCCGTCGGTGCGGCTGTTCGTGACGACGCCGCCGGCGGGGGCGTCCAGTTCCGAAGCGTGCTCCAACCGCTACCTGGCGATGGCGCGCCTGGCGGCCAAGGAGCACAAACAAACCTGCCAGGTGATCTCGGAGGGCGCCGCGGCGATGGGCAAGCTGGCGGCCCACGAGTTCGTCATCAAACAGGGCCCCTCTGCGACGACGGCGCCTTCCGCCGGGCCGGCCGAGCCGGCCATCGTGATCCTCCAGCGGACGGCGCTGGCGAGCGAGGCCGACGGCAGCGACCCCAGGGCGTACGTGCTGGTGCTCACGGCACGCGAGCCCGACCTGACGTCGGCCTCGCAACTGATGGCGGCGGCCGCGACGAGCTTCGAGCGGTTCGCGCCAACGACGCAGGCCGGCACCCAACCAACGACGCGGCCGAGCACGCAACCGGCGATGCAGCCTGCCACGCGGGCGTCCCAACCCGCGGGCGGGGCCGGAATCCGGTAGCCGGCGCCCGGTGGTCGGGAGGGACAAACCCTCCAGCGTGTGACGGAGATCGGTTGCCTCCTGCCGACACCCGACGCTCTTGCCCTTGACTCTCGACGCACGACACCTGACACTGCCCTCGACACCTGACACTGATCCCGGAGGCTGCGCCGTGCCATTGGACGAGAAGGACCTCAATGCGGTTCACAACGCCGACTGCGTCGAATGGCTGAACGCCAGGCCGGAAGGCTGGGCGGACCTGGTCTTCGCCGACCCGCCGTTCAACATCGGCTACCAGTACGACGTCTACGAGGACCGCAAGGCCTACGACGATTACCACGCCTGGACCAAGGACTGGATGGCTGCCTGCACGCGGGCCCTGACGCCCACGGGCAGCTTCTGGATCGCCATCGGCGACGAGTACGCCGCCGAAGTGCGGATGATCGGGCGCAAGCTCGGCCTGACGGTGCGGAACTGGGTGATCTGGTACTACACGTTCGGGCAGTGCACGAAGGCGAAGTTCGCCCGCTCGCACGCCCACCTGTTCTACTTCGTGCGCGATCCGAAGGTCTTCACGTTCAATGACAAGGCGGTGCGGGTATTCTCCGACCGCCAGCGCGAGTACCACGACAAGCGGGCGAATCCTGATGGGAAGCTGCCCGACGATACGTGGTTCGACAGCCGCCTGTGCGGCACGTTCGCCGAGCGCGAGGGGTGGCACCCCTGCCAGATGCCCACCAGCGTCCTTAACCGCATTATCCGCGCGTGCAGCAAGCCCGGCGACATCGTGTTCGACCCGTTCACCGGCAGCGGCACGACGGCCGTCGCCGCCAAGCGCCTCTCGCGCCGCTACTGCGGCACGGAGTTCTCGGCCAATTACGTGGACAATATCCGCGAGCGCCTGGCCCGCACCGAGCCGATCGCCACATGGCCGGCGGGGGGCAGCGGCGAGTGGCCCGACGCGCACGTCGAGGAATTGCAGAGCACCTACAGCGAGGCCGGCGTGCCGACCGACCTTCTGCTGGACCACCGCCACCTGCTCGATGCCTTCGCCAACTACTACAACTGGCGCCTCGCCAACGCCGCCGTGCAGGGCAAGTACGCCCCGGCCGACATCTGGCTGAAGCTGGAGCGATTGCGGAAGGAAGCGCGCCTGCCGCGCATCAAGGTGCACGCGGTGGAAGAAACCGCGGGCGAGGTGCGCTCGCTGGCGAAGGGATTGTTCGACGGCCCGTGAGGGACCGGGTGCCGCGATCGCCGCCTGGCTCGGCCTGCCGCAGCCAGTTCTCGACGGCGAGGCCAGGCACTCGACGGAACTCATCCTCGTTGCCCGTGATCAGCTTCGTCCCCAGCGACAAGGCGTGCGAAGCGATCAGCGTATCGAGCGGGCCGATGGGCGTGCCTTCACCTTCCAGGAAGGTGCGCACTCGCCCGTACTGCTCCGACGCCGCCGTGTCGAAAGGGACTACCGCCAACGGGGCGCAGAACTTGACCAGCAACTCGCGGTGGTGCTCCGGGCGTTTGGATTTGGCTGCCCCGTACTCCAACTCGGCCAGAGCGATGGTGGAGATGGCGACCTCGCCGACGCGAAGCTTGCGCAGACGGTCCTCCACCGCCCCCGCCCGACCGCGGAGCAACTCCACGCACAGGCTCGTGTCCAGCATGTAGCGGATCATAGCGGCTTCCGCTCTTCCGCCTTCGCGGGCTGGTTGCGGTCGCCCATGAAGTCTTCATCCGCCTGCCCGATGGCCTCGTGCATCAGGTCCCATGCCTTGTCCTTGGAGAAGATCAGCACGGCCGAGCCAAGGCGCTTGATGACGACCTCCTTGCCCCGGAAGCGGAATTCCTTGGGCAGGCGGATGGCTTGGCTGGCCCCATTGCGGAACAGTTTGGCGGTGGTCACCATGGCAGGAACTCCTGTCTATACAACAATATAGACTTGGCAGACGAGCCAAGCAAGTCTGCCCCTCGCTCGTTTGCGGCCATATTCTGGTCGGCGAGGAAGCGCCTGACGGCGTCGCCACAACCGGCGCGCGGTCTACTTCGCCGGGTTGACCTTCGCGACGGCCTGGGCGGTGAAGGTCTTGCCCGTCAGGTAGTCCACGAACTCCGCGCGGACGGTGACCTGGTCGTGCCTGGGCGGCCCGGCGGGGCCCCAGGGGCACTCGAAGCTGTAGTGGTAGGTCAGGAAGCCGCTGAACCATCGCCTGGCCGTCTCGTCCAGGTCGTAACGGCACTCGCCCAGCAACACTTCCTGCGCCCCCGCGGCCAGGTCGAACAGGCGAATCGTGAACGAGCCGGGGGCCTTCAGGATCGACCCTTCCTTGTCCACGGGCATGAGGAAGACCTTCACGCCCTTGTCGGGGCCGTTGCCCTCGCGGCCAAAGCCGCCGGTCAGGCTGCCGATGTCGACGCGGGCGACCTGGGGGATCCTGTCCAGTCGTTTCTCGCCCAGGCCCAGCAGCGTGGCGTTCTGCTTCTGGAGGGCGGCGAGTTGCGTGTTGGCGTCCGTCAGCCGGGCCGCGAGGGCGCGGTTCTGATCGGCCAGGCGGTCCCGCTCGGCCGTGAGGGCGGCGACGCGTTTCGGGGGGTCCTGGCAACCGGCGGCGGCGAACAGCAGCAACAGCGAGGCGAAGCCCGCTGTCGCCCCCCGGGCGATCAGGACAGGGAAGAAACGCGCGAACGAGCCCTTGCGCCCCGGTTGGGAACCTGTCGCCCCTTGGGGCCTGGAAGAAGCCGAGTTGTTCTTCCCGAGGGTCACCATGGTTCGTGTTCGAACGGGCACGGAAGCAGCCAGCCCTCAAGAACACAGCAAGCGTTTCCGGGTCCGCGATCGTCGATCGGCAATCGGCAATCGCTACTGTCCCGCCGGCTTGACTTCGGTCTCCGGCATACGTTCCAGGATTTTGTCGATGCAGCCGTAGGCGACGGCTTCCTCGGCCGTCAGCCACTTGTTGCGGTCGCAGTCGCGTTCGATCTGCTCGACGGTCTGGCCGGTGAAGCCGCCGAGGATTTCGTACAGGCGGCGGCGGAGGCGGAGGATCTCGCGGGCCTCGATGTCCAGTTCGGTGGCCGGCCCGGTCATCACGCCGGCGATCAGCGGCTGGTGGATGAGCACGCGGCTGTTGGGCAGGCAGGATCGCTTGCCCTTGGCGCCCGCGGCCAGGAGGACCGCCCCCATGGACGCGGCCATGCCCACGCAGTAGGTGGCCACTTCGGGGCGGACGAAGGCCATGGTGTCCATGATGGCCATTCCGGCGGAGATGCTGCCGCCGGGGGAGTTGATGTACATGCTGACGTCGGCCTTGGGGTCCTCGTTGCTGAGGAACAGCAGTTGTGCGACGACGAGGTTGGCCGTGTCGTCGTCGATGGGGCCCGACAAGAAGATGATCCGGTCGCGGAGGAGGCGGCTGTAGATGTCGTAGGCCCGCTCGCCGCGCCCGCTCTGCTCGATCACGATCGGCACGAGGTGCTGGTTAAATGGCATAGTTGGCTGTCCTACTCGCTCTTCTTCTTGCCCTTGCCCGGCGGGGCCTGGACGATCTCGTCCACGATTCCGTACGCCACCGCCTCCTGCGGCGACATGTATCGGTCGCGTTCGGTCTCCTGCTCGATGAGGTCAACGTCGCGGCCGGTGTGCTTGGCCAGCAACTCGTTGAGCAGCCGCTTGGCCTTGAGGATTTCCTCGGCCTGGATCTTGATGTCGGCGGCCTGGCCGGTGACTCCGCCCCAGGGCTGGTGGATCATGATCTTGCTGTGCGGCAGGGCGAACCGCTTGCCCTTGGTCCCGGAGGCGGCGACGATCGCCGCGCCGCTGGCGGCCTGCCCGACGACATACGTCGCCACGTCGCAGGTGAGGAACTGCATCGTGTCGTAGATGGCCAGCGTGTCGTCGACGTCGCCGCCGGGGGAATTGATGTACAGGTTGATGTCGCGCGTGGGCTGCTTGGCCTGCAACTCCAGCAGACGCATGATGAGCCCCCCGGCCGAGGCGGTGCGAATCTCGCCCCAGAGGAACACGATGCGTTCCTCGGCCAGGCGTTCCTCGAGCGTCATCTCCCGCCGCGCCACGTACTCGCGGTGGGCCTGGCTTCGCACGTCAGGCCACTGGTTCATGCGATGCTCCATCGTCTTGCTTTGCCTCGCCCTGGGCCTTTGTCTCGCCTTGGACCGCTTCCTCGGCCGGGGCGCCCTGGGGCGCTTCCTCGCTCGAGATCGCGGTGGTAGTTATTTCGGCCTCTTCCAGGAGCTTCTCCAAGACCTTTTCCTCCTGGATCGACACGACGAGCTGCTCCAGCGAGCCGTCGGCTTCCATCTCAGCCCGCAGACGTTCGGGCCGGCGCTGCTGCTGCTGGGCAACCGCCGCCACGCGAGCGTTGATTTCCTCGTCGGCGACGTCGATCTTCCGTTCCTCGGCGATCCGCTGAAGGATGAACGACAGCTTGAGGTCGTGGCGGGCCTCGTCGCCGGCCGCCGCCTGAATCTGCGTCAGCCGCTCCTCGATCTGCTCGCGGGTGAAGCCGATGCGGAGCAGCTCGATCGCGCGCCGCTGCATCACGCGGGCCGTGTGGCGGGTCACCACGCCCTCGGGCAGCTCGAACACCGTGCCGGCAAGCAGATACTCGCGCACCTGCTCGTGCATCGCGCGGCGCGTCTCGTAGCTCACCTGCACCTTCAGCCTCGCGCCCAGGGCGACCCGCAGATCCGCCATCGAATCGTGGCCCAACTTCCCGGCGTACTCGTCGTTCAGTTCGGGCAGGACGCTGTGGCGAACCTGCACGATCTCCAGGTCGATGGTCACGTCCTTGCCGCGCCACGCTTCGGTCGGATGGGCCTCGGACACCTTGGCCGTCAGCGTCAGCCTGTCCCCGACCTTCTTGCCGGCCAGTTCCTTGCCCAGGTCCACCAGCGGAATGCCCTCGATCTGCCCCGGCACCACGCGCAGGGCGATGGGCTTGACCACTTCCTCGATCCCCTCTCCACGCAGCTTCATCTGCGCATTGACCACGTCGCGCTCGCCGGCCGGGCCGTCGGTCTGCTCCAAGCGGGCGTCCTGGCTGCGGATACGTTCCAGGGCCTCGTTGACGCGGGCGTCATCGACCTCGATGGTGGGGCGATTGACCTTGATGCCTTCCAGCGGCGGCAGCGTGAAGTCCGGCGCGACCTCCACCTCGAAGCTGTACGTCAGGTCGCCCTCCTCCGGCACCTCGATCTTCTCGGGGTCCAGATCCGGCTGGCCCAGGACGCGCAGCTTCTGCTTCTCGAGCACCGAGCCCAGCGATGCGCCGACGACGGCGTTGCGGACGTCGCGGGCGATCTCCTTGCCGAATCGCTTCTCCAGCAGCCGCCGCGGAGCGTGCCCGATACGGAAACCCGGCACCAAGGCCGAATTGGTCATCTCGCCGAACATCTCGTTTCGCTTGTCGGCGATGGCCTTGGCCGGCACGGTGACGGTGACCTTCTTGCGGAGCGTCCCGGCGTCCTCAATGTTCACGGGGTACTCGATCTCGGCCTCGGCTTGGGCTTCGGCGGCTTCGTCCTGGGGCTCGTCGATCTCGCCTTCGCAGGTCGCTTCGGCACGGGGCTGGTCGTTCTGGTCCTCGGCCGCTTCGGACTGGGGTTGGGCGACCTGGCCTTCGGCCTGTTCGGCCGCGGGCGCGGAGAGGGCACCTTCGTTGACGGGATCTTGGGTCTGGTCCGGCATGACAGCACCTTATGCGAAAGAGGCGTTGTGTCCAGGCGGCCACGAGGCACGCCCCCGACAACGCGGAACCCGCTCCGACGGTACGCAACTATAGGCGGCGACCCCGGAGAATGCGGCATTATGCGGACTTTCGCCGGGGGCGTCAACAACGAACATTGGACTGATTTGCGCGCGCTACTTGGGCGAACCCGCCCGGTGATCGGGTCGATGACGCCTCCGGCGTGGACGCCGATCGCCAACGGCTCGCGCCGACCGGTCAGGCTTTCGGTCATCTTCCGCAGGTGCGGCACGGACGCGGCCGTGCCCATGCGGCCCAGCAACTCCACGGCAACCTCGCGGGCGGGCTTCTTGCTGCTGTCAGGTGAATCGCCGATTCTGCCTTTGACCGATGCCGCGTCGGTCAAACCAATCGCCAGGGGGTCGGATGAGGGTCGGCTCCCGCCCGCGGACGCGATGGAACCGGGATCAACGAACCCGGTGAGCGACTCGGCAACCCAACAGAGCCGTGCCGTGTCGGCACGGTCGGGTGCGGATGAGGGACCGCTCCCGCCCGCGCCCGCGATGGAACCGGTCACCGGTTCGGGGGCAACCGTCCCTAAGGGACGGCTCTGTTGGAATCCCGCAAAGACGACGCCTTCCCCGTGGCGGTCCTCGCTCCCGCCCGCGCCCGCGATGGAACCGGTCACCGGTTCGGGGGCAACCGTGCCGTGTCGGCACGGTCGGGTG
>CAYWTX010000345.1:0-4265 GCA_964461295.1 uncultured Planctomycetaceae bacterium | reverse complement strand
GTTGTCGTGGCAGAGGTTGTGGTGGATGACGAAGTTGGCACATGCGTTGTCGATGTAGATCCCGCTGCCGCCGTACCCGGGGCAGTGGACGTCATGGATCCGGTTGTAGGCAATCACCGTGCCGCCGCCATCCGTGGAGTAGGTGTAGGTGCCCCCCAGGTCGGAGGTCATCAGGCCCGCGTGGTGGATGTGGTTGCGCTCGACCCGACCGGCGCGGAACTCGCGGTGCAGCAGCCCGGAACGCCCAGCATTGTAGAGCGTGCAGCCGCCGATGACGTGCCCCTTGCCGGAGGCCGCGATCGGGGCGCAGTCGCTGGCCGACAGGTTGCAGTCGTGCACCACGCAGTTGGCCACCGTGTTGTTCTCGCCGTACACGCTGATGCCGTCGCCGATGCTGTAGGCGACGACGCTGTTGCGGACGGCGTTGTCGCGCCCGCCTACGACGATTCCCAGGCCCTCGGAGCCCGGGCCGATGCCCTTGTCGCGGTTGAACCCGCCTCGGATGTCGCGACGGAAGCTCGCCCACCGGAAGCGGCAGCCGTCCACCAGGCAATGATCGGCCCGATCCATGTTGACGCTGCACGCCAGGACGCGGAACCCTCGCACGTGGACGTGCGACCGATCCGACAGATCGAACGCCCAACGCCTCCGGCTCGCCTCGACGCGCAGCGTGTTCGGATCGGCGCCGCCCGGCGCCCAGAGGCGGACCTCGCCGCCTTCCTGGCACCATTCCCCCGCGGCGTCCAAGGCTCCCGCCACGCCCTCCACGTATCCACGGGCCTTCCCCTTGCCGCAGAATGGAATGGCCGATCCCAGGATGAGGGCGTCCTTGTCCGAGGCGATGATCTTGGCGGTTCCCGCCACGCACTGGTGTCCGCCCATGGCCCACAGGGCGCCGCCCTTCCAGTGGTTCGGGGCCTGTTGGAGCCCCGCCACGGCCGCCCGGTTCCCGTCCATGACGACCTCGATGGTCTGCGGCTTGTACGGATCGCCGCCTAGGGTGGGCGACCGCGCCAGCGTCATCATTCGGCCGTTGACGAACAACTGGTCCACTGGCCAATCGACCCGGGCCCTGTGGATCCTGCCATCGTGGGGCTGCCAGCCGGTGACAGGATCGCTTCCCGCGATGATGACCTCCTCGCCCTCGGCCGCGACGAAACAGATGGGCCCATCTTCCGTTCCTGACGCAGCCGGGCGTACGGTCTCGCGGTATTCGCCCGCGTGGACAATGCAGCGGTCCCCCGCCCGCAGCATCGCGGCGGCGCGCTGAATGGTCCGGAAGGGCGCCGCGGCCGAACCCCCCGCGTCGTCGGAACCCGACGTGCTCACGTGGATGTCGCGGCCGCAGGCGCAGGCCGCCAGCAACGCGCACGCCAGGACGACGGGCAGGCCCCGGCAAACTGCGCGGTGATCTCTGGGGCCGGGCCGTACGGGCAGCACGCCAGCCTTCCGAGCCCCAGGCGGCACGTCGCGGGCTGGGCTCAACGCATTGCCTCTCCCGAACGGTCCGCCCCTGTCGACGAGCCGGCATCCTGCATTCGGCTGCTGGATCGCCCTGGAAGGCCAAGTCCGTCGCTTCCTGGTTGGTTCTTCCCAGCCCACCGCGCTATCGTAGCAGCCCGAGGCTGGGCAGCCAACACCGAAGCTCCGCATGCAGGGCAACCGCATCCGGCTTCCATACAGAACGGGTTCTGGTCGCCGTCGAGCCGGCTGCGCGGCGCCACGCGGCTGCGCGACGAGGTGCGGCGCGTCGAGGGCGCAGCCCTCGGCAGGGGGCTTCAACGGCCCGGTCTGTAGTTCGCGCCGGATTTTTCTCGAATCCCCGGCCTGCGAAGCGGTACATAGGGATTCCTGCCGGGGTTGTCCCAAGGGCCTTGCTCCCCCCCCGCGGGCTCACGGAAGGAGCGTGCCGACATGCGTTATGAACCGTTAACACGCGAGGAAGTGCGAAGCGTGATCGAGGGTCGCGGGGCCGCCCGCCGCGTGCCGGTCCTGCTGCATTGCTGGACCGGCGAAGATACCTTCGGCGACCGCGGGGACGCTGTGCGCCGGCTCAAGAGCGATTTCGTCCAGGACGCCCAGTTCCTGTACTACACCGCGCCGGGCATGTTCGAGGGACCCGCCGACGACCCCGGATACTGCTGGGCCAACCACCCCAAGCCGACCGGGTGGGACCAGCGGGCCATCGACGACCGCACCGTCATCGCCGACTGGTCGCAGCTCGACGGCATCCTTGCGGAGTTCCCCTCGGGCGACTACCCGGGGCTGTTCCACGGCAACCCGCCCCCCGACGGGCGCTACCGCCTGGGGCACTGGTGGTACTGCCTGTTCGAGCGCCACTGGTCGCTGCGCGGCATGACCAACGCCCTGACCGACTACCACACGTACCCCGACGAGGTGCACCGACTGTTCAAGGCCCTGACGAAGTACTACCTGCGGATCATCGAGCGGGCAAAGGCCGAGGGCCAGGCCGACGGCATCTACACCACCGACGACATCGGCATGCAGACCGGACCGTTCTTCTCGCCGCTGATCTTCGACGAGTTCTACCGTCCCTACTACAAGATCCTCATTGACCGCGCGCACGAGCTGGGGATGAACTTCTGGCTGCACACCTGCGGCAACGTCGAGATCTTCCTGCCCAAGTTCATCGAACTGGGGCTGGACGTCATCCACCCGATCCAGAAGTACTCGATGGACGAGCGGTCCATAGCCGCCAAGTACGGCGGGCAGATCGCCTTCTGGGCGGGGTTTGACATCCAGCAAACCATCCCGCGCGGCACACCCCAGCAGGTGCGGGCAGAGGTCCGTCACCTGATGGACACCTACCACCGCCCTGACGGCCGGCTGCTGTTCACCGCCGGGAACATGATCCACGGCGACTGCCCGCTGGAATGTCTGAGGGCGCTGTACGAGGAAGCCTACGATTACGGAACGAAGGTCGTACAACAACAGAGGCGGTAGCCCAACATGAAGGGTTGCACTGTGGATTGCGGGTTGCGAATGGAGCAGTTGCGGATCGCGGATCGCCGATGGCGGATCTCCCGTTCGCAGCCGCATCGGCGATTCCGGACCCTCTCCCTCGGGCGACAGATGTTCGATGTGCAGCGGGGGCCATCGCGCGGCGAATCCGCGACCGGCGAATCCGCGACCGGCGATTCGCGACCGGCGATTCCTCCGCGATCGGCGATGCCCTATGCCTAGCACCTTGTCATGGAAGACCCAGTCGTACGAGGCCGTGCCGGCCCTCACTCTCCGCGGGCCGGCGCTGCGTTGGGCGCTGCGCCGCGTCACTATCGCCTGGATGATCGGCGTGATCTGGGCAGCGCTCATCTCCGGCAGCCGCCTGCGAATCCTCGCCGAGATGATGGGCTTCAACGACTTCACCCTGGGCGTGCTCGGCTCGCTGCCGTTCGTCGCCACGTTCGGCCAGATCATCGCCTCGCTGCTCATCCAGCGCACCGGCGGCCTGCTCAAGTACCAGTTCATCGAGTGCGCCGTCGTGCACCGGGCCTTGTGGCTCGTCGCGGCCGTCATCCCCATCGTGCTGCCGATCCCCTCCACGCTGGCCGTCGTCGCCCTGCTCGTCACGCTCGCCGTGAGCTGGTTTCTCGGCGCCCTGTCCAGCCCGCCCTGGATCACCTGGATGGGGGCTCTCATCCCCCGCCGCATCCGCGGCCGATACTTCGCCAACCGCGAACGCATCTGCCAACTCGTCATGACGGCCGTCATCCTCGCTTCGGCCTCGATGCTCACGCTGTTCTACGACAAGGACCTCAAGGGCATCCAATGGCCCGCCATCTACTACATCTGCGCCCTGCTGGCCGTGGCGGCCGTGTGCGGAACCATCGACATCCTGTTGTTCTACAAGATCCCCGAGGTGCTGCCGGTTCCCAGCGGCAGGGGAGACGTCCGCGGCAGCGAAGGCGTTCTGCGGTTCCTCCACCGCATGCTCATTCAGCCGCTGGGCGACCGCGTCTTCCGCCACTACGTCCTGTTCGGAACCACGATGTCGTTCTCGATGACCGTGGCCGGGTGGTACTTCTGGTGCAACGCCCTCGACCACGACCGGCTGCACTGGAGCCCACTGGCCACGGACGTGTTGTTCCTGGTGATCGGGCCGCTGGGCGGCATCGGCAGCGCGCCGTTGTGGGGCAAGGCCATCGACCGCTGGGGCCGCCGGCCCGTGCTGATGGCCTGCACCGTCGGCGCCATCCTGTGCATTGTGCCCTGGTTCTTCATCATGCCTTGGATGAGCTGGGGGG
>CAYWTX010000344.1:0-6621 GCA_964461295.1 uncultured Planctomycetaceae bacterium | reverse complement strand
CCAAGTACGCTTGCCCCGTGGTGAACGTCTCGGCCGTATGCCCGGCTGCCTTCCCGCGCGTCGGCGTGGACCACGAGGCCCTCGGCGCGATGGCTGGCCGCCACCTGGTGGAGAGGGGCTACCGGCACTTCGCCTGCGTGTTCCGCGACGATATCACCTATGCAGCCCAGCGTGAACGGGGGTTCCGCCGAGCGGTGGAGACGACCGCCCGGTCGTACCGCGTGCTGAACCGCCGGGCGCAGATCCTGCCCGACTCGCCCCTGGATCGCGAATCGGAGGCCAGGCGATGGTTGCGCTCGCTGCCCAAGCCCTGCGGGCTGTTCATCGCCAGTTTGCCGGGCTGGTCGCGATTGGCGGCGAAGTTCGCAGGGGTGCGCGTGCCCCAGAACCTGGGCATCGTCGACGTGGGCGATGACGACCTCGTCGCCGAGATGCACGCACCGCCGCTGACGACGGTGGACTATCCCGGCGTACAAATCGGGATGGAAGCCGCACGACTGCTGGACCGGCTGATGAAAGGTGGCAGACCACCGGCGCAGCCCATCCTGCTGCCGCCCACCGGGGTGACGGTACGGCGATCTACCGAACACCTCGTGCTGTCCGACGGCCTGGCCGTGAAGGCCATCGACCTCATACGCCAGAAGGCGGGCCGACGGTTCGCCGCCAGCGAAATCGCCGATCAATGCGGCGTGAGCCGACGAACGCTGGAGCGGCGGTTCAGGGCCGCCGGACAATCCATGGCCGGCGTCATCCGCATGACACAGATCGACCATGCCTGCCGATTGCTTGCCGAAACCGATCTTCCCCTCAAGCAGGTAACCGCTCGCTGCGGGCTGAGCAGCGTGCACCGCCTCTGCAAGCTCGTTCGACAGGCCAAGGGCACAACGCCCTCGCAGTACCGCCGCCAGTTCGGCCGGCGTGCCCTGTGACGCAATGAAGCGACTCGGTCTGCCACCCGCCAGGCAAACGCATGACCCGCGAACAGAGGCAGTTTCGTTCCCAGGAGCACAACCTCCAGCAAGTACTCCATCGAAACCCGCACGTACCAGGCCCTCCCCATGGCGATGTCCAGCAGCACGTCCTTGACCCGCCCCTCGTCGCCGACGCAGGTCTTCACGGACATGGCGGTGTCCCATTCAGGCGGCTTGGGCTGGGCGGCTCATCGCTCTTCTGCTCGTTGCTCCTGCGGCGCTGACGTTCGGGCCGACGGGCCGTCGGGTCCAGGTCGGCCGAGCGGCTCGTCCGGATGCTGGGCTACCGGACAAAGAGGTCCGTGACCGCGCCGCCGTCCGGCCGCCGACGGCGGCGGCGCAGAGCACGCGGTGGAGCGCCAAAATGGCTGGCGACGAAGTGGGCGAGGTAGTTGCGCCTGCTGAAACCGAGGCGTTCGGCGATCTCGGCCAGCGACAGATCGGTCTGGGTCAACAACTCCTGGGCTCGCGCCGCCCGGAACTCCTGCATGTACTCGAGTGGCGTTCGCCCGCCGGACTGCTTCTTGAATTCGCGAAGGAAGTGGAACTTGCTCAGGCCCGCGTTCTCGGCAAGAGCTGTCAGGGAGACCTTCTCACGGCGCCCCGCGACCAGTTGGCGGTTGACGAACCCCTGCATGTAGTCATGCACGAGTCGAACGAGACTGCCGGTGGCGGAGCTCTGCGCCAGCTCGTTGAGGAACGCGAAGACGATCGCATTCAACACGTCGACGCTGGCGGAATGCCGCAGCCGGATGTCGGCCAGCCATCGCAGGAGTTCCGGCACTCGCGGCGAGACGCTCGACAGGATCACGGGCACGGCGGGCGCCGCGGCGGCTTGCCACTGCAAGATCAACATCTCCAGGAGGTCCACTTCGCCGCGAGCCGGCGCGTCGGTGTCGGCATGGTGAAGCAGGCCGGCAGGAAAGACCGCGCACTGGCCGTCGGTCAGCCGGTGCGAGCGTCCCTGAACCTTGACTAGGTACAGCCCGCGCACCACGTAAATGCACTCGTGCCACGAGTGTGAAGGCGCCGGCGCTACAAGGGTCACGTGGCTGGGCACGTAGCGGAAGTTCAGGATGTCCACGAACCGGCACGGCAATTGAACGTCAACATTCACGATCTTGACCTCTGGCAGCAATATACCGTACTCCGGGCGGAAAGCAAACAGAGAACTAGGTGGAATACATCGCATGTCCATTGACGACGCCCGCAATAAGATGTACGTTCATGCGAACCGCTCTACGGCGCCAACCTGGAAAGCTGAGCGGATGCGAACGTTTGGTGAAGCACGCGCCGGGATCGGTGACATGCGTGCTGCCCGGTTGCCGGCCTCCGGTGAAGGCAAGCCCGGTGCGGCATACCGCCCGGCGACGAAGCACGTGCTCAAGAAGCCACTCCAAGGAGACTCGAGATGAAGACATGGAAGCTGGCCGTGATGCTGGTGGTCCTGGCGGCGGTCGCCGTCGGCGCGGAGAAGGAGAGCCCGAAGGCGAAAGAGCCCGATGCCAAGGCGCAAACCAGGCCAACAGCCCAGACGGCCAGGGCCGACCCCAACCTGGTTCTGGACCTCGGCGGCGGCGTCAAACTCGAAGCCGTCCTGATCCCCGCCGGCAAGTTCCTGATGGGCAGAGCGCCGACAGAGAAAGACAAGGCGAGGGACCTGCAGATGTCCTCAGGCACATACAGGGGCGAGTTCAATCCGAAAACAATAGGCGTACTGGAGTACCCCCAACACGAAGTGACCATCAGCAATGCCTTCTACATGGGGAAGTACGAGGTGACCAATGAGCAATATGAGAAGGTCATGGGGTACGTCCCCAGTGCCAGAAGAGATCCAAAGAACCCCGCGGAGGGGGGCGGTGCTGGTATCCTGAAAGCGATGCAGAAGCAGGGGCAAGACACGAGCCGGATCAAGACCGGGACGCTGACCTGGGAGGACACGCACACCTTCTGCAAGAAGGTCAGCGACTTGACGGGGAAGACCGTTCGACTGCCGACCGAGGCGGAATGGGAGTACGCCGCCCGCGCGGGAGGTCCGCCTCCCGTCTTCACAAAGGAGGACCTGGACCAGATCGCGTGGTGGGTCGGCAACAGCGAAGGCAAGCCGCATCCGGTGGGGCAGAAGAAGCCGAATGCCTGGGGTCTCCACGACCTGTTCGGGAATGTTTATGAATGGACCCAGAACTGGTTCTCGCCATATACCACGGATCCCGCCGTGGACCCGAAGGGACCGGATGCGCCGCTGGACTGCTGCCCATGCAAGGTGGTTCGCGGGGGATGGTGGGGTCCCGGCCGCGGTCCCGACCAAAGCCTTTCAACAGTTAAGTTCTGCAAACCGGGCGGCAACAGGTTCTCGCGCAGTGACGTCGGTTTCCGAGTAATTGTGGAAGCGCCGCCGGTTCGGCAAGGAGAAGCGAAATGAGAATCTGGCGACTAGGAGCGGTTGTACCGGTCTTGGTTGGGGTCGCCATTGGCGGCGAGAAGGAGATCCCCAAGACGCAAGCCCCCGCAGCCTCGTCACAGCCCGCGCCCGTGGCCGGCGCGGGAAAGGCCGGTCCCACGATCACACTGGACCTGGGCGGCGGCGTCACACTCGAGGCCGTCCTGATCCCCGCCGGGAAGTTCCTGATGGGCCGGACCGACTACAGCGACGTCGTGGCCGCTGACTACCCCGTCATGGCAAAAGAACTTAGGGAAACCGGCGATGTTGACCTGTTGGACCCCTTATGGGATCTGGATCCGGTCCGAACGGCCGCTCTGCTCAGAGAGAAACTCGCCGATGGCGATGAGGCCGCCAACCGGGCCATCATCATGGAATTGAGCAGGCTGGAGATCGACCTCCGGGCGGTTATGCCGGCGTTGGTGGAGGTGCTGCGGAGCGGGAAAGCCGGCGGGTTCCGCGCCACGGCGGCCGGCGCACTGGCCGGGATGGGGAATGCCGCCGAGGACGCCGTTCCAGCCCTTACTGCGGCGTTGGCAGACAAAGAGGAGGTCGTGAGACGCTATAGCGCCAAGGCCCTGGCCGCGATTGGTCCGAAAGCAAGGGACGCGATTCCCGCGCTGGAGAAGTTGTTGCTGGACCCGGCAAAGCCGCCGAAGACGAGCACGAATGTGCGGCCCGTCGCGCAGGAGGCCCAGACGGCGCTGGACAAGATAAAGGCGGAGTCGGGCAGTGAACCGAATTGGCGTGAGACTGCCAGTTTGGCGGAGGTCAGCGGGCGCGGCAAGGAACTGGTCCTGACCCTGGAGAAGGAGGCGGCAGTCGATCACATCGTGCTCATGGAAGATTCGGCCCAGAGAGGCCGCGTTCGTAAGTACGTGCTGGGAAGTCAGGTCAATGGACAGTGGAAGGAGTTAGCGCGTGGCGAACGGATCGGACGCAAGAAGATCGTTCGCTTCAGTCCCGACCCGAACCCCTACCAGGGCATTCAGGTTCGGTCGGAGACGGACCAGGTCTATGTTCAAGGCGTCCCGGCCGCGGCGAAGACCTTTCGTGTGCGGGTGACTGAATCGGACGGTGAACCGCTGATGCGCAAGTTCGCCGTGTACAACACCGGGAAGGCCTGGGCCAGAGAATTGCGCCGGCCGAGCGAATGGGGTCCTCTTGGCTCGGAATACCCCCAACACGAAGTGACCATCAGCAAGGCATTCTATATGGGCAAGTATGAGGTCACCAACGAACAATACGAGAGGGTGATGGGATACAACCCCAGTATCCACAGAGAACCGAAAAACCCCGCCTGTGGCGGGGGCCCGGCGCAACTGCCAGCCATGAAGAAGGAAGGGCGGGACACAAGCCAATTCAAGACGGGGCCGCTCAGTTGGAACGATACGCAGACCTTCTGCAGGAAAGTCGGCGAACTGACCGGAAGAACCGTTCGGTTGCCGACCGAGGCGGAATGGGAATACGCGGCCCGGGCCGGCGGTCTGCCGCATGTCTGCAGCACGGCCTTTCTGAACAGGGCGGCTTGGTGGGGCGGCAACAGCGAGGGCAAGACGCGCCCTGTCGGTCAGAAGGAACCCAATGGATGGGGCCTCTACGACATGCTCGGGAACGTCTCTGAATGGACCCAGAATTGGCCCGCGGTATACACCGCGGACGCCGCTGTGGATCCGCAGGGACCGGCTGGACCGCCGGCGGACGCGCCAGTGAAGATGATCCGCGGGGGATACTACACCAACGGTCTTGGTGCATATTCGACATCCAGGTACGGAAAACCACTCGACTTTTCGCGCTTCGAGATCGGTTTCAGGGTGGTCGTGGAAGTACCCAAGGCCCCGTAGCGCAGTCCCTCGCTCCTCGGGAGAAGCTTATGAAACAACTCGTCGCAGTGAGCTTGTTCGCCCTGGTGTGGGCCGGTTCCAGCGTGAGCGCCCCGGCCGCCGATCCCGTAAGGAACGACTGGCCGCGATTCCGCGGTCCCACCGGGGACGGATTGTCCCCGGCCAAGGGCGTTCCGACGACCTGGAGCAGGGACAAGAACGTCCTGTGGGCGGCCGACCTGCCCAAGGCGTTCAAGATCGTTCCACGAGACATTACTGTAGAGAGACCACCGGATTTGAAGGAATCTGGTTCCAAGGCCGACCTGGAATCCAAGGCGTTCAATCCCTATTCCTCACCGATTGTGTCCGGTGGGAAGGTGTTCGTCGCTACCGCCGGCATACGAACCAGCGAGCACAAGTTGCTGTGTTTCGATCTGGCCGACGGCAAACGTCTGTGGGAAACGCTAATCCCCTCAGGGCCGTTGGGTGAAACGGAACTGGATCAAGCCCTGGAGTCGAAGAGCAGAGGACGGGCCAGTTTCGGCCACAGGTATGGGTACAACTGCACAACGCCATGCACCGACGGAGAACGGGTCTACGTCACGTTTGGCACGGGCACAATGGTCGCCGTTGACTTCGATGGCAAAGTGATCTGGCAGAAACCAATCGTTGAGCTGCGCGGCAACGATGTCGGCAAACAGACGGTCAATTATCTGCGGTATGTCAATCTATGCATTGCCACCAGCCCGATATTGTACAAAGACGTTGTCATTCAGGTCTCCGACAACGGCGGCGGCGCCCCGGAACATCTGTCTCAAGGGGAAACCAGAGACGACTATAAGAACAAGCCGTCATCCATCATGGCCTTCGATCGCAAGACCGGCGATCTCAGGTACCGGGTGGATCGCACCGGAGATGCCACTTCATGGAGCACGCCCATTCTGGTCACGTTCAGCGACAAGACGGTTCTGATTCACAAGAACAGTGCAGGGGTGCAGGGCATTGATCCGGAGAATGGGAAAGTAATCTGGGGCCTCAAAGTGAAACAGAATGTGAGAACTTCGCTTGTCTATGGAGCCGGGCTGGTCTATAGCGCCGGCGAGGGCCCTCAGAGTATGGCCTTCGCAGTGGACGCCGGATCGACGGGTGACATAACCAGGAGCGTGAAGTGGACCTTCCCGTTCGAGACGGGACTAAATGACCGTGCGCGAATGCGCGCCACCATAAGTGTTGTATGTACAATGCTTTAGCATTCACGGAATCATCTGGCCTCCAATGCTGGCGGGCCTGTCTTTGCAGGGCCAGCGGAACCAGTTGCTCGACTCGGCAGCCTGCCGGGCCAGCCCTGCCTGCCCTGCGGGGCTGGCTACTAATCGCGCACGGTCAT
>CAYWTX010000343.1:0-5130 GCA_964461295.1 uncultured Planctomycetaceae bacterium | reverse complement strand
ATCTCCTCGATCCGCGTCTGGACCGTCGAGACCTCCTGCGCTTCCGTGCCGATCTTCTCGCCGATGGCGACCATGACCTTCGGCCGGCCCATCTGCTTCAGCAGCGTGGTCACGGCGCCCCAGGTGTCCTCGATGCCCTGCACCGACACGGTCGCCTTGATCTTCAGCTCGATGATGCCGTCGGCCGACTTGCCTTCCGAGACGATGTCGTACTTCTGCACGAACCCCGCCGCGCGGGCCAGGATCGTGTCCTTCACCAGGGCGAAGTCCTTCACCTCGCTGTGCGAATAGATGAAAGTGCCCGCCCCTCGCTCGATCGCTTTGCGCATCGCGTCGCGCAGGGCCTCTTCCTTGTCCATCCCCTGCCCGACGACCGTCACCTCGACCAGGTTGTCGCCCTTCTTCACCACGTCCTGCGCGGACGCGCCGCCGGCATACAGCGCCAACGCGCCGGCTGCCAGCAGTACGGCAATGCGTGCCTGCATGCGTGAAACTCCTTGTGGAGCGGACACGACGGATCGCGTCCCTCCAAGGCATCCATCCTCTGCTCTGGAGGGCCACGCTCCGTCGTGGCCGCGCCGGGCATACATGGGCCGTTGCCCGATGTCGCCCTTACTTCACCACCGTGTCCTGGTGGACCTGAACGTCCTTGATCTCGGTGCGGCGCTCGACGCGGATTTCGTCCTTGTCCGCGCAGCCCACCAGAATCACCGGCCCGACCAGCGTGATCGCCACCACCATCACCAACGAAACCATCTTCTTCAGCATGGGATGTCCTTTCCTGACTTCCGGCTTCCAGGTACCGGTCCCTGTGCTTTCGGACCGACGCCGCTGAAGCGGGCCGGCCTCACCGGCTACCGACCACCGGATCCCGTTCACCTATTTCAGCGTGATGCTCAGTTTCCGCGTGTAGGTCATGATCGAGTTCCACAGCGGCTTGAGCTCGATCTCGACGATCACCTCGGCCGTGCCGTCCGCCTTGACCTTCCGCGTCTCGTCCAGCACGCGGGCGCCCTGCTGGAAGGCCATCATGGACGTGTTGATCTCGTCGTTCT
The DNA here is from genome assembly GCA_964461295.1 of uncultured Planctomycetaceae bacterium. Classification (GTDB taxonomy): domain Bacteria; phylum Planctomycetota; class Phycisphaerae; order SM23-33; family SM23-33; genus CAYWTX01. The sequence goes on along the minus strand of CAYWTX010000343.1, from coordinate 4,075 downwards.
GCGCGACAAAGTCCTTCACCGTCGTGCTGGAGGTGATGTACAGCCCGTTGATCTGCTCGGACAGCTTGCGCCGGGCGTCCAGCTCCGCGGCGCGATACGCCATCAGCTTCGCCTGCGCCTCGGGGCGCGAGCCATCCACGGCCGACTCGCCCGCGGTCCGCATGTTCTTGCAGATCCAGTCGGGCACGTTGCCGGCCAGGGCGTTGGTCGCCTTGATCGCGGGCGTGACGTCCTTCAGGTACTTCTCGGGCGGAACGCCCATGCCGACCTCGCGGATCTTCTCGTCCTTGGCCTCGACGCTCAACTCCTGAAGCTTCTGGAGCTGGAGCTTGTCTCCCTTGTAGTGAGCCTCGCCCCATTCCTTCACCGTCGCGTACACCGTCCGCAGCGTGACTTCCATCTCGACTTCCACGATCAACTCGTTGTCGTGGTAGCGAACGCCCACCTCGCGGGCGCCCTTTAGGAAGGTGTCCATCCGGACGTTGATGTCGTCGCTCTCAGCCACGAAGTCCTTCACGCTCGTGCTGGACGTGATGTACACGCCCTTGATGCGCTCCGCCAGGCGGCGCATGCCCTCCACCCGGGCGGCCCGCTCGGCCATCAGACGCCCCTGCGGCATGCAGTGGGCCATCCAGAACTTCATCGCGCCGGACGGCACGCGGACCGGCTCGCCCGCCGTCGTCGGCACCAGGTCGGCTTCCTCGAACTCCATGCGAGGGGCCCCCTGGCCGACTTCCTTCAGCGTCTTCACGTCGTTATTGACCGTGATCTTCTGAATGTCCTCGATCTTGAACCTGCCGCCCTTGTAGTACTTGTTGTAGATCTGCTCCAACGTCACCGTCACCGTCGCCAGGTCCACGACCACCGTCACCTGGCAAGTGCCGTCTTCCTGGTACACCGGCTTGCCCTCTTCCCGGATGCCCGCCAGGAACGCCTCCAGGGCGGTGCGAATCTGGTCCGACTCGGTCACGAAATCCTTCACGTACGTGTCCGAGGTGATGCGCAGGCCGCGGATCCGCTCGCCCAGCTTCCGCATGCCGTCCGCCCGCGCCGCGCGGTACGCCAGCAACTTCCGCTGGGCCGCCTTCTGCGCGTCCAGCGCGTCGCCCGCCCAGCCCGCCGTCGTCACCGCGCCCAAGACCGCCGCGCAGATGAGATACTTCCCGGCTTTCAGTGCCTTGCGCATCGCCTCTCTCCTTCGCCTTTCTTCCTGAAGACGCCCACCTTGCCACACAGCCAAGCGGGACAACTTCTTCTTGAGATTTGCGCCCGAATTATACCGCCGCCCCCGCCCGTCAACCACTTTTCGCCAAGAATACGTTCCCGGCTCTTCCGGCGGGGTTTGCTCGTCGGCAGACACGGCCGGCACCACAAGGTGAGTGCAAGTGCCGGATTTCCGCCGCCGCACGCGCCAATAATGGAAAGGCGTTCAACAAACGAAGCACGGAAGGGACAAGCCTGTGAAGAATGCGATGCTCCTGGCGGCGGCGGCGATGGTCCTGGTAGGTTGTCAGCAGCAGCCCGAAGCGTCCACCGCGAGCGACCAGGCGTCAAGACGCGAATCGCTCAAGCAACCCGCCGTGCAGGAGGAGGCGGCCTCGGCGCGCTCGCCGGCAATCGGCAAGACCGCGCCCGACTTCTCCCTCAAGGACCAGGACGACCGCACCGTGAAGCTCAGCGCCCTGCGCGGCCAATGGGTCATCCTCTACTTCTACCCCAAGGATGACACGCCCGGCTGCACGTGCCAGGCGACGGAATTCACCAATCTGCTGACGCACTTCCGCGACATGAACGCCCGCATCCTCGGGGTCAGCGAAGACTCCGTCCAGACGCACAAGGCCTTCGTCGATCGCTACAAGCTCGGCCTGGACCTGCTCAGCGATCCGACCCACCAGGTGATGCGGAGCTACGGAGCGTTTGCGGATGTCGCCTTGGGCAGCACCCGGTACGGCCGCGTCATTCGCTGCACCTACCTTATGGACCCGAAGGGAATCATCCGCTATCATTGGCCTGAAGTGATCCCGGAAGGGCACGCCCGGCGGGTGCGGCAGAAGCTGGCTGCCCTCCAGGTTCCGTCGAAACGGTAACGGTTGGAGAGTGTCCGGAAGAACCCCAGGGGCTGGAGAGACAGCATGTTTCCAGTGTGCGGTGTCGGCGTCGGTTCGCGAAGGTTCGGATTGTCGGCGGTTGTGGCGGCTGCGGTGGCCATGGCCTGCGGCGGCTGCTCGACCAGCGAGATCACCAAACTGAGGACGGAAGCCGAGTTCCAGGAGGCGATCCAGACGGGTCGCCCGGTGCTGGTGGACTTCTTCAAGGCGGGCTGCGCGACCTGCATCCCGGTGGACAGCACGATGCAGAAGCTGGCCCTGGAGTACAAGGACCGCGCGACGATCGCCAACTTCATGGTGATGAAGGCGAACTTCGCCGTGCCCTCGCACGAGATAAAGACCCGCTACGACATCAACATCTTCCCAACCGTCATCCTCTTCCGCGACGGAGTGGAGGTCCACCGCTGGGTGATGAGCAACAACATCGCCTCCATGCGGCTCGCTCTCGACGAACAACTTGCCCTGGCCTCCACGCAACCTTCCACCAACCCGGCGCCGGCGGCCGCCGCTCCGGTTGCGCCGGCCCCGCATCCCGCGCCCGTGGCGCCGCCCGAGGTAAAGGCCGTCAAGGCCCCCAAACCCGCCGCGCAGCCGGAAATCCCGTGACCGCCTCGCCTCGTCGAGAAGATGATCGACGGGTCTGCGCGCACAGCGCGGCGCCCGTCCCGGCGAGAGCCGGCTTGCCCCCAGGCTTGCTTCCCGGCGTTGCCTTCCGATACACTTCGCCTTGATACGTTCGCGAGCATCTTCTCCGCCGCGGCGCAAGGAGACACGTTACGATGGAGCCGAAACCGAACCTGGGCTTGTGCAACAACTGCCGCGGGCGCGTGAGCGCCGAGTTCTTCACCAAGGACGGCGAAAAGTGGATCCGCAAGGACTGCCCCACCTGCGGAAAGACCGAGTCCCGCGTCAGCCGCGACGCTGAAGTCTGGCAGGCCAAGCGCGACCTCTGGCAGTACGTCGACCTCGGCCGCCAGGCCTGCAGCCTCCACTGCGACCGGTGCCGCATCGACCACAAGCCCAACATCGTCTTCCTCGACGTGACGAACCGCTGCAACATGAACTGCCCCATCTGCATCGCCACCATCAAGGGCATGGGCTTCGACTTCAACCCGCCCATGGACTACTTCGAGAAGATCTTCGCCGACCTGGCCCGGATGCAGCCCAATCCCGTCGTCCTCCTGTTCGGCGGCGAACCCACCGTCCGCGAGGACCTCATGGACATCATCGCCGTCGCCAAGAAGCACGGCCTGAAGCCCCACGTCGTCACCAACGGAATCCGCCTGGCCGACGAGGAATACTGCCGCAAGCTCTGCGAGGCACGCGTGCCCTTCCGCTTCGGCTTCGACGGCCGAAACGCCGATATCTACGAAAAGCTCCGCCACAACCGCCCCGCCTACGACAAGAAGATGAAGGCGCTGGCCAACCTCTCCAAGTACAGCCGGCGCAAGCACACGATCATCGCCACGGCCGGACGCGGCTTCAACGATATGTACATGGAAGATTTCTTCCAGTTCATCCACGACAACCGCGACCTGATCTCCGACGTCGGCATGATCCCGCTGACGGAGAACTGGAAGCCCGGCGACTTCGACTCCGGCGTCCACACCACCATGGAGGACGTCGAGAAGATGGTCCAGGCCGCCATCCCCGGCGGCCAGGTCGAGTTCGTCCCCGCCGGCCTGTCCTACGCCCTGCGCCAGATGCGATCGTTCTTCCGCGACAACCCGCGCAGCGAGGTGCTCCTGCTGGCCGGCGCACACCCCAATTGCGAGTCCATGACGCTGCTCATCAGCGACGGCAAGCGATACCGCGGCATCAACCACTATCTCAAGCAGCCGTTCAGCAAGGTCATGGTGCAGGTGGCCGCCATGGCCGACAAGATGGAACCGTTCCTGAGCAGGCTGGACCGCAACAGGCGATTCCAGCGACTGCGCGGGCAGATCTACGTCCTGCGGCGGGTCCTG
>CAYWTX010000342.1:0-1915 GCA_964461295.1 uncultured Planctomycetaceae bacterium | reverse complement strand
GTTTCGGCGGTACAGACGCAAGGATTTGCGTCTGTGCCAGGAAAGGAGATGCACAATGGTCGTGCGAAAGAGTTGGGTGTGTCTGGTCGCGTGTGTGGCGGGAGTGACCGCCGTGATTGGTTTTTCCGCAACCCAGGACAGCGGCTGGGTTTCCCTTTTTGACGGCAAGAGCCTCAAGGGATGGTCGGTCCACAGCGGGTTTGCGAAGTACACGGCCGAAGAGGGCATGATCGTGGGCACCGCCGTCCAGGGCAGCCCTAATTCCTTCCTTTGCACGGACAAGGAGTATGGGGACTTCGTTCTCGAATTCGAGGTCAAGTGCGACCCGGCCTTGAACTCCGGGGTGCAGTTCCGCAGCCATATCGCCAAGGAGGAGATGGCGTTCATCTTCTACAATGGCAAAGGTCAGCCGGGAACCACCACGATTCCGAAGGATCGGGTCTACGGTTACCAGGTGGAGATCGCCACGGCGGCCTCCCGTTCCTGTGGGGGGATCTATGACGAGGCCCGACGCGGGTTCTTCATCGCGGACATTCGTGACAACGCCGCGGCGGGAGCCGCCTTCAAGGACAACGAATGGAACAAGTACCGCATCGAGTGCAAGGGCAACTCGATGAAGACCTGGGTCAACGAGGTCCCCTGTGCCAACTACAAGGATTCGCTGGACGCCCGGGGCGTTATCGGTCTGCAGGTCCACGGCTTGGGCAAGGACTTCAAGCCTTTGCAGGTCCGCTGGCGAAACATCCGCATCAAGGAACTGTAGGTCGCACGTCCTTGTGCGACTTTTCCTGGTGAGCGAGGACGCTCACCCCACTCGATGTGGAAAGGAGACGGATCATGATCCACAGTGGGAGAGTTCTGAGAACGGCCATGGCAGCATTCACGGCGATAGCCATCGGTGCGGTTGGAGCGCGCTGTGCCGAGCCGGCGGGGGCCGAGAAGATGTTCCAGGAGGATGTCATCAAGACCGCGGCGGGCGATCTGAGAATCACCTTCCTCGGGCACGCGTCGCTGCGGTTCGGCTATCAGGGCAAGGTCCTCTACGTCGATCCGGTGGGCAACCCCTCGGGTACGCCGGTGGACTACTCCAAGATGCCCAAGGCGGACATCATCCTGATTACGCACGAGCATGGCGACCACCTCGACCCCAAGGCCATTGGTGTGCTGCGGAAGGAGCAGACCAAGATCGTGTTGACCAAGGTGTGTGCCGAGAAGGTTTCCGGTGGCACGATCATGAAAAATGGCGACGTGCAGACCGTGCTGGGGATCAAGATCGAAGCCGTGCCGGCGTACAACATCGTGCAGAAACGGCCGGGCGGTCAGCCGTTCCATCCCAAAGGCGCCGGCAATGGCTATGTCCTCAACTTCGACAAGACCCGCGTGTACGTGGCGGGTGACACCGAGAATACTCCCGAGATGAAGCAACTCAAGAACGTTGACGTTGCCTTCCTGCCGATGAACCTGCCCTACACGATGACGCCCGAAATGGTTGCCGATGCGGCGCAGGCCTTCGGGCCCAAGATCCTGTACCCGTATCATTTCGGCTCGACGGACCCGAACGTGCTGGCCGATCTTCTGAAGGATTCCCAAACGACGCAAGTCCGCGTCCGCAAGATGAAGTGAACGAATCATGGGTCAAGAAGTCCCAGCCGTGAAGAGGCAACCATTCCTCCGCAAGGGCATTGCCATTGCCATGGGGGTGGCCGTCGGCGTCGCCGTGATCTGCTTTGCCGTCGTGGCGCTTCTGCCTCCTCCGAAAGGACCGTTGTTCCTGGACCCGCTGCGAAGCTTCCTGACGGGTGTGGGGGTGGCCGGCGTTGCCTTTCCCCTGTGTGCGCTGGGGTCCGCCTTGAAACGGAAATTCGAATTGTCGCCGTATTTCGAGGGGACTTTCATCGCCGGCGTGTTGAATCTG
>CAYWTX010000341.1:0-19022 GCA_964461295.1 uncultured Planctomycetaceae bacterium | reverse complement strand
GCAGGCAGTAGGCAGCAGGGAAGAGGGGAAGGAAGGCAGCAGGGAGCAGGGAGTCTCCGCTTGCGGTATAGCGAGCCGGGCGTGCGGGCGTCGCTAAACCGCAAGCGGTGATGCCGGCTTCGCGGGGGCCTTGGGCGTTCTCCCGATTTCCCGTTTATGATGCGCCCTGGGCCGGCCGATAGTATCAGTAGCGGCCGACGGGTCAGCCGCCTTGTGTTACCTCGAAGGAGTAGCCATGTCTCTGAAGGTGCTGATCGCTGAACCGGATTGGCGGTTCGCTCGAACGACGGAGGAGTACCTCGAATCGCACGCTCACCACGTTGTGCAGGAGGCCGACACGCAGAAGGCCCTGCAACGTGTTGGGCACTGGTCGCCGGACCTGGTGATTCTGGCGGCGGAGCTGGCCGGCGGCGGCCTGCTGCGGAGTCTCCAGGGGCTGCCCAATCGGCCGGCCGTGCTGCTCACCGGCTGGCTGGACCGCTACGACATGGCGTGGCGAGCCTGGCAGATCGGCGGGGATGAGCTGCTGATCAAGCCGGTGTTCAGCACGGAGGAGATCCACCAGGCGATCGTGACGGCGCTGGAGAACGCGGCGACGTGCACGCGGAACACGGCGCGGCGGTCGAAGCTGGTTTCGGCGTAGAGGACGGCCGCCGGTTGCTGAAGCCCAGGGCTCCTTGGGGATGACCAGCCCTCGGCAGCGCGTTCGATACATTCTGACTTCTTCATGGGAGAAGACCCGCGGTGGGTGCGGGTCTTTTCTTTTGCGCTGCGCGAGCGCCCGCGACAGAACCCAGGGCCGCCACGGCCCGGCTCGGTGCTACGATGGGTAGAGGAGAGGTGACGGCCGTGCTGGAGTCCATTGGGAACGTACCGGCCCAGTTCTGGGCGGCGCTGTGCGAGATGGCGCCGTACCTGCTGCTGGGGTTCCTCGCCGCGGGCCTGATGAGCGTGCTCATCCGGCCGGAGACGGTCTCGCGGCATCTGGGGGGTCGGGGGCTGATGCCTGTGGTGAAGGCGTCGGCGTTCGGCGTGCCTCTGCCGCTGTGCAGTTGCGGGGTGCTTCCGGTGGCGGCGGGGCTGCGACGGGCAGGGGCGGGCAGGGGCGCCACCGTCGCGTTCCTGATTTCCACGCCGCAGACCGGCGTCGACAGCATTCTGCCGACGTTGGGCATGCTGGGGCCGACGATGGCCATTTACCGGCCGATCGTGGCGCTGGTCAGCGGGGTTTTCGGCGGGGTGCTGACGGACGCGCTGGCGGGGCGCGGCGCAGCCGCGGGCGAGCGTGTTGCGAGGGGCGTGGCGGGCGGCGGCGGCTCGTGCTGTGAAGGCGGTTCGGCCGCGGCTGCGCCGCGGGGCGGGTGGCTGAGGCGGGCGGTGTGGTACGGTTTCGGCGAGATGCCGAGGGACATGGGGGCGGCCATGCTGGTGGGGTTGGCGATCGCGGCGTTGGTGGCGGCGTTGACGCCGCCGGCGCTGTTTCCGAAGTGGCTGGGCGGCGGGGTCGGCTCGATGCTGCTCATGATGGCGATTGGGATTCCCGTGTACGTGTGTGCGACGGCGTCGGTGCCGATCGCCGCGGCGATGATCGCGGCGGGCGCCTCGCCGGGGGTGGCGCTGGTGTTCCTGATGACCGGGCCGGCGACCAACGCGGCCACCGTCGCCACCGTGTGGAAGACGATGGGCTGGCGGACGGCCGTGACGTACCTGGCGTCGGTGGCGTTGTCGGCCCTGGCGGCAGGGCTGCTGCTGGACCTTGTGTACGCGCGGACCGGGGCGGTGGCGGGGCCGTGCCTGCACCTGGAGGTGCCCGGGCTGGTGAAGTCGGCGATGGCGGTTGGCTTGCTGGGGCTGCTGGCAGCCGGCGCGTTGCGGAAGCCGAAGGCGACGGAGGGACAACGGGAGGGAGAGAAAGCGTCGTCGCGAAGCAGGCTGGAAGGTGATCGGTGCGAATCGGAGGAGTTCGTTGTTCCGAAGGGTCGTTGCCAGAGCGGACCGAAGTGCGATGCGAGCGCCACCGGCGACAGATGAGCCTCTCACCCCGCCGAAGGCGTGGGCGAGCCTGCTGGAGCGTTGGTACGAGAGGATCACGCGCCGGCAGTACGTTCACCCCGATCCGGTGGAGTTCGTTCACCGGTTCGACGACCCGGGCGACCAGGAGATCGCGGGTCTGCTGGCGGCGACGCTGGCGTACGGCAATGTCAAGGCGGTCGTGCGCAGCGTGGGCGCCGTGCTGGAGCGGATGGACAACCGGCCGGCGAGGTTCGTGCGCGACACGTCGCAGGCGGCGGCGAGGCGGAAGCTGCGGGGGTTCCAGCACCGCTGGACGACGGGGGACGACGTGGCGGCGCTGTTGGGCGCGATGAATCGCGAGATCGCCCGCTTCGGCTCGCTGGGACGGTGCTTTGCCGCCGGCCTGGACCGCGGCGACGCGACGGTTCTTCCCGCGCTGCGGGCGTTCGTGGCCCGCCTGGGCGTCGGCGGGCGGATGCTGAGCGACCCGTCGCGAGGCAGCGCGTGCAAGCGCCTGCACCTCTACCTGCGGTGGATGGTCCGCCGCGACGCCGTGGACGTCGGCGCCTGGCCGAGCGTGCCGCCCGCCCTGCTGGTTATCCCGCTGGACGTGCACATGCACAGTCTTGGGCGGGCGATGGGCCTCACCGCCCGCCGCGCCGCCGACGGCCGCACGGCCGAGGAAATCACCGCCGCGTTCCGCACGATCCGCCCGGAGGACCCGGTGCGGTACGATTTCTGCCTGACGCGCCTGGGGCTGCACCCGGAGGCGAATCCGTGCGAGTTCCTGCTGGGAGGGAAGGGGCCACACAGAGGCGCGGAGGGACAGAGGTAGGACAGAGATTGTTTCATCGGATTCTCGCCGGAGGATTTCGCCTCCTCATCGGGTGCATGACCGTAGTTGCTGAGACCGGGTTTGGGATCTGCATCGGATTCTTCAGCCTGAAGGGCTGAGATATGACAGCCCTGGGAACCCTACGCCAAAGTACGTCAAGCCCTGAAGGGGCGGGACAAACGCCGCGTGAGGCCCTTATGTCGCCCTTACAGGGCTGGTCATCTGAATCGCCACATCTATCATATCTCAGCCCTTCAGGCTGAAGAGGGAATGCAAGAACGGTCCTGCACCCCTCCTCATCTCCCCTCTGTCTCTCTGCGCCTCTGTGTCGTAGTATTTGTCCGGCAAAGGAGACGCAATGCACCCATGGAACCTGCCTGATGACGTGGACTTCCGCCTGACGCTGGTGACGGCCGGCGGCGAGACGGCGACGATGGAGAAGGCGAGCTTCCCCGAGCAGCGGCGCGAGCAAGGCGATGGCGCCGGGGTGTTCGTTTTCGAAGGAGCGGCCGGAGGGTTGCCCGTGAAAGCCGAACTGACCTGCCGGGCGGACGGCGCGGAGTGGCTGGTCGAGCTTTCGGTGAAGGCGGCCGATGGCCTGCGGATCGAGAGCGTGCTGTTTCCGCTGGTGAGCGTGACGGGAGTGCTGCCGGCGGACCGCCTGCTGATGCCCAGCGGATACGGCGACGAGATTGACGACCCGGTGAGGACGATCCAGCTCTACGGCCGGCGGCGGCGCCGCCCGCCGCCGAAGGGGCTGACATTCGTGGACAACACCGACGACGAAGTGATCTACCACTACCCGGCCTGTGCCGGCGTGCAGTACATGGTCGCGTGCGGCGCGGGGCGGTGCTCGATGGTCGCCTGCTACGACGCGACCGGCGGCGACAGCAAGGCGTTCCGCGCCCGCGCGGCCGGCGCAGGCAAGCTGGTGCTGTCGGTGCAGCACTGGCCGGCCCCGGCGGCGCAGCGAAACTGGCGCAGCCCGCTCTGCTCGGCGGCGAACCTGGCCGGCGACTGGCACGCCGCCGCCGACGTGTACCGCAAGCGGATGCAGCCGCTTCTGAGTGGGCCGGAACTGCCGCGGTGGATCGTGGATCGAGGTTTCCACGGGTGGATCAGCACGCCCATGCAGATCGAAGGCCAGCCGCCAAGCCTGCTCTTCCGCGACCTGCCGGACGTGATGCGCCGCTGCCTGGATCATGGCTTCGAGGTGCTGCACATCTACGGCTGGGCCGGACGCGGGCACGACACGCTGTACCCCGACTACCTGCCGGACGAGGAGCTCGGCACGGCCGCGGAGTTAAGGAAGGCGCTGGACGAGATACGCGGGCTGGGCGGTCGGTCGATGCTGTACACCAACGGCAAGCTGGTGGACGAGGAGAGCAGGTTCTTCCGCACCGGCGGCGGCGCCGCGTGCGTGCTGGGCGCCGACGGCTTGCCCGCGCGGGAGAACTACGGCACGCGGAGCAACTTCCAGATGGGCTGCCCGGGCAGCCGACAGTGGCGCGAGCATTTCGTGGGCGTGGCGCGGCGGCTGGTGGGCGAGTACGGCGCGGGCGGCCTGCAGATCGACCAGATCGCGAGCACGCCGTTGCCGGCCTGCGGGCGGACGGACCACGACCACGCCGGGGCGCACGACAACGCGATGCTGTGGGCGGAGCGGATGATGCGCGAGGTGCGCGACGCGTGCCGCGAGATCGACCCCGGTTTCTTTGTGTGGGTCGAGGGGTGCCAGGAGCGGATCGGGCAGTTCTTCGACGTGCACCAGGGCAGCTACGGCGAGGGCGGGATGACGGCGTTTTCGGTGACCGTGGGGCGGGCGCTGCCCGAGCAGTTCCGCTTCACCTGGCCGGCAGCGCTGGACGTCGGCAGCGCCAACGACCTTCAGAGCATCAGCCGCACGATGCTCCAGGGCAAACCGCTGGACGTGGGGATCGCGGTGCTGGACAGCGCGCCGGTGCTGGCGCTGCTGCTGCGCTGCCTGCAACTGCGCCAGGCGCTGGCGCGGTACTACGTGCGCGGCACGTACCGCGGCGGCGTGGGCGTCGCGCCGGCTGGGCCGGCGCGGGCGTCGGTCATCGAGGGCGACGGCGGCGGCAGGCTGCTCAGCGTGTGGATGCCCGGCGCGGCCGCTGGCGAGGGGACGCGAGCGGCGGTGCTGTGCGACTTCCCGCTGGTCGGCCTGACGGCGCACTGTCCGGACGGCGCGACGCTGCGCGCGGAGGACTCGCTGCTGCGGTTGGAGTTTGCTGGACCGCTGGCGATTGTGGAAGTGGCGGAGCAGTGATTGGCAGCCGGTAGTCGCTAGCCGGTTCCAGACGTGCGCGCCCGCTGTATTGGTTTGCCTCCGGTTGGGGCAAGGCCGTATCCTCGCAAACGGCCGGAGGCGTTGCCTTGTGACCGGATACCGGCTCCTGGTTGCCGATGTCGAAGCTATGGGACATTCTGCTGTATGTGGCGGTCCCGCTGGCGTGGGGCGTGGCCGCGGACCTGCTGTTCGACGCGTGGCGCCGCCGGCGAGCCCGGCGAGCCGAGCGATCCGATCGGCCTTGCGAGGGCGACCGATGAGCGGCTGGGAGGAACTCAGCCGGCTGAGCGCGTATCCCGCCTTGCAGGAGCCGTGGGCGTTGATGGGCGCGTTGGCGGCGTTGGGGCTGGCGATCGGGTTTCTCACCGGGCTGTTCGGCGTGGGCGGGGCGTTCCTGCTGGTGCCGATGCTCAAGGTGCTGTTCGGCGTGCCGTACCCGATCGCCGTGGGCAGCAGTCTCAGCTTCACCCTGGGCACGGGCGTGACGGGCATGCTTCGCCACTGGAGGCTGGGGAATTTCGAGCCGCGGAGCATGGCGTTGCTGGCGGCCGGCGCCATGGTGGGCGCCGTGGGCGGAGCGGAGATGAACGGCGTGCTGGCCGGGGCGCTGGGCGACGACGACGGGCGCGGCTACACGCTGGTGATGCACGGGTTGTTCGTCGCGGTGCTGCTGGCGACGGCGTGGCTGGTGTTTCGCGACGGCGTCAAGCAGCGGGCCCGGCGTCCGCTGCTTGGGCGGTTGGCTTTGGGGTGGCGGATCGATTTGCCGGCCGCGAAGCTGACCGGCATCAGCGTGGCGGGCATGGTGCTGACGGGGGTGGTGATCGGCCTGACCAAGGGGCTGCTGGGGATCGGCGGCGGCGTGCTGTTCATGCCGGTGCTGGTGCTGGCGGTGGGGCTGACGGCCCACCAGGCCGTCGGCACGAGTCTGGGCGTGGTGGTGTTCAGTTCGCTGACCGGGACGGTCGCGTACGGGCTGCATGGGACGGTAAACTTGTGGCTGGTGATGGCGATGCTGGCAGGCAGCACGATCGGCATCCAGATCGGGGCGGCCGCGTGCGAGCGGCTGCATGCCCGGCGGCTGAGGCGATGGTTCGCGGTGGTGGTGGTGCTGGCGGCGACGGCGATTGCGGCGGACCTGGTAAGGAAAGTCGTGGAAGGGTGATGGTGCTCCCGCGTGACCGTCGCCCGCATGCGGACCAAAGAGACCACGAATGACACGAAGAAGGAACGAGTTGCACGAAGCAGAGGGAGCGGTGGGGAAAGCGACAGACACCCTTAGTCTGCCGCTGTCTGGTTGCCTCTTCTTCGTGTAATTTGTATCTTGATTCGTGTAATTCGTGGTCTCTTTGTTTCCATCGCGGATAGATGCCCCATGGCTCGAAAGGGCAAAGGCAAGGCGTTCCGGCGGATCAAGGACTGGCAGCAGAAGTTTGCTGCCGGCGAGGACGCCGAGCGCCTCGCCAGCCGCGGGCGGAGACACACGCGGCAGGGAGTGAAGCTGCCGCCCAGCCGGACCGGCCAGGCCATCGGAAGCCTCGAGGATCTGCCGACTCAGGAGGGGCTGGTGGTGGGGATGTTCCGCCACGGGGTGATGGTCCGCTTTGACGGCGGGCCGCGATTCTGCGCCGTCGCCAAGACCTTTCGCGCGCTCGAGGGCGCCAGCGCCCTGGCCGTCGGCGACGCCGTCACCGTCGCCCTGTCGGAGGAGCACGTTGGCAGCCGGCTCGACAAGGACCGTGCCGAGGGGTTCATCCTGTCGCGCCGCCCGCGGGCCACGGCGCTGTCGCGCCCCCAGCCGATGTCCGCCAAGCGCCTGGACCCGTACGAAGACGTGTTCGAGAAAGTGATCGTCGCCAACATGGATCAGCTTCTGATGGTGGCGGCCGTGAGGCAGCCGGCGCTGCGCCCGGCACTGATCGAGCGATTCCTGATCGTGGCGGAGCGCGGCTCGCTGGCGGCGGTGCTGGCGATCAACAAGGCTGACCTGGGGGCGCCGCGCGAGGCCGACCTGGAGTACCTGGCCTCGCTGAACCTGAAGGTGGTGCTTTGCTCGGCCGTCACGGGCCGGGGACTCGACGAGCTTGGGGCACTGCTGGCGGGGCGGAGCACGGTGCTGGCGGGCGCGTCAGGGGTGGGCAAGAGCTCGCTGATCAACGCGCTGATTCCCGGCTCCAACGCCGTCACCGGCGAGGTGCGAATGAAGGACGAGCGGGGCCGGCACACGACGGCCGCGGCCGCGGTGTACGATTTGGCGCCGCTGGTGGCGGCGATCGCGGCGCCGCGGAACCCGGCGCCCGCCGACGCCGGGCATCTGGGACAAGGCGCGGCCAGCGCCCCACTGCCCACGGTGGGGCCCGCGGGCGTACTGGTGGACACGCCGGGCCTGAGGGAACTGGGATTCTCGATCCACCTCGACGAACTGCCGTGGTACTTCCCGGAGTTCGAGCCGTTCTTCCCCAACTGCCGGATGAGCAAGTGTACGCACACGCACGAGCCCGACTGCGCGGTTCTGGGGGCCGTGGAGGCGGGCACGATCCCCGGGCGGCGGTTCGAGAGCTACCTGCGGATGCGGGAGTCGATGGAGTAAGGGGGGGGCATTGCTAATTGCCAATTGCCAATTGCTTATTGCCCATTGCCCATTGCCCATTGCCCATTGCCTATTGCCTATTGCCCATTGCCAATTGCCCATTGCTTGTTGCTTATTGTCGAGGTGCGTTTCTTCGGCTTGCGGTTGGCAGAACGGCCCCATCAGGATTTCGCCAACCACCGCTTCACCTGTCCGACGCTCCAGCAGTTCACCACGTCGGCTGCCGTTGCCCAGCCGCGGCGGGCGGTGGTCACGCCGTAATGCATGAGCGCCAGGTCGCCGGTGGAGTGGGCGTCGGTGTTGATGAGCAGCTTGGCGCCCGCGGCGATGGCGGCGCGGATGTGCACGTCCCGCAGATCCAGCCGAATCGGGTGGGCGTTGACTTCCAGGGCCACGTCGTTGGCCGCGGCGGCTGAGGCGATCGACGCGATGTCCAATTCCATCCCCGGGCGGATGCCGATCTCGCGCCCGGTGGGATGGCCGATGCAGTGCACGTGCGGGTGCTCGATGGCGGCGATGATCCGCCGCGTGGCCTCCGGCCCGCCCATCGTCAACGCCGAGTGCGGCGAGGCGGTCACGAAGTCCAACTCGGCCAGCACGTCGGCCTCGAAGTCCAGGCGCCCGTCCTTGAAGATGTCCACCTCGACGCCGGCCAGCACGAGGATGTCGTCGTACTTCGCGGCCGCCTTACGTATCGCCGCGGCGTGCCTGGCGAGACGGCGCTCGTCCAGGCCGTGGGCCTGGGCCTGGGCCTTGGAGTGGTCGCAGATGGCCATGAACGCGTAGCCCCGGGCGCGGCAGGCGTCGATCATCTCCTCGATGCTGTTGGCCCCGTCGCTGGCGGTGGTGTGCATGTGCATGTCGCCCCGGATGTCGCCCGGTTCCAGCGGTCGCGGCAGCTTTCCCTCGGCCGCGGCCTCGACTTCGCCGCGGTCCTCGCGCAGCTCGGGCGGGACGAATTGCAGGCCGAGGGCGGCGTAGATGCCTTCCTCGTCGGCGCCGGCGATCTGTTCGTCGCCGCGAAACAGGCCGTACTCGTTCAGTTTCAGGCCCTTCTTGACGGCCAGCTCGCGCAGGCGGACGTTGTGCTCCTTGGAGCCGGTGAAGTATTGCAGGGCGGCGCCGAAGCTCTCGGCCGGCACCATTCGCAGGTCCACCTCAACGCCGCCGGCGGCCTGGATCGAGCATTTCGTGGCGCCGCGGGCCAGCACGCGCTGGACGGCGGCATGGCCGCAGAACGCCTCGGCCACGCGATGAGCGGCAGGGCCCTGGGCCTCGCACAGCAGGTCCACGTCGCCGATGGTCTCGCGCCCGCGGCGCAGGCTCCCTGCCGACGCGATACGCCCGACGCCGGGCACGGCCTCCACTACGGCGATCATGGCGGCCGCCAGCTCGCCCGCCTGGTCCAGCCGCACGCGACCGGCGGCCTGTTCGAGGAACGTCAGCGACTCGGCGACGTGCTGGAGTTTTTTCGCCCCCAGGCCGGGGATGTCCTCCAGGCGCGAGCGGTCGCCGGCCAGGGCCTCCTTGAACTGCGCGACCGACTCGATGCCGCCGTGCCGCCAGAGCTTGGCGACGGTCTTAGGCCCCAGTCCGCCGATGGCCAGCAGGCCCATCAGTCCCGCGGGCACCTTGGCGCGAAGTTCCTCATGCGCGGCGATGCGCCCGTCGGCGAGGTACTGCTGGATCTTCGCGGCTGTGGCCTTGCCGATGCCGGGGGCCTCCTCCAGTTTGCCGGCGGCGGCAACGTCTTCGATGGCGGCGGGCAGGTCCTCGAGCGTGCGTGCGGCCTTGCGGTAGCTGTTCACGCGGAAAACGTCCTCGCCGAGGATCTCCATGATGTCGGCCATCTCGGCGAAGACGGCCGCAATCTCGGCGTTCTTCATGGCAACCTCGGAGAAATAGCTGGGATGAAGGGGATGAAAGGGATGAAGAAGAAGTCCTTAATCACTTTCATCCCCTTTATCCCAGCTTTTCCTTCTCATGGCGCTGTCGTAAACGGCCTCGATGCGGTCGACCATGCGGTTGTGGTCGAACATATCGCGGCAGCGTTGGCGGCCGGCGGCGCCCAGGCGTCGGCGGAGTTCGCCGGAGGCGGCGAGTCGGCCGATGGCGTCGGCCAGGCCGTCCACGGCGCCGGGAGGCAGCAGCACGCCGGTGGTGTCGTCCACCACCTCGCGGGCGCCGCCGATGTCGAAGCTCACCACCGGCCGCGCCGCGAGCATGGCTTGCGGCAGCGTGCGGGCCAGGCCCTCGCGCAGCGAGGCGTGCACCAAGAGGTCGCTGGCGTGCATCACGGCGGGAATCTGCTCCGGCGGCAGCAAGCCGGTGAAGCGGAAGCGCCCGGCCAGGCCGCGGCGGGCGATCTGGGCTTCCAGGTCGGCCCGCAGCACGCCGTCGCCCACGAAGCAGAACACCACGCGGTCGTCGCGGATTCTCTCGGCCGCGTCGATGAGGTAGGGGTGGCCTTTCAGGGGCGCCAGGCGGGCTACCTGCGTGACGAGGACGGCGCCGGGGGGCAGGAGCAGGCCGGCGCGGAACGTGTCGGCCCTCGGCGGGCGCGTGAGGTACGGCGCGACCTCCATGCCGCTGTAGACCGTGGTGTATTGATCGGCCCGGCCGACGCCGGCGGCCAGGGCCTGGGCGGTCATCGCGTCGGCGACGGAGATGAGTGCGTGGGCGTTGCGGGCGGCACGGCGTTCCAGGGCCGTGTACAGGCGGTTGCGCCACCACGGCTGGTACTCGTCGAACGGCAGGCCGTGGATCGTGTGGACGATGCGTATGCCGCGGAAGCCCGCGGCAGCGCGGCGGGCGAGAATGCCGGCCTTGGAGGAATGCGAGTGCATGATGTCGGGGCGGATGCCGGCCAGGGCGCGGCCCAGGCTGCGCAGGGCGGCCAGGTCGCGCAGCGGGTGGACTTCGCGGCGGAGCGGATCGACGACGACGACGCGGTAGCCGCCGGCGCGGGCGCGGGTCATCAGCTCGCCCTCGGGTCCCAGGGCGGGGCCGGTGACGAGCGTGACGTCGTGTCCGCGGGCGTGCAGGCCCTCGCAGGTGAGCAGCGTATTTTCCTGGGCCCCGCCGAGGATCATCCGCGTGATGACGTGGCAGATGCGCACGCCGATATATTCGTCGTTTGCGGCGGCGGAATCAAGGCGGAGGGCAGGGCACGAGCGCTCTACTTCGGTTTCCTGCCTGCCCCGGCCGGGCCACGGCACGGGTACGCTTCGAACTTCTCGCCGCCGCCGATGACGCGCGGGTCGCCCGTCTGCTTGAGGCAGACCATCAGCCGCTCGGACAACTGCTTCCGGATCGCCTGCGGGCGTCGCGTGAGTTCCATGGTGGCTCCAGGAGGCGAATCACTTCGGTTGTGTTGTGGGCTGCGGGACGGGCACGCCCAGCGCGTTGGCGGCCATGCGACGGACGGGCTCGGCCGTGTCCTGGAGGGCCTGCTTCAGGGCGGCGACGGACTTGTCCGAGCCGCCGCCGATCTGCCCCAGCGTCGCGGCTGCCTGGGCTCGCAGCCACGGATCGGGGGAGGACTGGAGCGCCCTGACCACGGCGGGCACGGCGGAGACGGCGTCGATGCCGAGCCGCCCAAGCATGGTGAGGGCGTAGCGGGTGAGGCACTCGTCGGCGCCGTCGAGCAGGGCGGCCACCGGTTCGGCAGCCATGGGCCCCATTCTGCCGACGGCGACGGCGATGTCGCTTCCGCCGATGGCTCCGCGGATGCGGCTGCTGCGGATGGCCTCGTTGTCGATGGCGCCGTACTCCTTGTTGACGTCGGCGACCTCGGCCTTGAGGGCCGCCAGCAGCGCGGGCAGGACCATGGGCGCCGCGGACGGGCCGATCTTGCCGAGGCACTCGGCGGCGGAGGTGCGGACGGCGGCGAGGCGGTGGGCGAGCAGGGGGGCGACGAGGGGCACGGCGGCTTCCCCGCCCTTGGCGAGCGTTTCGGCGGCGGCGCGGCGGACGCACTCGTAGGGATCGGCGACGGCCTTGGCCAGCGGATTGAGGGCGGGCTCGACGTTGCCGATCTCGCCGAGGGCCACGGCCGAGGCGGCGCGGATGTCGATGGAGGAATCGCCGAGGGCCTTGCCCAGGGCGGGGGCGGCCTGTTTGGCGGCGACGCCGAGGCGTCCCAGTGTGCGAGCGGCCAGCTCGCGCGACCAGAAGTGTTCGTCGGCGAGTGCCTTGAGCAGCAGCGGCACGGCGTCGGGTCCGGCCTTGCGGAGCGCTTCCGCGGCGGCCATGCGCACGTCGAAGTAGTCGTTCTTGAGCGCCTCGGCAAGCTCGGGCAGAACGCTTTTGACGTTGGGCGACCGCTGGGCGAGGGCCCGCGCGGCCTCGATCCGCACGTCGGCCTTGTCGGCCTTGAGCTTTGCGGCGAGGGCCTTGAGGTCGTCCTCGGCGGTTGCCGCTGTGCAGCAGCAGCAGGCGCCCACGAGAAACGTTGTGGTCAGAAGTGTCTTCATGTTGGGTGAAAGTACGAAACGGGGGTTAGGTTTCGCGAGCATGGGAAGAGGAGCCGGTCACTGAAGTGACCAGCCCTCGATCAATCCACGTACATGGCGTACAGATTCGTGCCGTCGCATGGCTGCCAGGTGGCGTCGAGGGTGTAGCGGACGGCCTCGATGCGCCGATGGATCGCGATGCGGAGCATCCGCCGGCGGCTGTTCTCGGCGCGGTGGAGGCTCTGCCACTGGCCACCGGCCTGTACCTCCACGTGGAACGTTCGCGGCAGCTCCGGCGGCAGGGCGTGCAGGTGGTCCTGCGGCCGATTGTGGTAGCTCATCTGCACGTCGCGGTGCAGGGCGCTGTCCACGATGAGCGTGAGTTGGGCGACCTCGGCCGGGGCGGGCAGGCGCATCGTGACCGAGTCGCCCACGTTGTGTCGCCATGCGTGCCGCTCGCCGCCGACCGGGCGGTTCACGCCGTCGCGCACGGCTTCGGCGTCGCCGGCGGACGTCTCCAGTGCCGCGGCCGTCGTCAGCGGCCCGAAGCGCTGCTTCACTCCGGGCAGGTAGCAATCGGCCGCCAGCAGCGACTGCTGCAACTGGTCGATGTGCTCGCCGATCCCGGCCGGGTCGCACCCCAGCCGGACGGCCATGGCGGCGGCCGTGCCGACCGCCTCGCCCATGGAGCAGCCGGTGCCCATCACGCGGGTGGAGCTCATCGCGAGGTGGCTGGCGGAGTGGCATCGCCCGGCGAACATCAGGTTCGCCAGGTCGCGGGCGTACAGGCTGCGGTACGGGATGCCGTACGGGCTGGGTGTTTCGTGATGCACGGCCGAGGGGAGCTTGCTGCCTCGTTTTCGCCCCCAGAAGCCGTGCGGCGGGTGCTCGTCCATGGTCCAGCCGCCGTAGGCGACCAGGTCGTCGAACCTGCCCCCGGCGAGGATGTCGTTCTGCGTCAGGACGGCCGCGCCAAGATAGCGGCGGCTCTCGCGTTTGGCGGGCAGGAACTGCATCCAGTCGATGGCCCAGTTGGCGGCCGCGTCGCGGTGCTCGCCACAGCGGTTCTTGATGTGGTCCCACACGCCGTAGGCGATCTTGAGCAGTTCGTCGCGCAGGGCCTCCGTGTCGTGGATGCTGTCCTGCTCGCCGCCGAGTTCGACCCACCAGTAGCCCATGCCCCAGTAGCCGTGCCCGCCGGGGCCGTACGGCAGATCCTCACAGGAGTCGAATCGGTGCGCCCACGAGGGCGGCTCGAACGGCTGCGGCGTGTCGTAGCGGCGAGTCTGGAAGCAGATGCTCATGCCCATCGTCTTGCGGTCGGCCTGGTCGGGCGCCGACGGCTCGCCGTACTCGTCGCGGCCCTCGCGTCCCACGCGGAAGGCGGCGCCCGTCAGCGGCGCCAGCACCGCGTCGCCGGAGCAGTCGGCGAACACCTTCGCCCGCACCTCGTGCACCGTCTGCGTCGTGAGTTGCCAGCCGCGCACGGCCGCGATGCGAGGGCCGTTTGGCGGCGGGGCTTGCCCCGCGTGCATTTCGGCGGCGATACACGAGCAGTTCAGCAGGAGGGTGAGGTTGGGCTGGTAGCGGACCAGCTCGAAGAGGACAGTATCCCAGATTCCCCAACTGGACTGCGGATTGCGGTAGAGGTTCTCGAGGCGGAGTTCTTCCAGGGCGCCGGTCTCGCGGAGGTCGGCCAGCCAGTTGTGGCGGTCGGCCCCGCAGATGTGCACGCGGGTCTCGCTGCTGGCGTTTCCGCCCAGGACGGGGCGGTCGTGCATGAGCACGACGCGGGCGCCGTTCCGCGCGGCGGCGAGCGCCGCCATCACGCCGGCCATGCCGCCGCCGACCACGCAGAAGTCCACTTCGTGGACGCGATAAGGGAACTGCGTCAGCATGATTGCTCCTGCGTCACTTTGGGGCCTCGGCGTTTACGTTCCGGTTTGGCCTTCGCTGCCTCCGCCGCCGCCTTGATGGCC
Source organism: uncultured Planctomycetaceae bacterium (assembly GCA_964461295.1). Lineage (GTDB taxonomy): Bacteria > Planctomycetota > Phycisphaerae > SM23-33 > SM23-33 > CAYWTX01. The sequence continues at coordinate 4,840 of CAYWTX010000341.1, read as the reverse complement.
TTGCGGCGTTCGGCGGCGATCTTGCCTGGGTTCTTGCCGCGCGGCTTCGCGGGCGCGATGCGTCCGGACGCCTTGGCGGCTTTCTTCTTTCCCTTCGCGGCGGCGGGCATCGCCGTTGCGGAGGCGGCGGGAGAGGCCGAGTCGATCTCGACTCCGAACACGTCGGCCAGATCGCCCTCGGCGATGGTCTTCGCGCCGGAAGCGGCGGCCGGGGCGAGGGCATGCCCGGCCGCGGCGCGTTCGATGAGTTCGAGGTGGTCCACCTTGCGGAGGACGAAGAGCAACTCGGGCTTCTCGTCAAGGCGGGCGCCGACGCCGTAGAGCGCCGCGGCAACGTGCTTGCACATGTCGGCCCAGTCGGGGCAGGAGCAGTCCAGCGAGATCTCCGACGGCTTGGGGAACAGGCCGGTCTCGCGGTGCGTGATGATCTCCATGACGCCGCGAGAAAGCTTGCCCTGGAGCAGCTCGATGACGGAGGCGATCTGCCCCGCGCATCGCGAACTGATGGACTGCCAATGCTCGGCGCTGAGGGGCTTGATCTTGATGTCGATGTCGTACAGGCTTGACCCGCTGACGCGGGCGGTCACTTTGCCGGGGTGGATCTGGAGGTCCACCACCGAGCCGTTGCGCACATAGGTCCGCCCGCGAGGCAGGCGGTTGGCGTAGTCGCTGTAGGACTCCAGGTTCTGGCACCAGGCCTTGCCACAGAACGTGCCCGCGATCTGCCGGCCTTCAATCCGCACGGGGGTGATCGTGTGGCCCTTCTTGGCGAGCTTAGCCATTTCCCGCGCGGCGTTGGCTCGACGCTGCGCGACCGAGACGTAGGGGGCGAATCCATACCAGCCCATTGCCGGCTCCTTCCGTTTGCGTCCGATCCTATCCCGGGCGCACGCGGCCGGCAAGCGTCAGGTTTCGGCGGCCTTGCTGATGTCCAGCGCGACGAAGCGCAGCAGTTCGTCGTTGCCCATTTCGGTGAGGAGCTTCTCGCCGCCGCCGTCGCCCAGCAGGTCGCCGGCCAGGCCGACCTTCTCCTCGATGAGCTGGTCGATCTTCTCCTCGACCGTGCCCCGGCAGATGAACTTGTGGACGACGACGTTCCGCTTCTGGCCGATGCGGAAGGCGCGGTCGGTCGCCTGGTTCTCGACGGCGGGGTTCCACCAGCGGTCGAAGTGGATGACATGCGTGGCGGCCGTCAGGTTCAGCCCCACGCCGCCGGCCTTGAGCGAGAGCACGAAGAACGGCGGCCCGTCCTCCCGCTGGAACGCGGCCACCATCTCGCGGCGCTTTGCCACGGGCGTCTGCCCGTGCAGGACCAGCCCCGGGCGGCCGAACACGTCCTGGAGGTAGCCGGCGAGCGGGTCGATGATTTCGCGGAACTGCGTGAAGATCAGGGCCTTCTCCTGGCGGCTGGCGAGTTCCTGCGCGATGTCGCGGATGCGCTGGAACTTGCCGCTGTCGGCCGGGTCGTATGCGTTGTCTCCCAGCCATTGGGAGGGATGGTTGCAGATTTGTTTGAGGCGCATGAGGAACGCCAGGATGACGCCTCGGCGTTTGATTCCGTCGGCGCCGGCCAGCAGGCTGCCCAGTTCGCGGATGGACTGTTCGTAGACGGCCGCCTGGCGCCGGCTGAGGGCGCAGTAGGCCTTCATCTCGGTCTTGTCGGGCAGGTCGGCGATGATGCTCTTGTCGGTCTTGAGCCTGCGAAGGATATAGGGGCGGACGAGGCAGCGGAGCGGGCCGTAGGGGTTGTGCTCACGCTTCTCGATGGCTTTGACATACTGGGCGAACGCCTTGGCGGAGCCCAGCAGGCCTGGGTTGAGGTAGTCGAAGAGCGACCACAGGTCGCCGAGGCGGTTCTCCACCGGGGTGCCCGTGAGGGCCAGGCGGGCCGAGGCCTTCAGTTCCTTGACGGCTCGGGTCTGGCGCGTGCCGGAATTCTTGATCGCCTGCGCCTCGTCGAGAATGGCCAGGTTCCAGCTTCGCCCGCGCAGCCAGGCCAGCCTCGCGGCCATGCCGTACGTCGTGATGACCACGTCGTGGGCGTCCAGCGCCGGCCCGGGATCGTTCTCGCAGCCGTCCTGTTCGGAGGGGTGCGCGACGTGGGCCGACAGCGAGGGTGCGAAGCGGGCGATTTCCGACTTCCAGTTGGCGATCAGCGAGGCGGGAACGACCAGCAGGCTGGGCGGCAAGGTTGCGCCGCCGCCCTCGGGTCGCCGCTGGGCGCGAATGTCCAGCAGCAGCGCCAGGACCTGGATCGTCTTGCCCAGGCCCATGTCGTCGGCCAGGCAGGCTCCCAGCCCCAGTTGCGTCAGGAACCGCAGCCAGCGCACGCCCACCTGCTGGTAGGGGCGCAGCACGGTTCGCAGGTCGCCCGGCATCGCCTCGGAAAGCAGTTGCGGATCGCGCAGGCGAGCCAACGTCTGCTCCAGCCACTCGCCGGCCGTCACGCGGCTCCACTCGCGCGCCGCTTCGGCGGGCCCTTCCGCGGCGTCGCTGGGCACGTCCGCGCCCGACAGCAGCCGCATGCCCTCGAAGAACGTCAACCCGCCGTCGCGCACCTGGTTTTCGACCCGCTTCCAGTGCTCCAGCGCGGCCGTGAGCTTCTCGCGATCGACCTCCACCCACTGACCGTTGAGTCGCACCAGGTTCTCGCCGCCGGCCAGCAGCGCCGCCACGTCTTGCTCGTCCAGCGGCTCACCGTCCAGGCAGACGCCGACGGAGAAGCTCAGCAGCGAGTCGGCGCTGAGGGCCGAGCCCTTCTTCTGCCCGATGGAGACGTTGACCTGGGGGCGGCCCGGGCGGCGGGCCTTCCACCAGTCCGGCACGCGGACGATGAGCCCGGCTTCCTCCAGCGCGGGGATGTCCTGGAGGAACGCGTGCGCCTGGCGCGGCGTCCAGGCCAGCGGGCGGTAGATGTCGCCCGAGGCCGTCAGATCCTTCACCAGGCGGCTGGTTTCGGACGCCTGCTGGATGGGCGACAGCAGCGACAGCAGCGCCTGGCGGTTGCGGGCGCCGGCATACTCCTGTAGCGCCCTGCCCAGCGGCAGGTGTTGCAGCCGCCCCTGTGCCGACAGCCGGCTGGAGTAGCTGGCCATGAACGCGAAGGGGCATTGCTCGTCGCGCTTGTTCTCGGCCAGGTGGAACGTCACGCGCCCCACCAGCCGCCAGAGCGGGTTCTTCTCGCGCAGGTAGGCCTGCGGGCCGCCGGCGAAGGCGCCGATCTCCTCGCGAACCAGTTCATCCAGGTCCGCCCACCAGGTTCGCAGCACCTCGGCCGACAGGTACTCCAGGCCCTTCATCGGCGGGGCCTGGAGCGCCCGGAAGGACAGTTGCTCGTCGGGGGGCGGGGGCAGGGGCGGCAGGAGCTGCGCCGTCTCCGGGGCGGAGGTGTGGCACAGCGCCGTCAGGTAATCCCTCGCCAGGTCGCGAACGTAGCCCAGCGCGGCCGGGAGGGGAGTCTGCAACTCCGCCGTCGCCAGGAGCAGCAGTCCCCGCGAATCGCTGTCGGCGAAGGCATGTGTCACTCGCGCCGCCGTCGAGGCGGGCAGGAGCATCGCGTCCGTCTCGGCCGTTGGCTCGACGCGCAGATGGCCCTGCGGCGTGATGGATGCCGCGATGCGAACGAGTGGGCTGTCCGCGACCTGCTGAGCCACGCTCTGCCTCCGTGCCTGATCCGGTTGCGGCCCGCCCGCTTCCGCGGCGCAGGCCCCTCCCGCCGACCGGCTATCCCGGCTGCCACTGCGGCATGTGCCACTGGGGCTGCCACCGCGGGAGTTGCCACTGGTCGGCCCGCCACTGGGGCAGCGTGGGCGCCTCCGGCCAGGAGAACATGCGGTCCAGGCGCTGCGGGTCGAGGCGGAGCTTGTTGGCCTCGATGGCGATGCCCCGGTCCAACTGGGCCTCCAGGGCCCGGTCGTGCCCGAGGTCCACCAGCGTCGGCGTTTCGGGGGAGGCGTCCTTGTCGGGCTTCTTGCGGCGTCGCTCGGGCCCGATGTCCTTCAGCAGGACCCGGTAGGCTTCGGAGGTGCTGGTGACCTGGGCCTCGGGCATGTTGGAACGGGTGACCAGCACCTCGGTCTCGGCGCGGAAGGCCGTGGCGTTGGCGTCGGTGGGGGCGATGATGATGCGCGTGGCGCGGAAGAGCGTCTGCATGGTGCTCTCGGTGATGTCCTGCGCGCGGGCGACGTCCTTGCGCCAGATCTCCCAGTAGTGCCGCCCGGTCAGCGGGTAGGTGGTGATGACGCCGGCCCGGCGGTCCTCGCGGTCCACCTTGAAGTAGCAGCGACGCAGGACCTCGTGGCTGGCCTGCCAGACGGCCTCGTAGTCCCGCTCCGCGGCCGTGATCTCCCGCGACGGCGCCGCCGCCACGGGGCGGGTGTACTTGACGGGTCCCAGCCCGCAGCCGGCCAGCGCAAACGCCATCGCCACGACCAACGAAGGCCCGTACCACGTTCTGGGATCAAGTCGCATTGTGAATCCCGTTCAGCGGCGGAGCTTGCTCCGCGTGTCCGCATCCTTGGCGGCGGAGCTTGCTCCGCGTGTCCGCATCCTTAGCGGCGGAGCTTGCTCCACGTGTCCGCGCCGCCAATCGGTTGCCGTTTCACGCCACGTATCATACGTTCTCTTTGCAGCAATTGGTAGTTCGACAACGGCAACCGCAAGCTGGTCCGCAACAGGCCCAGCACCAATGCCCCGAGCCCCGGCCTCTGCCCAGCCGCCGGGGCTTTTCTTATCAACGACCCGCTCAAAGGCCATGGCGGCGCGGCGGGGCGCCCGCCCTGCCGCTTCCTCCAGTAAGCGGAGGAGACCTGCTTTTGTTCGTAGTCCCGCCGTAAGGCGG
>CAYWTX010000340.1:0-8184 GCA_964461295.1 uncultured Planctomycetaceae bacterium | reverse complement strand
TGTACATCCAGACCCACGTGAACGGTAGACTCCTGCATGACCTGCTCCTTCTCAATGTGGCTCTGCCTCTGACCGGCAACACGCTGGCCAAAGCGTAACCCACGGCCTTGAGACTGGGGCAGGTCAATCCATTATGTCTAGGTCCTCGACGCCCCTGCGGGGCTAAGAGGGATGAGGCCGCTTCTGCGATTCTCTCACAACCTCTCACAACTCTGGAGAGTTGTGCCACCAGGAATCGACACTTCACTTCCTGAACCATGCCCGACTTTCGGTATTGACAAATCAGGAGTTCACCCTATAATGGCAGGCTGAGCCGCAGAGGAACGGAGAGGAGCCCGCCAGCCAGGAGAGGATCCCCCTTCTCGGCCAAGTCTCTCGGAGGTTCCGGCATGCTGAGCAGGACCGTTTTGCGCATAGCCGTTATTGTTTGTTTGGTGCTGGTTTGCGCAACGCTGATCCGGGCGGGGCAGGCTCCTTCCGGTACATCCTCGGTACAGCCACCCTCGTCGCTGGCCTCCGGCGACGTCTCTCACGGTGTTGTCGGCACCGGCCACGCGGAGTGGGCGGTCATAGGGCTGCTGACGGCGGGGGGATTGTTCATCGCGCTTCGCCCCAGGAGGCGCGACGCCGCCCCCGCCAGCCGTCGGCGGGACTGAAAGTTTGTGAAAGAATCGCCGTGTCTTGCTCGGCCCTCGACCCATGGCCGGGCGTGATCGTGAACCGGGCAAACGCCGCCGTCTACTCGTTGATCTTCCGGGCCGGGGCGGTCGTACCGGCGCTGTTGGCGTCGCGATGCGTGAAGAGTCCCGGTTGCGTGGGAGTTCCGGCCGGTTCGCTGGAACCTCTTGTCAGAGCGGCGAGGCGGTCCAGCGACACGAAACCGGGCACGTTCTTGCTGATGCAGTGCAACACGCCCTGCTTGGCCACCAGCGTGTCGGCGTTGATTTCCCGAATCCTCCAACCAGGCATGGTCCTCCTGTAGATCTCTATCGCCCTCTGCTGGAGTTCGGCAGGCACGTCGGAGTAGCTGGGAACCAGCATGATGCCGTTGGCCTGGATGACATTGGTGTAGCTTCGCCACAGCCCCTGGTATGGTGGCGGCATGGGGATGCGGTAGACCCGCATCAGCCCTCGCGACGTCGGAACGCGCGCCAGCGCCCGGGCCGCCTCGTCAAGGATCGCCGCGTTCGTCGGGTCCGTGGACGGGTCCAACTGCCCAACCACCACGGCCCCCGGAGACACAAACGTCATCATCAGGTCCGCGTCGGCCGTGTTCTCCCCCGCCAGCGGCCTCACAAAGAGCCATCGCTTGTACCCCAACGTCTCGGTAAGCACGTCGCCGATGCGTTCGACGTTGCCGTTGTACTCCGGGTTGTTCCCTATGACGGACGTCGTCGTAACGCACAGACCTTCGCCGTTGGTCAGCAGGTTCCCGCCTCCCAGGCGCAACGACGCCTTCACAGACTCCAAGCCGAGCACCTTGGCGATCAACCCGGATGCCCGGTCATCCTGCATCCGCTTCTCGCCGGCGTCGCCGGCGGGGATGTAGTTCATGTCCACGACGAAAACGGAACCGTTCGCCCGCCGGCGGAACAGGGGCCCGTAGTCCCTTACCCACATGGTGTCCAGGGGCATGATGATGAAGCAGACGTTGTCCGTCGCGACGTCGGCCTGCCTCAACAACTCCAGGCTTTCCAGCCGCTCCTGGTCGCTGCCCACCAGCAGGATCAGCGGCAGGGCGGGACGTATCGCATCCACGACCTCGCAGAACGTCTTGGGATGATGACGAATCAACTCGTTGCAGCCCAGGATCATCGCCGTCTGCCGGCTGAACTCGCCCGGCGGCGGCAACGGGTCGCACGGGTCCACTGGCATCAGGTTGCTTTCCAAATCGCCCAGCCTGGCCTGGACTCGCCACGATCCCCACATCGCTCCGGCAGCGAAGAGGCCGCAGCCAAGCAACAGGATGGCCGTCCACTTGAGCAGCCCGGCATGTCGACGGAGCCAGATCGCCAGCATATCCAACTTCAACTTTCTTGCCGCGGCTCGGTTCCCCGGCACTACAGCGGAATTGTCCATTCTAGCCGAAAGTTTCGTTCCGTTGGCAAGACTTCCGTCATCACCCGCGGCGCGCGGCGGCCCCTGTACGCTTCCATGCTCGGGCGCCGGCCGGGCCCGACCCCCGGCCAACGACGATGCCGCTAGATCCCGACGTTCGGCTGGGCGCGCCGCACCCGCCAACCCTCCGGACGCTTGATCCATTCCGTCTCCCACACGATGGGCGTCGACCTCGCCACGTGGTCGCCCTCGGGCAGGTGAACGACGGTGCGGACCTTCACCTCCGCCACCGTCGGCTGCGGAAGATGGACCTCCACCTCGCCCGCGATCGCCACCTTCCGCACCTTGTACTGCGCCAGCACCGCCCGGCCGTACGCCAGCATGACGCTCTTGCTTCCCCGCCAGCCGCCGAAGCTCTCGTCGACGTACTTCCCGGCCGCGTCGACGTCGCCCCGCGAGACGGCCGCGGCGATGTCGTCGATCGCAAGGAGGATTCTCTCGCGGTCGGTCACGACGGCCCGCTCCAGCACGACCAGCCCCGCGGCAAGGACCAGCATCGCCGCCGCCCCCACCAGCCACGTGCGCCGGCGCCGCTCGTACCACGCGGCCGCCATGGCCAACGCCGCGATCGCCAGCGCCGCGCAGACATACGTGGGGTCTTCAAAGAAAGCATGTTCCATATCAGAAGTGTGGAAGAAGTAGGCAGCAGTGTCAAGGGGCGAGGAGAGTGTCGGGTGTCGAGTGTCGAAGACCGGGAAACTGCCGATCACGATCACCAACGGAGGCAAGGCGCCCTGGTCTTCGTTTGTAGTTCGGCCGTAAGGCGGGCCGTTTCCCCGCCTCAATGACGCCGGGATTCCGCCTTACGGCGGGACTACGAACGAAGAGACAGCCGCTCGTCTTCCTCGCGATCGAGATTCGTGATCGTGATCATGATCGGCCGTTTCCCGGTCCCCTCGTGTTCGTGATCGTGACTCGTGCTTCGTTGTTTCCCGGTCCCGGTCGTCCTCGCCGTCCTCTTCCTCGTCCTCGGCTTCTTCCCGGTCCGGCCCGTTGACACTCGCCTAAAGTTCGCTCTGCCTTCCAGGCGATAGATTCCCTATGTCCGCTCAGGGCGAAAGACCAGGCGCCGCCGAAGGTATGCGCATCTCGCAGGCCGCCAAGGCCGCCGACGTCAGCGTGCAGACCGTCGAGTACTACGTCCTGCTGGGAATGATCCGCCCGCTGCGTCCCGGCGGGCGGCGCAGCCGCCTGTTCACGCACGAGCACGTTCGCCGCATCCGCCTGATCCGCCGCCTCAACGCCAGCGGCTACACGCTCCGCGACATCCGCGAGACGTACCTGAAGAACCGCTGAACGGGAACTGTGGGACCCGATGCCGGCGCCCGGAAACCGCAAGACCGGAAACCCTCAACCCTGTAGAATCGCCGCTCGATGGCCAAGCGTCAGGTGAAAATCTCCCTTGCCACGAAGCTGCGTCTGTTGATGGGCGGCGCCCTGGCGGCGGTCATCGCCGCCGCCCTGGCCGTGCCGTGGTACTTCACGGGCCTGCTGGCCGAGCAGGGCGTGGAGCGCCCGGCCAAGCTGGTCACCCGCCTGCGCCTGGAGGAGTGGGTGCAGCAGCATCCGCAGGACGCCAACGCCGCCCGCGGCGACCGCAGCCGCGTCATCGCTCTGCTGGCGGGCAACACCGAAACGGTCGTCGTTGCCGGTCCCGCCATGACGCCGCTGGCCCGACCGGACGATCCGCCGCGCCTGGATTCGCGGGCCCGCAAGGCGCGCCAGGTCCTCCAGCACAACACGCAGCAGGACCTGGCCGTCTTCGCCGACACCGACGAACGCGACCGCCCCGTCTACCGCTGCTTCCGCCCCGTCCGCGTCGTCCAGAAATGCATGAACTGCCATGGCCAGGCCGCCAAGCCCGCCCTGCGCTTCCAGACCGGGCAACTCGCCGGCCTGGTGGACGTGTCGCTGTCGGCCGAGGCCGCCAGCGGGCCGCTCGTCTGGCTGACCCGCGGCGCGTTCTTCGCCGGGGCGTTGCTGGCCGCGATGGTCGCCATCGTGCTGTTCGCCGTCATCGTCCACCGCCTGGTCCTGCGCCCGCTGCGCCACCTGCGCCACGTGGCCGACAAGGTCGCCGAGGGCGACCTGTCCGTCCGCAGCACGGTCCGCACCAAGGACGAATTGCAGCGCCTGGGCGAAAGCTTCAACGAGATGCTCGAGGCCATCAACCGCCAGCACGAAAAACTCCGCTCCGCCAACCGCGCGCTGGACCTCAAACTCAACGAGTTGGCCGAGGCCAACGTCACCCTCTTCCACGCCAACCAAGTCAAGAGCGAGTTCCTCGCCAACGTCTCCCACGAGCTCCGCACGCCGCTCAACAGCATCATCGGGTTCGCCGACCTGCTTGCCGAACGCGACGACGAACGCATCCGCCGCTACGGGCAGAACATCTCCACCGCCGCGAAGAACCTCCTGGCCATGATCAACGACCTGCTGGACATGGCCAAGATCGAGGCCGGCAAGGCCGATGTCCGCTTCGACAAGGTCTCGGTCACCGACACCTGCCAGACGCTGCTGGCACTGATGGGCCCGCTGGCCGATAAGAAAGGCCTCAAGCTGACGGCCGAACTGTCCGACGGCATGCCGCTCATCGTCACCGATGGCGGCAAGCTCCAGCAGATCCTCTACAACCTGCTGTCCAACGCCATCAAGTTCACCCCCCACGGCGGGCAGGTGGTCCTCTCGGCTGCCATGGTCGGCGGCAGCGACGGGACCGAGCCGCCCGACGTGGGCGTCTCCGTCAGCGATACCGGCCCGGGAATCGCCGAGATCGACCAGCCGCACATCTTCGAGAAGTTCTACCAGGGCGGCGGCGCGACGATCACCAAGGAGACCTATGGCACCGGCCTGGGCCTGTCCATCTCCAAGGAGTTGGCGAACCTCCTTGGCGGCCACCTGACGGTAAAGAGCACCCCAGGCCAAGGCGCGACCTTCACAGTGCGCCTGCCGATCGGGCCGCCCAACACGCCGAGGTAGGAGCGGGAAGACCGCCGTGAACGACGACGCGGACGAACCCCGGAAGGTCCCTTCGGGGTGTCGAGGTGAGCAACAGGCGATCCCAAATCACGAAGGCGACCGCGAGGGGACAATCCCTCGTGATCGTGACTCGTGGCGATCGGCTGTTTCCCGGTCTCCCGCCGAAGGCGGGTTATTTCCCCATCGCCGAGAGGTAAATCTCGACGCGGCGGTTCCTCGCCTTGCCCGACGCCGTGCTGTTGTCCGCCACCGGTTCGCCGGCGCCGCGCCCGGAGGTGCTCATGCGGCTGGCGACCACGCCGCCGGCCTTGAGCACCGCTGCCACCGCCTCGGCCCGGGCTTCGCTGAGGCCCTGGTTGCTGGCGGCCTTGCCCAGGTCCCTCAGGTGGGCGATCGTCGTCGCCTTGGCGACGCGGTCGCTGTCGGTGTGCCCGACGATCCGCATCGAGCGGCTCTGCACTTCGTCGCCCACGAGGATTTCCGCCAGCTTCGTCAGCGCGGCCTTCGCCTGCGGCTTGACCACGGCTGAGCCGCTGTCGAAGGTGATGTCGGAGTTGAAGCGGAACATGCCGGTGGCCGGGTCGAAGGTGAACAGCCCGGGATACTTCTCGCCGAGGTCCTGGATGGCCTTCACGACGGCGGGGGGCACGATCGGCGCGACCTCGACCGGCTTGACCGGCTCGACGGGCTCGACGGGCCTGACCGGCTCGATGGGCACGACCGGTGCGGCCACCACGGGCGGGGGCGCCACCGGCGGGGCCACCGGCGGGGCGAGCACTTCCTCGGTCTCCTGATACGGCGCGACTTCGGGCTTGGGCGGCGGGCACAGACCGCAACCCGTCAGCAGCATGCTCACAACCATCATCGACACCAACGCCGCGCTCAACACGGTGCTACGCATGTTCATCTCCTGGATTTTCCCAGCCCCGACCCCGGCAGCGCCGGGCCAGCTTGGCATATAGGAAGCGCAACTTCGCGAGAAAGAGCAAGAGAAATCGCCGCGCGGGTCGCGAGGCGGGCCGCCTGCCCCCGAACGTGGAAACGTACCGAACCGAAGGACCGATGCATGGACCCCTCTTTTCCAAGCCCCGGCCCGGCGCGCCCGGGGCGCTCCGGCCATCCCGCGGGCGCCGCCGCCCGACGTCTCCCCTACAACGCCAACTGCACGATGTTCAGCAGCACGCTCACCGCCAGGGCAATCGCCAGCACCATCAGGTACAACTTCATCTTGTCCGGCGAGACCATCGCGGCCTTGTCGGCATGGACGCCCTGGGCGGGCCCGGCCGACGCCGCGAGACTGCTGAGCGTGCCGGCGTCGAACTGCTTGCGGGCCTGGAGAGGGGGCCGCCCGGCCGCGATCGCCTCCAGGTCCACCAGCAGTTCGGTGGTGGAGGCGTACCGTTGGTTGCGGTCTTTGGCCATCATCACCTCGACGACTTCGCCGATGCCGGCCGACAGCGACGTGTTGACGTGGTCGGGCGGAACCAGGTGCTCCTTGAGGTGCTTGTGCATGACGGCGGCGGGCGTGGGGGCCTCGAAGGGAACGCGCCCGGTGATCAGGTGGTAGAGCGTCGCGCCGAGAGAGTAGATGTCCGCGCGGAAGTCGATGTCCACTTCGCCGCGAATCTGCTCGGGGCTGATGTAGTACGGCGTGCCGTAGGCCTTGCCGGCCTCGGCCTGGGCGGCCTGCGCGTCGGAGGCCGCGCGGGCCAGGCCCATGTCCGCCAGCTTGGCCGTCCCGTGCGGCGTGAGCATGATGTTCTTGGGTTTCACGTCGCGGTGCACGAAGCCCGCCTGGTGGGAATGCTCCAGCGCGCGGGCGATCTGGATGATCACCCCCAACGCCTCTTCCTCGCTGAAGACCTTGCCGCTGGTCAGCTCGTCGTGCAGCGTGTGCCCCTCGACGAACTCCATCACGAAGTAGTGGTAGTTGCCCGCCTCGCCGACGTCGATCGCCTGCACGATGTTGGGGTGGTTGAGCCTCGCGGCCGCCTTGCCCTCCTTGTAGAAGCGCTCGACGTACTCGGGGTTCTCCGACAGCCGCTTGGACAGCACCTTGATCGCCACGGTGCGGTCCAGGCTGATCTGCCTGGCCTTGAACACCGTCGCCATCGCGCCGGCGCCCAACTTGCCGAGGATCTGGTAGCCGGGAATCTGCTGGCTCCGCGACAGGTCGGCCGACTGCTTGACGCGGTCTACCTGGGCCCTGGTGACCACGCCCTCGCGGACGAGCACCGACGCCAGCGTCATCTGGTTCCTGTTGGCGGCCTCCGCCGCGCGGACGGCCAGGCAGCGTTCCACTTCCTCGGCCGTGGCGAGTCGCTGCTCGACGACAAGCCGGCTGATCTCGGTGTCCAAGGAGGACGAATCGACGTTGGCGTTCTGTTGTGCCATCTCGAAGCCTTGACTTGTCGCTGCCGCCGCGCTGCGTTCTGCCCGGCGCGATCGGCGTTGGACCCAATGTCATTACCGCATTGCGCCGCCCACGTCAACAACGGAATGCCGAATGGAATGTTGGAATCATGGAATGCCGGGCGCGGGAGGCAATGGCCTCGCCGGCCCATCCTTCCATCGTCCCGCCCTTCCATCATTCCATTATTCCACCCTTCCATCCTTCCATCGTCTCGCTCTTGCCCGCCGTCTCGTACATCCACGCCGGTCCAAGTTCGTCGGCGTGCTCGCCGGCCAGCGCCGAACGCACTTCCCAGCACAGGTGGCACTTGCTCGCGTAGCCCTCGCGCACTCGATACCCAGCCGCACATGCCCGCTCCAGCAGCCCGGCAGGCCCGCCGGCCGCCAGAGCGCCCACGATCGCCCGCCCCGGCCAGTCCGCCTCCAAACGCCGCCACAGGCCCGCCACGTCGGGAGCATCGAGATTCAGTCGGCCCAGGACCAGCCCCGCGCACGTGCCGGGCATGACCACCCCGCCGCCGTCAACGTGAACGTGTCGCGAACGCAGCAGCGATTCCCGGCAAGGCGCGTCGGCCAGTTCCGCCACGCTCCTGCGCGGCGCGTGCGGGGCCAGCACAGCCGCCGCGCGTCCGTTGTAGCGGTCACGCCCGCCGCCGGCGTAGCGGGCCAGCAGCG
>CAYWTX010000339.1:0-2070 GCA_964461295.1 uncultured Planctomycetaceae bacterium | reverse complement strand
GCTCTCGTTTCCAGACCGGAAATCTAGCACAATTACCCTTGCGAGTCATCACCAAAACCCGATATCCTTGCTAAAGTCTCCTCATTTGGCACATTTAGGACAAAGGGAACACTACTGTCCGGTTATAAGTCGAATAGCGGCAACTGGTTACGACGCGAGGTGTTTCCGTTTGGGTAGTTTTCGCCTGTGAGGGCCTCAAAAATGGGCGTTTTCTCGAAGAGGGCCACACTCAGGATTTGCAGGATTTCGTAGAGGCTTCGTTCGAGCCTGAGTTCCTTCTTCACAAGGGATACGAGCACGTAGATGCTTACGGCAATCCACACCTGGGTCTTCACGGCGTTCTGGGAAGTCCCGTAGAAAGCCTTGATCCGCAGATGCTGTTTGATCCACTTGAAAAACAGTTCGACCTGCCAGCGGCACTTGTAGAGTTTGGCGATAGTCAGTGCCGGCAACGTCAGGTTGTTGGTCAGGAAGGTGAACCGCCTCCGAATTTCGGCGTCGACGTAGGTGATCCGTCGCAAGGGGACGGGATACTCTTTCGACGTCTTGGGCCCTTTGAGAACGATCTTCTGGTCGCTCCGCAAACCCGTCGACTTGTCGACGGAGCGGTACGCCTGCCGACCGTAGTCCAGGTTCCGTTTGCCGCGGACGATGAAGAACGCCATCTGCTCGGTGAAGGCATACAAGCGGGCGAAGTCGATGTAGCCGCGGTCCATGATGTAGAAGGCCCCGGGTTCCAACACCAGGTGGTCCAGGGCGATCACATCGTGCGTTTTCCCGTGGGAAATGTAGATAAAGCTGGGGATGTTGCCGCGCAGGTCGAGGAGCGTGTGCAATTTGACCGCCCCTTTGCGTCGGCGAAAGCGTGCCCAGGGAAAAAGGGACAGACACAGGTCGATGGTGGTGGAGTCGAAGGCGTAAGCGGCTGCGTCCAACTCCACGGCAAAGCCGTCGTTGGCATAGAGCTTCTGCGCCATCCCAATCAACACATGAGCCAAGTCGGCGTAGATCCGCCAGTCGCGACGTTCGTTGGCGTCGGCCAAGGTGCTCCTGGCAATCCTGCTGCGAAAGCCCGCATGGTACAACTTCGGCTGCATCGCCCGGAGACACGTTTCGATGTCTCGCAGGCTTTCCCGGTACGACAGTTGCGCGAAGGCCATGCAGAGGAATTGATCGCGGCAAGAGAATTCCCGCACACGACGGTTGCCACGGTAACGACGGACGCACCGATCGAATTCGTGCCTTGGCAGGAACTCCATCAGTTGAGCAAAGACGACTTCCCCGGCGTACACGAGTCATTCCTTTCCACCCCAAGGTGGATCCAGAATGATCGAAGAGCACCTCCAAGTTGAAGTCGTGCGCGCTCATTTACTGGCATAATCCTCTGTCACGAAACCACTTGCAGCAATTCCTCGTCACTTTAGCCGGAGAGTAGTGATCCCCAATCCCTAATCCCTTCCCCCTATCCCCTTCTCCCAGCCCACCGGCTGGCACCACGCCTCCTGAAACTGGCCCTCGCCCTTGGGCGGATTCGGCATCCGCAGACTCGAGCGCACGGCCGCACGCACGTAAAGCTCCTTGCCCGTCAGCTTGTAGGTCGCCCGCGTGCCCTGGACGCTGAGGAGTAGCTTGCCGACATCGGCGGAGTAGCGCCGGACGGGCGGGAGCGGCTTGCCCTTCTTGTCGACCACCGGCACCAACTCGGTCTTGGGATCGTAGCCGGCCAGGGTGCCGTAGAACTCGATCGTGTATTGGGCCCCCGGCTGCGGCTCCACCTCGACGCTCAGCGTGCCGCCCTTGCGGTCGTAGGACACGTCGCGTAGCAGCACTCCCGTCGAGCCGTAGAAATCCCCGCGCTCCATCGCCTCCAGGATCGCTCCGGCCGAAAGCCCCTTGGCCCGGACCATGGTCCAGCCGCGTCCCGGATTGGCGTGCTCGGGCCCAAACGCGTGGTAGTTGTGCGTGTCGTCCGAGGCGATGCCGTAAAGCGGCGCACGCTTCGTTTGGACGATCCGCAGCGTGTTGGCAATGTCCCACAGCCGATCGGTGCTCGGGTGCTTGTCGTCGCCG
>CAYWTX010000338.1:0-1956 GCA_964461295.1 uncultured Planctomycetaceae bacterium | reverse complement strand
GTCCAGCGCCTTGGCCAACGCCCCCGCCGCCGAGGGATCGCCCAACCGACCCAGCGCGGCCGCGGCCGCCTCGCGCACCGCCTCGTCGCCGTCGTCCAGGGCTGCGATCGCGGCCGGTACGCACGTCCGGTCGCCCAGTTGTCCTATCGCGCCGGCCGCCGCCGCACGCACCAGGGCCGACTTGTCGGCCAGGGCCTTGCGCAGTGCCCCGGCTGCGCCGGCGTCACCGAAGGCGCCCAGGGCTTCCGCCGCCGCCGCACGCACCGTGTCGCTGGGATCGTCCAACAAGGCCGCCGCCGACCGCGCCAGCGCCGGGTCCGGCTTCCGTTGGCCGTACTTGTCCACGACATCGTACCCGCTGAGAATGGCCGACCGCAGCCGGTCCTCCGGGGTCTGGGCTGCCCGGGCCACCTGCGGCGCCAAGGCCGCCACCCGCCGGGCTCCTGCGCGGAGGTCCTCGTTTGGACTGCTCAGCGCCGCCCGCACGAAGTCCATCACCTTGGGCTCGGCGATGTGTTGCGCCAGGACCGCCGCCACGTTCTCCCGCACGTGCGTCTTGGCGTTGCCCAGGTTCTCCAGCACGAAGTCCAGCGACGGCCCGCCCGCCGCGATCAGCCCGCCGATGGCCCCGCCGGTCTTGACCCGCCCGGTCAGCAGCACCTTCTTGAAGACCGGAATGCTCCGGCTGTCGCCCCAGTGGGCCAGCAGGCCGCAGGAGTATTCGGTTTCCCCCGTGCCGTGCAGGACGTGTTCATGGATCGCCCCCAGCAGCCGATCATCCCGGATGTCGCTTCCGCGCAGAAAAGACCGCACCACGAAGATTCGCGGGGCCTCTTCGGGGCTTCTCATGGCCAGCACGAGCAGCGGCACCAGTTCCTTGCCGGCCCCGGCCGGCGTTCGCGCAAGGGCCTGGATGGACGGGGCGTGCAGGTCGGACATTGGGTCGGCCAGCGTCTGCGAGAGGGTCTGGAAGATCACTTCCGCCCCGGCGGCGTCTTCGGGGCGGAAGGATGCCGCGGTCGGCTTCCTCACGCCGGAGCGTCCGGCGGCGTTCCCACAGTAACCCAGGTAGATCGCCGCCAGTGCCCGCACCGCCTCCAGCCGCAGGGCCTGGTCCGCCGGGCCCTTGGCCAGCGCGGCCAGAGCGTCCACCCCCGACCTGCCCGCCGTCGTCCCCAGTGTCCGGGCCGCGGCGATCTGCACGGGACGGGCCTCGTCCTTCAGAGCGGCCAACAGCGATTCCTCCGCCTCCGCCGCGCGCAGCCCGCCCAGAGCCATCGCTGCACCTTCCCGAATCCCCGCGGCGGGATCCCTCAGCAGTTTCACCAACAGCGGCACGACGGCTGACCGTTCGCCCGCCAGGCTTCCCAGCGCAGCCGCCGCCGCCACCCGCACGCCCGGGTCCGCATCGCCCGTCAGCGGCGCCAGGGCATCAAACTTGACCTTGTCGGTCTCGTCCGCCACCATCGCCACGCCGACGGCAGCCAGACGGACCGCGGCCGCGGCGTCCTTCAGGGCCGCCCGCAGCGTGTCCCCCAGCGGCATCTTCTTGTCCCGGCACGACGAGACCTCCGCCAGCGACGCCAGCGCGGCGGCCCGGACCTCCGCGTCGGCGTCGCCCACGGCCTTCAGCAGCAGGTCCACCACCGGTTGCGTGCGGCACCACCTCGGCCCGCCGCGATCGTCGGCACCATAGCTGTTGATGTCCCGAAAGCCGACTCGCAACGTGCTGAAGGCGGGCAGTGCCCGAACCGCCGAGCGGCGCACCGCGGGGTCGTTCGCCTCCAGCGCACGCAGCACCTGCGCGCGGGCCGCCTCCCCGCCCATCCGCAGGCAGCCCCATTCGTATCCGGTCATCACCGGTCGGGCGGTGAGCAGTTCCAGCACCACCGGCGCGGCGCGTTCGCCGTCGATCCGGCCCATCACGATGGTGGCGCGGCGCCGGGCGTCCTCGCC
>CAYWTX010000337.1:0-6009 GCA_964461295.1 uncultured Planctomycetaceae bacterium | reverse complement strand
GATATCCAGAGCAAGTGTGACACGAGGATGTTTGGGATCAGGGGCAAGGTCAGCGTAATTCGTCGTCTTGTTCTTGCCAATGTGACCCCAAACATCACGACCGTCATGCAAGTACTTGCCAATCCCATCTTTGTCCGCGGGATTGAGGCGTTGGTACATGTCCGCATTGGGAATCAACAAAGTGGTGTAATCTGGCACATACGGTTCAGTAGTGTTTAGACGCGTTTGCAGCGTGGCCAGTGGTGCTTCAAACGTGCCACCAATCTCGGGCGCCAGTTTCTTGAGTTCGTCCAGCAATACGCGCGTGCGCCGCCAAAGAATCTGGGCCGCATCCTGGTCAGTGGGCAGGATGAGCGACGCCGGATGCAAGGTCGTGGGCGCGATGTTGGCATCGTAATAGGCGCGGTAAGCGTGATCCACCTTCAGAACGAACATCAGTTTGTTGAGTCGCTGGACCTGTTCGAGGTGGTCGGCCTGGACCCAGTCCGGCAACCTGGCCGGTTCGGCGGCCGATGCCCCAGAGATCAGGCCGAAGAACGCTGCGCACGACAATGCCGTGCGGAGGCGAGCGAGCTGTTGGCGGCCAATTCGCCTGGTGGGCTGAGTTCTGACACCTGGATCCTGACTTCCGGCCGTATGCATAGCAGTCCTCTCCCTGGTCACGGGTTGTCGAGTCACAAGGTCTATTCTCTTCATCGTGGATCGCTCCCGTCCTGTTGAACGAGTTCCTGCGTCCCGTTCCATGCCGCATCGATACTATGGCACAACGGACCGGACAACTCCACTCCCGTTCTGGTTTCTTCTCTGTTACTGTTTGTGCCGGCTGCGTTCGCGTCGCTGGGCGGCGCGTCCGTCGGATAGGGTTGGTTTTCGCCCCCAGCCTGATACGTTCCGGTCCCATCGTGCGAAACGGCGGTACTGCATGTTGTCTCCCGTTGGCTCTGACTGCGCGGCCCAATGTCCTTGGGCAGCGGATGGTCTACTCCACGGCGGGGGACACGCTCTGTCCGCGGGCCTGGGCCTCGGTGTCGTGGTAGGCGCCATAGAAATTCGTGTTGCAGTCCAGCCAGAGGATGATGCGGCGCATGTCCTCCGGCGAGAGCTTGACGCGGCCCTTATGGCCGTCCTGCAACATCGGGTAGAGCCTGGATGCCAGCGCCCCGAACTGGCCGGGCGTGGTTTCCGCGGGCGTACGGTGCGGCGGCTTGCCGCTGAAGCCGAAGCCGTAACGGCTCAAGGTCACGTACGACTTGCTCCAGTAGGTCCCCGGTCCGACCCACTCCACGCCGGGGCCGCCGGGGCGTCCCTTTCTGCGCTCCACCACTTCCGCGCTCAGGTCCATCTTTGGGTTCTTCTCTTTGTGGCAGCCGACGCAATGTTTATCCAGCACCGGTTGGACCAGTTTCGGGTACAGGATCGGATAGGAACCTTCAGGCCCGGCCTCGAGGGTCGAGGGCGCTCGCCGCAGGGCCAGAGGTAGTGTCGACGGAGCGACAGGGGTTCTTACGCGTCGTTCATGGCAGCCCTGGCAGACCAGCCGTTCGCCCGGATGCACGTAGGTGCCCGACTGCATGGACTGCACCGCCCGGCCTTGCTCGTCCAGCGCCTGGAAGTAGATGAGCTTTCCCGGGGGGCACGCGAAGTGGACGCTGCCGTCCTTCTCAACTGGCACGGCACCCAGCACGCCGCGGGCCAGCGACTCGCCCGTGCCTCCGATCTCCGGGAAGCCCATCCACGTCCCGTGCTGCTTCGGGAAGAGCTGCACGACGCGCAGGGCGGCGATCCGGGCGCCTTCCGGCCAGGGCTTCGTCGAGTCATAAACGTTCACGCACACGATGGTCGCCTGCGCGTCGCCCTTGCCGTCGGCCTTGTGTTTCGGATCGGCTGCCGGCGTCGGCGGCCGGCCGGCGATCGTGGAGTGATTCAAGACCGGCGGCCTGGGGCGCGGACGTAGCGGGACGGGATCCATGCAGCCCGGACCAAAGGGGCTCAGCAGCAGTTCGCGATTGCCGAAACTGTCGATCAGATAGAGGCCGCCGCGATGGAAGCACAGGAAGTAGTCCTCGTTCAGCGGCCAGGCGGTGGCGAAGTCGCCTTTGCCCCCTTCCGGGGTCTCGGGGAAGCCCGTTTCCGGCGTCAGGCGCTTCACCTGGGTCATCGCGCCGTCGTCCTCGACATCCGTATCGAGAATGATGAGGGAGCCGGACAGGCCGGGGCCGTGGTGGCCGCTGGCGGTCCCGACCACGCTGCGTGAACCGGGGATTTCTTGAAGATCGGCCTCAAGGTCGGGCAGGTCCCCTTTCCTGAGCGGGAAATTGCCGTGGATGGCTCGCGGGTCGCGCCCGTCCGGGAAGCAGGTCCACGGGTGGTGCGCGATGCAGTCGCCGCGGTCAACGTAGTCCCAGCGGGAGTACAGGATCATGCCGTCGCCGCGCACCGAAGGCGACCATTCGTTGGTCTCGTGGTAGCTCAGGCAGGTCATGTTCGAACCGTCGCCGTTGACCGAATGGAGCGTGTTGACCTTTTGCGGCCCGCCGCACCGGTTGGCGCCTCCGCGACGGGTTGAAACAAACGCGATCCGCCCGTTCGGCAGCCAGCACGGGTGGGCGTCGTCATCGACCCCGTCGGTGAGTTGGACGATGTCGCCCGTGCCGTCCACCGCCACCTTGAACAGATGGAAACTCGCCGTCTCGCACCAACCCATGTACGCGGGCAGACCGCGGTCCGGCTTGCCCTGGGTATAGGAGAAGACCGCCGTCTTGCCGTCATAGGACAGGTCCGGCCAGCCGAACGCTCCCGGAACCAGTTCCTGGCCCTTGAGCCGTCCGGCCTGCACCTTCCGTCCCGCCAGGACGTTTCGCACGGAGGGTTGGGGGCCGAACGGATCGTTCAGCACGAAGATCCCGCCGCCCGGCTGGCCCGAGGTATGGAACCCGTAGTACACGTTGGCGGAATGGCTGTTGAGAGGGCTGCGAGCGGCAAAGAGGATCGCGTTGAAGTCCAACAGCGGATTGGCGAAAGCGATCCGCCGGCGGACCTCGCAGACCTCGGCGAAGACGTCCCGCCGCGAACGCGGCCCGGCGGGCGACGGGGGTTTCAGCTGCGCCGCCGGCCGGGCCGGCGCGCGTGCGGCCGCGCCCGGGAGGCCCAGCTCCCCAAGCGGGTCGTCGCCGCTCGGCGCGACCGAAGGCACGGACCTGGAGGTTTTTTTCGGCGCAACCGGCACGACGACTGCCGCCTCCGGCGCGAGCTTGTCCGCCTCGGCGGCCAGGCGGTCCAGGTTCGCCGTAAGGGCGGAGAGGTCTCCTGTCGCACCGCGGCGGATCTGGTCTGCCAGCAATGCCCGCGTCCGCCGCAGCACCACGTCCAGCGGGTCGCGGTCCTCGGGCAGGATCAGGGCCTCGCGCCGATATGCCTGCGACGCGACCTTCTCGAACCAGGCCCGCCGCGCCGGCGTCATCTGCCCCGCCAGGTCGTCGAACTGCCGCCGCGCCTCGCCGGACAAGTCCAGTGCGGCCGCAACGGGGGCTGCGGGTTCTGCCACGGCTGAACCGCCCGCGAGGGAAACCAGGTTTGCCGCCGCTGCCAGAACGGCAAGCTGCCATGGACGTGGAGTTGTTCGCGTGCCCGACATTCGTGTTACTCCTTCGCTTCCATTGAACGCGCTTCAACGCGATGCGGGGCGGGCGAAGGGGCTGTTGTGACAAACACCGACGGCCGCGGAGGTGGATGCCCGAATTCCACCGCCTCGTGCCTTCTTCCATCAGCATACCGACCTTCGGCTACTGTCACTTCACCGACCTTGAGTTACTGTCACTTGGCCGCCAGTCGCTGATCGAGGTCTGGCCCGATGGCCCGCTCAAGGGACTCCACAACGCGGGCTGCGCCCGCAACCGAAGGCAGCAGGTAGCGGGTAGCGACGCAGGCCCGGTGAGGTGTTGCTCCTTGCCAAACGCCAGGCCGCGAATCATGATGGCGGGTTCAACAGGAAGAGAGGCTGGGGCGTCGGGCTGCGGGCGGCGCTCGCGGTGACAAATGCTTTCGAAGCGATCCGCGTACATACTGATCGGATTGGGCGTCTGCGTCCTGCTTTCCACGTGGGGAGAGGTTTCGGACTGGACTGAGAAGGTTCTCAACAGCGAGGAGGAAGTCCGCACCAAGAAGGTGGTCTACTGGACGAACTCCGGCTCGCCGGAGGTGGACCTGAAGCGGGCGAGCCAGTTCGAGGGAAGATACCCCGACATCCGCGTGGAGCCCAACTTTCGCGAGTCCGGCGGGCTGCGCGACGTCCTTTACATGAGCCTGCTGTCGGGCAACCCGCCGGACTACATGGACTGCAAACTCAACGAGCTGCGCGACTACATCCTCATCGGCGCGGTCATGCCGCTGGACGACCTGATCGCCAAGGCCGGCGGCGAGGAGAAGTACCTCGAGCAGTTCGATCCCTCGGCCCGCGTTGGGCGGGTGTACCGCTTCAACGTCAACCCCGACGACATCTTCCTGCGGAAGAGCGCCGACGGCGGGTTCGAGCATCCGCGCGAGGCCGCCCGCCTGCTGGCGATGGACGGCAAGGTGGCCGGCTTCCGCCCCGGGATCTCGACGCCAGCCACGTTGACCTACAACAAGCGGCTGTTCCGCGAGGCGGCCAAGGAGTTCCCCAATGCCGGGCTGCTGGACGCCAACGGCGAGCCCGCCCCGCCCGCGAGTTGGCTGGAGCTGTACCAGAAGGCGATGGTGCTGAGGGAGTACGGGCGGCGCGCGGGCGCGCGGCTGGGGCTGAACGAGCCGATCTGCCACGGCATCGTGGTGCAGGGACAGCGGCAGCGGGACATCATGCGGGGCATCCGCCCGCTGGCGTATCGCGCCGGCACGATGTCGTTCGCCTTCCAGGGCGACACCGAGAAGGTGCAGCGGTTCTTCACCGACCCGGCCGTGAAAGCCCGCCACGCGGGCAAGCCGATCGGCTACTTTGATTACCACAACCCCGCCTCGCTGGCGGCGTTCGCCCTGCTGCTGAAGATGAAGCAGGACGGTCTGGTGCTGCCGGGCACCGAGAGCCGCGAATACGAGGTCGTGCGGATGGCCCTGGCCAGCGGCAAGGCGGCGATGGTGATCGACGGCCCGCAGGCCGCGTGGATTGGGGCGGAGCGCGTGCCCTGGGCCGCGCAGGACATCGGCAGCGCGCCGGTGCCGGTGCCGTACGGCGACGCCAGCAGCGGCTGGACCGCCGAGCGGATCGAGCGCGAGAAGGAGCAGATCCATCAACTGCTGGGGCTGGACAAGGTGGGCATCCTGCTGCCGCCGGGCAATCCCATGCCGCAGACCGCCGACGACTGGATCACTTTCTTCACGTCCCCCTGCCGCTCGCCCGACGCGGCCTGGCTGTGGAACCACTTCACCGACGAGGACATCATCAAGAGCGAGTGCCGGCGCGGCATGGTGCGGTCGGACATCGCGGCCATGAAGCACCGCGGCGACTCGGAGTGGTTCCCCTATCCCTACCAGGAGCAGATCTACCGGGTGCTGGAGCGAAACTGCGCGTTGTGGCCGGAGATGCCTCGCCACGGTCCGGTGGACCCGGCCATCGAGGACGAGGTCTACTACAAGTACTTCTTCCAGACGGAGCTTCGGGATCTGCCGACCGTGCTGAGCAAGGCCCGCGAGGAGATCGCCCTGTATTCCGAGGCGTCCAACCGCGACCTGGCACATCGCATCGAGCAGGGGCTGGATCGCCCCGAACAGTGGACGTTCCCTGACTGGTCGGCGAAGAACTCCGTGGAGTTCTTCCATCGCCAGCAGCGGCTGTCGCGGGACTCGCGGGTCCGGGCGCAGATCCAGCAGGTCCGCAAGGAGCTGGTCGCCTTCGCCGCCCGCCAGGGCGGGCTGGGCCTGCTGGACAGGACCGGCACCGATGTCAGCCCCGACATCTGGAGATTCCGCCCCGCGGACAGCCCCGCGCAGATCCTGTACATCCCCGCGCTGATGATCGCCGTGGCCGGCGCGTGGCTG
>CAYWTX010000336.1:0-22243 GCA_964461295.1 uncultured Planctomycetaceae bacterium | reverse complement strand
CTGCTTCAGCCTAAAGGCATTCGCAGCCCACGGCACCCCGCGCTCTTCATGGGCGGTACGCGGCACTCCATAGGGCCGCTTCGCTACCGCTACGCCGATCCGGGACTTGTGTAGTACAACAAGGGCGTTGCCCTGGGCTGTATTCCGTCAGCCTTTCAGGCTGAAGAGCAGTGCTCCACCTGTCTCGGAACCGCAATGATGACGCTACAGTCTCGTTTTTCGTCCTGTTTTCCTTAACTGAACCGTATTGGGTTTAACCGAGGCCGCGTCAGTTAAACGGAAGCGGCAACGAGAGGCTGTGCGTTTGCCGCCGAAGAGGGTGCCGGCACAGCTTCGGGTCGGCGGTTCGGCGATGCCGCTTGCCCCGGCGGGGCGGGGGCGGGACAATGGCGGGGATGGACCGCCGGGGAAACAACTCGCTGCTGGAACGGATTGTCGGCTCGGGCGGGGCTGTCGTCGTGCGCGGGCCGGCGGGGTCGGGCAAGACGTCGGCCGTGCTGGACGTGTACGAGCATTTTCAGGACGGGTTTGGGCGGTCGGGGTGCATGTTGGTGGCGCCGAACGCTGCGGCGGCCAGCGCGCTGCGGCGTGCGGTGGTGGCGCGGAGCGTGGGGCAGGTGGCGATCGCGTTGCGTGCGGCGACGTTTTCGGCGTTGGCGCGTGGCGTGCTGGCCGCGGCGGGCGACGGCGCCGAGTCGCTTTCTTCGTTCCAGCGCCGGTTGCTGCTGGGGCAGGTCGTCGCGGACCTGGGCAAGGCGGGCAAGTTGGCGGCCATCGGCGCGGTGGCCGACACGCCGGGGCTGGTCGTCGCGCTGGACAGGGCGATCGGCGAGTTGAAGCGGGCGGCCGTGGAACCGGAGGCGTTGGCGCGGGCGGTGGGGCGCGGGAGCGGCAAGCACGGGGACCTGGTGGAGGTGTATCGGCGATACCAGGCGGCGCTGCACGAGCGGGGGGCGAGCGACGAGGAGGGGCGTGCGTGGCTGGCGCGGGATCACCTGCGGGCGGCGGCGAAAGAGGGGCGGGCGCTGCCGGGGCTGGACGGCGTGCGGGCGATGGCGGTGGACGGGTTCACCGATTTCACGGCGACGCAACTGGAGATTCTGGCGGTACTGGCGGGGAAGCTGGAGCTGCTGGTAGTGACGCTGCCGTACGGGCTGCGGCCCGCGGCCGCAAACGGGTTGCCGATGGAAGCCCACGGTGTCGGCGGCGAGGCATGCGATGGTGGCGCGGATACGCGGGAGCGGATGTGGCATTGGACGGGTCGGACGCTGGGGGCGTTGCGGGAGCGGCTGGGCGGACTGAGGGAGATCGACTTGACCGCAAAGGGCGCGGAGGACGCAAAGGGGGGAGCGGTAAAGGGGGTGGGGTCGCTGTGGAGCGCGGTGTTTGTCCCGGATGCGAAGGTGGAGTTGCCGGACGGGTTCAACGTTGTCGGCGCCGCGGGGGTTGATGCGGAAGTGGGGGCGGCGGCGAGGCGGATCAAGCGGCTGCTTGCCGATGGCGCGCCGGCGGGGAGCATCGCGGTGTTGGCGCGGTCGCTGGAGGAGTACCGCGAGCCGATCCGGCGGGTTTTCGCGGCCTGCGGCGTGCCCGTGCCGGCCTGGGGCTTGCCGTTGACGGAAGCGCCGGCGGTGCGGTTCCTGCTGAGGGCGGCGGCGCTGGGTCCGGAGTACGCGTGGCGCGACGTGCTGGCGGTGATGAAGAGCAGCTACTTCAGTCCGGGGGCGTTGGGCGAATACGGCGCGGAAACGGTGCTGGCGGCGGAGAAGCTGGTCCGCGAGGGGAACGTGGTGGGCGGGCGGGAGGCATACGCCGAGGCGGGCAAGAGGCTGATCGCCCGCGCGGAGTTTGAGGAGGAAGAGCGAGAAGACGGGAACGGGGGCGAAGCGGGGGTCCGATGCCCGCCGGCGTCGGGTGTTGCGGAGGCGGAGATTCGGCGTGCGTGCGAGATGCTCGAGCGGCTGTTTGAGGCGTGTGCCGGTGCACAGGAAGGGGACCTCCTCAAACTCGCGGAGACATTGAAGCTTGCGGATGTTGTTCGGGCCCTGGGCGAGCCGAAGCTGGTCGCCCGCGACCTGCGGGCGCTGGCGGCGCTGGCGGCGCATCTGCGGGGGCTCGGCGACGCGCGGTGCGACCTGGCGGCGGTCTGCCGGGCGCTGGCGGCGGAGACGTGCCCCGCCGAGCGGGGCGAGGACCTTGTGGACGTGCTGGACGTACTCGATGCGCGGGCGATGTCGTACGACCACGTGCTGCTGCTGGGGGCGTCGGAGCGGCAGTTCCCGCCGCGGATGGGCGAGCCGGCGTTCATCGGCGAGGCCGAGCGGGTGGCGTGGCGGAAGGCGGGCGTGCGGCTGGACGCGAGAAGCGACCTGACGGCCCGCGAGATGCTGCTGTTCTACCTGGCCGTGACGCGGGCTCGGCGGACGCTGACGATCAGCTATCTGGAGACGGGTGCGTTGGGCGGGAGCGGCGCGCCCGGGCCGTTCCTGCTGTCGCTGATCGATGCCGTGGGCGGCATGGACGCGCTGGGCGGGTCGCTGACGAAGGTGCCGCCGGGGCGGTTCGTTCCGGCGGCGGGCGAGGAGCCGGTGGCGGTTGACGAGGCGTTCAATGCAGCCTTCGCGGGTTTCTTCGGGCGCGAGGTGGAGGCGCCCGCGGGGTTGCTGGAGTGGGCGGCCGAGGCGAACGCGGCGAAGCTCGGGCGCGCGGCGATGGGATTGCTGGCATTCCACAGGCGATGGCGGCGGGGCGAGTGCGACGAGTTTGACGGCCGCATCGCCGAGCCGGGGCTGGTGGCGTCGCTGGGACGTCGGTTCGGGAGGGAGGCGGTCTTCTCGGCGGCGAAGTTCGACGCCTACGGCCAATGCCCGTGGCAGTTTTTCGCGAAGTATGTGCTGGAGTTGCGGGAGGCGGTGCAGCCGGAGCGGCGGCTGGAGCCGGCGAGTCGTGGCAGCTTCGTGCACGCGGTGTTGTGCCGTCTGATGCGGGGGTTGGCGGGACCCGTCGAGCAAGCTGGGCCGCCCGGGGTGCGATTGTGGGAGATCGACGAAGGCGAACTGGGCGCGGCGCTGGAGCGCGCGATCGGCGAGGAGGCGGCGGCGGTGGAGGCCCGCCGGCCGGCGTATCCGCTGCTGTGGCGGATTCAGCGTGACCAGATGCAGCGGGAGTTGAGGGAGTACCTGGCCAGCGCCCGGCAGCGTGCGGAGTTGCTGAGGGCGGAGGCATTGCATTTCGAGCTGGCGTTCGGGCCGCAGGAGTGGCAGTGGCGTCGGGGGTCCGACGCGGCCAGTTGCGACGAGCCGGCGAGTGTGGCGACGCCGGCGGGCGTGGTGCGGGTGTGCGGGCGGATCGACCGCGTGGACCGCGTTTCGGGGGTTCCGGAGGCGGGGCTGATGGTGGTGGACTACAAGACCGGGCGATTGCCCAGCCGGGCGGACGTGCTGGGGGGGCGGAACGTGCAGATTCCGCTGTACGCGGCCGCGGCGGCGGCGATGCTGGGCGAGGCGTGCCTGGGCGGGGCGTTCCACGGCGTGGGCGGCGGCGCGCCGGAGCGGTTGTTCGCGGCCATCGACAGGGCTCACGGCAAACCGGGATACAAGGCGGACGGGAAGTACGGGGAGGAACTCGCGGCCGTGCTGGCGAAGGTGGGGGGGGTTGTGACGGGGATGCGGGGAGGGCACTTTGAGCTGCTTCCGACGGGCCGATGCCCGGCGTGGTGCCACTTGAGGCGGATTTGTCAGCGCTCGCCGGTGAGGGGGGAGAGGAAGGCGGCGGGGAGCCGGCAGCAGGCGGCGGGGGGCGAGGGATGAGTCGGCAATACGACCTCAAGGGCGGGCAGAAGGCGGCGGTCGAGAAGATCGGGCGGAACATGGCGCTGCTGTCGGGGGCGGGGTGCGGCAAGACGTTCGTGCTGGCGCTGCGGTTCCTGCGGCTGCTGGAGCAGTCGCCGCACAGAGGCGATGCGGTCGGTCGGATCGTGGCGCTGACGTTCACCGAGAAGGCGGCGCTGGAGATGTCCGGGCGCGTGCGGGCGATGCTGCAAGACGCGGCGGCGGGCGCCGAGGGGGCGGAGCGCGAGCTGGCTCTCCGCTGGCTGGAGGAACTGGCGGACGCCCGCATCGCGACGATCCACGGCTTCTGCGCGTCGGTGCTGCGGGCGCACGCGGTGGAGGCGGGGATCGATCCGGCGTTCGCGGTGTGCTCCGATGAATTGCAGGTCGCCCGGATGATCGCTGAGGCGGCCGAGGAGGCGATTCTCCAGGCCGTCGAGCGGCAGGACGAGGGTGCGTCGGGCTTGCTGGCGCGGATGGCGTTCGAGGCGGCTGCCGAGAACGTCGGGTGGTTGATCGCCGAGCGGACGCGATGGCGGGCGGAGGACTATGCCGACGCGGCGACGGTCCTGGAGCGATGGCGGGCGACGGTTGAGCGGCAGCGCGAGGCGGAGATGGCGAAGCTGCAAGCGGACGGGGAGTTGGCCGCCGAAGTGGCGGCGCTGAAGGCGGCGGCGTGCAGCGACGCGGCGGACAAGCTGGCGGCGTTCCGCGACCGGCAGATGGATGCGATCGGGGAGATCCTGGCGCGGCGGACGGCGGACGCGGTGCGGGCGGCATTCGGGATTCTGAACGCAAGTCCGGGGAACATTGGTTCGGCCAAGTGCTGGGGCGGCGGCGAGGGCGTGAAGGCGATTCGTGCCCGTCTGCGCGGCGTGATCGAGCATGTGAAGGAACGCGAGTTGTGTTGCGGGGAGCTGGGCAAGCTGGACGAGCAGGCGGCCGAGACGCTGGTTGCGATGGCGAGGCTGGCCGCCGAGGCGAACACGCTGTTCGAGCGGGCCAAGCGGCGGCGGGGCATGCTGGACTTCACCGACCTGCTGGAGCACACGGGGCGGCTGCTGGCCGGCAACGCGGGCGTGAGGGAGGCGCTGGCTGCGCAGGTGGATCAACTGCTCATCGACGAGGCGCAGGACACCGATGGTTTCCAGCTTCGGTTGCTGGATTGTATCACGGGGGCGCCGGCCGGCGGCCGGCCGAGGGAGGGCCGCGTGTTCCTCGTCGGCGACGCCAAGCAGAGCATCTATCGATTCCGGGGCGCGCAGGTGGAGGAGTTCGCGTCCGCGTGCGGGAGGCTGGGCGACGACCACGGGGAGACGTTGGATGTTTCGTTCCGGACGCACAGGGCGGGCACGGAATTCGTGAACGCGTTGTTTGCGCCGCTGATGGGGCACGAGTACGCGGGCATCGAATCCAACCGGGACGAACTGCCGCCCGGTCCGTCGGTGGAGGTGCTGCTGGCGGCCGGGGATGAGGAGGCGCCCATGGACTGCGCCGAGGCGGCGGGCAGGGCGCAGGCGCGGCTGGCGGCGGCGCGGATTCGCCGGATGCTGGACAGCGGGGAGCGGATCGTGTGGGACAAGGCGGCGCGGCAGTGGCGGGCGGCGCGGGCGGGCGACATCGCGATCCTGTTCGCGCGGATGACCAACAGCCTGGAGTACGAGCGGGCGTGCCAGGAGCAGGGGATCAGGTATTACGTGGTGGCGGGGACGGGGTTCTTCCAGCGGCAAGAGGTGTTCGACGTGCTGACGGGCCTGCGGGCCGTGGACGATCCGCGGGACGACGTGGCGTTCGTGGGCGCGCTGCGGAGCGGGCTGTTCGGCGTGAACGACAACACGTTGATGCACCTGGCCGAGGCGTGCGGGCGGCCTTACTTCGTGGGGGTGAAGGACGCGGGCGCCGAAGCGGAGCTGGCTCGCCGGTTGTCGCCGGCCCAGCACGAGGCGGTGCGGCTGGCGGCGGGGCTGATCGAGCGGCTGCACGCGCGGAAGGACGCGATGGGGATCGACGCCCTGGTTGACGAACTGCTGTCGCGGACGGGCTACGAGGCGGTGCTGCTGGCGCAGTTCGGGGGCAGGCGGCAGTTGGGGAACGTGCGGATGGTGGCCGATCTGGCGCGGAAGGCGGCGGCGGGCGGGATGGCGTTGGCCGACTTCCTGGCGCAGAGCGACGAGTTGATCTTGCACCAGTCGAGATACGAGCAGGCGCCGGTGGCGGGGGAGGCCGAGGACGTGGTGCGGATGATGACCATTCACAAGGCCAAGGGGCTGGAGTTCCCGGTGGTGTTCGTTCCGGACCTGAACGCGGGCAGGCAGGGGCATCGCGGGCGGCTGCTGCTGCGGAGCGACTGGGGGCTGACGTATTGCGAAGAGGCCGACGAGACGGCGGCCGATGAGGAGGAGGTGGGCGAGGCGATGTCGTACCGGATGGCCAGGCAGCGCGAGGACGAGGAGCAGAGGCGCGAGGACATTCGCAAGCTGTACGTTGCGGTGACGCGGCACAAGGACCACCTGGTGCTGGTGGGCGCGGACTGGCGGACGAAGGACGGGGCGTTCCGCGGCGCGGACAGCTACCTGGCGATGATCGACGAGGTGCTGGGAGTGGGAGGGGAGTTGTCGATTGCTGATTGTCGATTGCCGATTGACCGTTCTGACACGGGTGAGCGGTTTGGGACGTACGGGAAAGAGGGGGAGTTTACATTTGCCGTGCGGCGCGAGGTCCCGCCCGTGGGAGACAGAGGGGCGACGAAGCAGGCGGAAGGAGAGAAGGTTCTCGCGGCGGCGAGGGACGGCGGCGAGATAGCCGACGCGGTCAGGGCGATGGTGAAGGGCGGGGCGAAGGCGCCTCGGCTGGCGGGGCCGCTGGAGGCGTCGATCGGGCGGGTGGAGATCGCGGTGACGGCGCTGGGCGACTTCGGGCGATGCCCGATGATGTTCCATTGGCGTCACGAGCTGCGCGTGCCGCGCGGGATGGAGCGGGGCGGCGAAGCGGCGCCCGCCGCGATGGAGCCGCTCGAGCGTCCGCGGTTCGACGCGGCGGCGCTGGGGACGTTGTTCCACCGGTGCATGGAGTTGCTGGACTTCGCCTCTGGGCGGGAGAACGAGGCGCTGCCGCTGCTGCGGCGCGCGGCGGCGGACCTGGACATGGACGAGTCGGCGATCGTGCCCGCGCTGAGCGATGAGTTGGCGGCGATGGTCGAGCGGCTGAAGGGGCACGCGATATGGGGACGACTGGCCGGGGCAAAGCAGGTCTTCCGGGAGCTGGACTTCGCGATGGACTGCCCGCCGGTGACGCTGCGGGGGCAGATCGACCTGCTGCTGCGGGATGCGGAGGGGCGGTGGCGGATCGTGGACTACAAGAGCGACGCCGTCTCGGCGGAGGGCGCCGCCGAGCACGCCAAGGGGTACGAGTTGCAGATGTTGCTGTACGCGGCGGCGGTGGGGCGGCGGCTGGGCGAACCCCCGGCGTCGTCGGCGCTGTACTTCTTGCGGCCGGGCGAGGAGATCGCGATGGACGTGTCGCCGGGGAGCCTGGCGAAGGCGGGCGAGACGGCATCGAAGCTGGCGCGCGAGCTGATCGCGGCGCGGCGCAGCGGGGAGTATGCACACCGGCGCGGGGAGCAATGCCGCTGGTGCCAGTACGGAGACTTGTGCGGGGAAGGTAACTTGCCCCGGTCGCGTGGTTGCGCGAAACAGCAAGCTTGATTGGGTGCGTAGTCGCGAGTGGAAGTCGGTTCCCCTTCGCCCCGGCGGCACGAATCGGCCTTGGCGAAACATAGCGAGTCGCCTATACTTCCACCGTCGTTGGGTTCATCCTGGCATAGAGAGGCGGGCGACCATGGTGTTGCACCTTGTGCGGATCCTGTTTCTTCTTGTCGCGATGGCGACTTCGATCACGTTGGGGTTCCAGGCGGCCGCGGCGGGGCATGCCTTCCTGTACGTGGCGGCGTGCATTGTCCTGCCGGTGCTGGCGGCGTTCCTGCTGGTGATGGCCGACATGCTCTGGAAGGGCAAGCGGTTGCAGGTGCTCAGCGGGCTGTTCTTCGGCGTGCTGGCCGGGCTGGTGCTGGCCTACGGGCTGTCGCTGGTGGTGGACCTGTCGATCAGCGTGTTCGAGATCGACACGTTCATGGCCGGCTCGGCGGTGGCCGTGACAAAGGCGTTGCTCAGCGCCGGCGCGATTTTCCTGTGCGTCTCGTTCGTGCTTCAGACGAAGGACGATTTCCGCTTCATCATTCCGTACGTGGAGTTCAGCCGCCAGAGCAAGGGTTCGCGCCCGTTGCTGCTGGACACGTCGGTGATCGTCGACGGGCGCGTCGCGGACGTCGCCGACACGGGCGTGCTGGAGTCGGAGGCGATCGTGCCGCGGTTCGTGTTGGCGGAACTGCATGCCCTGGCCGACTCGGAGGACAAGTTGAAGCGGAAGCGCGGGCAGCGCGGCTTGGACGTCCTCAACCGCCTGCGCAGTTGCCAGCGGCTGGACGTGACGCTGCTGGACGTGAACGTGCCGGCCGTGGACAAGGCGGCCGGCGTGGACGAGAAGCTGATGGCCCTGGCCGACCACCTCAGCGGGCGCGTGGTGACCAACGACTACAATCTGAACAAGGTGGCCAAGGTTCGCGGCGTGGACGTGATCAACATCAACGACCTGGCCAACGCCCTCAAGCCGATGGTGATTGCCGGCGAGCTGATACGGGTGCAGGTGCTTCGGGCCGGAGATGAGGCGGGGCAGGGCGTGGGCTATCTCGAGGACGGCACGATGG
The DNA here is from genome assembly GCA_964461295.1 of uncultured Planctomycetaceae bacterium. GTDB lineage: Bacteria > Planctomycetota > Phycisphaerae > SM23-33 > SM23-33 > CAYWTX01. The sequence continues at coordinate 13,651 of CAYWTX010000336.1, read as the reverse complement.
TGGTGGTCGAGGGCGGGCGCGAGAAGATCGGACAGGCGGTCGACATCACGGTGACCAGCGTGTTGCAGACGTCGGCGGGGCGGATGATCTTCGGGCGGACGGAAGACGTGAAGCCGCCGCCGCGGGGACGGGGAAGGTGAAGGGGATCGGGGCGAGCACGTCGCGTCGCGAGCAGCCGATCCGGCGTGCAGGACCTCGCGCAGGTCGGAGATCTGCTTGCCGGTGAGTTCCTCGGTCAGGCGGCTTTGCGATGACTTCGCTTGAGGTCGCCTGTCGCCTTGGCTGCGACCTCGGGTGCGCCGTGGGTATCTTGAGGGCCAGACTGGACACTTGGGGTTGCTAGAATCCAGTTAGGCATTTCCGCCGTTCACGTTTGGACCTGGGAGGCGAGGCAAAACCTATGGAAGCTGCACAAACTTCGTTTGGGCAGCCAGTTGCGGGTCGATCTAAGGCAGGGATCTACATTTCGCAGGCGGCGATCCACCTGGTGGTGGGGCGCGACGGGAAGGTGCGGGGGGCCAGCCCTTCGCTACTGGGGCTGCTGGGCTACACCCACTCCGAATTGCTCGGGCGCCACGTGCTGGAGTTCGTGGCGCCGCACGACAGCGGGCGCGTTCTGGAGCAGTTGGACCGCGGCATCGGCGGGCAGGAGATCCGCGACCTGGAAGTCGAGGTGTGGGCCAAGGACGGCCACGTGCGGACGCTGCTGCTGTCGCAGGACGCCGAATCCGTCGGCGTCGCGGCGAGCAGCGCCGCGCGAGTCGGCGACGGCATTGCGCTCAGCGGCGTGGACGTCACCGAACGCAAGCGCCTGTGGCGGACGCTGGGCGACCTCGACCGCCGCTGCGAGGAGCTGCGCCGAACGCGTTCGATGGGCCGCCTGGCCGGGAATGTCGCCCGCCGCTTCAGCGATCTGCTCTCGGTCATCCAGATCAACGCGGCGCTGCTGCGCGGCGAACCGGCCGGACCCGACGGGCAGGCATTCGCCCTGGGACAGATCCTCCACGCTTCGCAGCGGGCCGAGATGCTCGTCAAACGTCTGTCCGCCGTCGGCAGCCTGGAACCGGGGCTCTTGCGCCCGGTGGACATGAGCCGCCTGGTCGGCGACGTGGCCCGCCGCCTGGAAGGCGAAGTCGCCCCCGCCGTCAGCATCGTGCGGGAGCCGTGCCCGGGGGCGTGCTTTGTGGCCGGCGATGAGCGCCAGTTGCGGGCGACGCTGGCGGAGGTGTGCGCCAATGCCCGCGAGGCCATCGACGGCAGCGGGACGATCACTATCCAGACCGAGGTGTCGATGGGCGGGCCGGACGGCCCCGGGTTGACGGCGGCGCCGGGCGTGAGCGGCAACCAGCCGTGCCTGCGGATCGTGGTATCCGACACGGGCAGGGGCATGGACGAGGCGACGCTGGCCCAGGCGATGGAGCCGTTCTTCACCACCGACAAGAGCGGCAGGCGTTGCGGCCTGGGGCTGGCATGTGTGTACGTATGCGTACAGGCACATGGCGGGACGGTGCGGCTGTCGTCGGCGCCGGGGCGCGGAACGCGCGTGGAGATCCGCTTGCCGTTGGTGACGGCGCCGATGCCGGCGACGGCGGAGGCGTAGCGGAAGGCAGTTCAACGGGCCCGGCGGGCAGGCGGCAGCGACCACCCGCGGGTTGCCCCGGGTTGCGTCTGCGTCTGGGAGGAGCCCGAAGCGGCAAGCCGACGGCCGGGCGGCGCCGCGGGAGTCGAGGCCCTTGTGACGGGTGGTTCGCACGGTCCATCCGGGACGGCGAATGAGGAAGTTGCCGCGGGGGAGGGTCTTCTCGTTTCGCTCCGGAAGCCGGGCCAGTAGCGCCGGCCTCCCTGCGCGCTGAGTCTTCGCTCGCACGCGAAGGGACGGGCAGCAACGGGAAGGAGGTCTCGGCCGTTTTCCCGATCCCCCCGTGATCGTGATCGGCCGTTTCCTATCCCGACACTCGGCATTGGACATCCGTTCCCGACCCGCGGCCGTCCCTTGCCCCTGCTTGACAGGCTCCCAGTCGGTTCGTAGGGTGCTGTCTCCCATGGCGAAAGGATGTGCCCGTGAAGGTGTTCGTTGTCAATGCCGGCAGCAGTTCGATCAAGTACCAGTTGTTCCGCATGGGCGACGAATCGGTCCTGGCCAAGGGACTGCTGGAGCGGGTGGGCGGCCAGGCCGTGCTGCACCATGCGACTGCGGGCGGGAAGACGGATCGCGACGTGAGCGCCCCCAACCACAGTTGCGGGATGCGGATCATCCTGGACGCGCTGCTGGACAGGCGGATCGGCGTGATGAAGCGGATCGCGGAGATCGAGGGCGTGGGCCACCGCGTGGTGCACGGCGGGGAGAGCATCAGCGGATCGGCGCGGATCGACGAGCGGGTGATCGACGTTATCCGTCGCAACTGCGAACTGGCCCCCTTGCACAACCCGCCGAATCTGGCGGGTATCGAGGCCGCCATGGCGGCGATGCCGGCCGTGCCGCACGTGGCCGTGTTCGACACGGCGTTCCTGGCGACGCTGCCGCCGCGGGCGTACCGCTACGCGGTGCCCGAGTCGTGGTACAGCGAGCATCACGTGCGGCGGTACGGGTTCCACGGCACCAGCCACCGCTACGTCACGCTGCGTTCGGCGGAGCTGCTAAACAGGCCGCTGGACCAGGTGAACCTGATCACCGCCCATCTGGGCAACGGCTGCTCGATGACGGCCATCCAGGGCGGCAAGGCGGTCGATCACTCGCTCGGGATGACGCCGCTGGAGGGGCTGGTGATGGGCACGCGAAGCGGCGACATCGACCCGGCCATCGTCCTGTACATGCAGTCGCGCGGGCTGTCGCCCGAGCAGGTGGACAGGGCCCTGAACAAGGAGTCGGGCCTGCTGGGGTTGAGCGGGCGGAGCAACGACATGCGCGACGTGCTGGCGGCGGCCGCGGGTGGCGACGAGCGGGCGGCGCTGGCCAGGGATGTGTTCGTGTACCGCCTGGCGAAGTACGTGGGGGCGTACCGGGCGGTGCTGCCGTCGGCGGACGCGCTGATCCTGACCGGCGGCATCGGCGAGAACGCCGTGCCGGTGCGGGCGGCCCTGTGCGAGATGCTTCGCCCGCTGGGGGTCCTGCTGGACGCGGCGCGCAACGACGCGACGGTGGGGGGCAACTGCGGGCCGATCACGGCCGAGGGCGCGCCCCTGCCGGTGTGGGTCGTGCCGACCAACGAGGAACTGATGATCGCCCGCGACACACACCAGTTGGCCAGGCGGCGATGACCGCGAATCGGCGGGAGTTCCGGCATCGCGGCGCGGGCCTTGCCCGCAACCGAGGGCGGGAGGCAACCCAGCCTCGTAGTGGTTGGCGGTCATGAATCAGGATCCGGTGGGCATCGATGGGGTGCTCTTCCTCGAAGGGGAGCATGGCCGCGCGAAGCAGCGTCCGGCGTTGGGGCGCACGACCGTGGTTGCGCCTTGGCCTCTTCAGCCTGAAAGGCTGCCCCGGGTCAGCGCTTCGGGCTGAAGAGGCGATGCAGGAACGGTCGTGGAGCGCCAGGCGGTTGGGGTGAGTTAACACCGTCGCGGCTTCATGGTAGTATTGGGCGGGCATGGAAGAAGTGAAGACAAGGTGTCCCCACTGCGGCGCGCAACTCGCCGTTTCGGATGCGCATGTGGGCAAAATCGGGCGGTGTGGGCAGTGCGGCCAGACGTTCACCATCGGGGCCGACGGGCACGCCCCGTTGGAGGGCGAGGTTTCGCGGCCGGCGACGTTGGCGGCGGACGTGCCGGCGGAGTGGAAAGTCGGCGACGTGATTCTGGGGCTGTACGAGGTGAAGGCGGTGCATCGAGGGGGCAAGCGGGCGGTGGTGTACCGGGTGCGGCACGGCAACTGGGGGATGGACCTGGCGGTGAAGAGCCCCCGGCCGGAGAATTTCACCACGGAGGCGGCGCGGAACCACTTCACGGCCGAGTGCCAGACGTGGATCTCTCTCGGCGTGCATCCGAATATGGTGACTGCGTATTATGTTCGCACGCTGGGGGGGATACCGAGGATCTTCGCCGAGTACGTGGAGGGCGGCAGCCTGCGCGAGTGGATCGAGGAGGGGAAGTTGTACGAAGGCGGGGCGGACATCGCGTTGGAGCGCATCCTGGACGTGGCGATCCGCTTCGCGTGGGGGCTGCACCACGCTCATCGCCAGGGGATCGTGCACAAGGACGTCAAGCCCGCCAACGTGATGATGACGCCGGAGGGCGAGCCGAAGGTCACGGACTTCGGTCTGGCCGGCGCGGCGGCATCGGCGCCCGGCGCGGCCGCGAAGGACTGGACCGGGCGGGCCCTGGTTCGTCAGGGGGGGCTGACGCCGGCGTTCTGCTCGCCGGAGCAGGCCCGGCGCGAGGAGTTGACGATCCATTCGGACATGTGGAGCTGGGGCGTCAGCGTGCTGGAGATGTTCACCGGCGCCGTGAAGTGGAAATCGGGACCGCTGGCCGGCGAGGCGCTGAGGGAGTACTACACGGCGCTGCCGGGCGGGCCGTCGGACCGCCGTATCCCCGCGATGCCGGAGAAGGTGTTCCGGGTGCTGCGGCACGTGCTCCGGGCGGGGCCGCGGGAGCGGCCCGGCGAGATGCCGGAGGTCGTCGATTGGCTGCGGGAGGCGTACCGGCACGTCATGGGGCAGGCGTACGACCGCATCGAGCCGCCGCCGGCGGAACTGCTGGCCGACGGTCTGAACAACCGGGCCGTCAGCCTGGTGGACCTGGGCATGTCGCGCGAGGCGGAGAAGCTTTACCTCCAGGCGTTGCAGGTGGACCCGCACCAACCGGAGGCAACGTACAACCTGGGCCTGCTGCGGTGGCGGTCCGGGCAGGGCAGCGACGTGGAACTGCTCCACAAGCTGGAGGAGGTCGGGCACTGTCTCCGGGGCGACTGGCGGCTGCCGTACCTGCTGGGCCTGGTGCACCTGGAGCGCGGGGACAGCGAGTCGGCCGCGGGGGCGATGGCGTCGGCGGTGTCGGCCGCCGGCGCCGCCGTGCCGGCGGACCTGGCGGAGACGGCGAAGCTTGCGCAGCGTTGCCGGGCTCAGGCCGGGCCGCCTCGCGTCCTGAAAGGCCACGGCGGCGCCGCGGCCTGCGTGTCGGTGTCGGCGGATGGGCGGCTGCTGCTGGCGGCCGGGCCCGACCAGCGGGCGCAGGTGTGGGACGTGGCGACGGGCATGCCGGTGCGGACGCTGGGCAACGGGCCGATGAAGGCGGCCTGGTTGGCGCCCCGGACGTGCCGCGCCGCGTGCCTGGACGAGCAGGGCGACGTGAGCGTGTGGGATGCGTTGTCCGGTGAATGCATTGCCCGGGCCCCAGGCGGGTGGGAAGCCGCCGCGATCGCCGTGGACGGCGGGGGCGACCGCGTCGCGGCTGGGGGGGCCGACGGCGCCGTGCGGTCCTGGGACCTGGCCGAGGGACGGTGGTCGCGGGCGATGGAGGGGCACACGGCCGCGGTGTCGGCGGTGTCGTTGAGCCGGGACGGGCGTTGGGGGGTATCGGGAAGCTGGGATGGCACGGTGCGGTTGTGGGACGTGCCGAGCGGCTCGTTCGTCTGCACGTTCCGCGGGCACGGAGCGCCCGTGGCGGCGGTGGCGATCAGCCCCGACGGAGGCTGGGTCCTTTCGGGCGACCGGGAGGGGGGCGTGCGGCTGTGGGACGGCGCCGGCCGGCTGGCCGCGGGCGAGTTGGTGCGCCACGTCGGGGCGGTGAGCGCGGTGTGCTTCGGCGACGATGCGGCGACGTCGTTGACCGGCGGAACCGACGGCGTCGTTCGCCTGTACGAAACGTCGTCGCGCCGGTGCCTGCGCACGCTGGCAGGCGGGGCGAACTCGGTCGCGGGCGCGTGCCTGGGCGGCGCCGGGCGATGGATGATCCTGGGCGGGTCGGACGGGCGCATGCGCGTGGTGCCCCTGGGGAGCATGGCGGACCGAGCGGCCGGGCATCCGGTGCTGTGCCGCGTGGCGCACGTGACGGACGGCGCCGCCGGCGAAGGCGAGTTCCACGGCCTGGTTTCGCGGGCTCGCCAGGCGTTGGCGGAGGACCGGGTCGCCGACGCGCGGGTCTGCGTGGAGAGGGCCCGCGGGCTGAGCGGGCGCGACCGCCACCCCGAGTCGCTGGAGTTGTGGCACGAGTTGTCGCTTCGGTCGCGGCGGACGGCGCTGCGGGCGGCGTACCCCAGGCACGTCTGCCGCGGGCACTCCGAGGCCGTCACCAGCGTTGCCGTCAGCGCCGTGTCGCGTTGGGCCGTCACCGGCGGCGGCGACGGCTCGGCCCGCGTGTGGGACATCCAGCGGGGGCAATGCACGGGCGTGCTGGCCGGACCGGGGGAAGCGATCGCGGCCGTCGACATCGACGTCGCCGGGCGGCAGGTGCTGACGGGCGGCGCCGATCGGGAGGTCCGTTTGTGGGACGCGGTTCACGAGCGGTGCCTGAAGGTGCTCAGCGGGCACGCCCGGGCCGTGACCTGCGTGGCGATGAGCCCGTGCGGGCGGCGGGCGGTGTCGGGTTCGCTGGACGCCACCCTGCGCGTGTGGGACCTGGCCGAGGGACGATGCGAGAAGGTGCTGCGCGGGCACGGCGCGGCGGTATCGGCCGCGGCGATCGGGCCCGACGGGCGCTGGGCGGTCAGCGCGGGCAACGACGGCACGCTGCGGGTGTGGGACCTGGTCGAGGGGCAGCAACGGCGTTTGCTGGAGGGGCACGGCCAGGCCGTGTTGGACGTGACGTTGAGCGCCGACGGGCTGCGGGCGCTGTCCGGCGGCGAAGACAAGGCGATGCGGTTGTGGGAGATGCCCGCCGGCCTGGGGACGCCGCTGCGCGGGCACGAGGCAGCCGTGATCGCGGCGTCCATCTCCTGCGACGGGCGGTGGGCCCTGTCCGCCGCCGGCGCGAGGGCCGGCTTGTGGGACCTGTCGGGCGGGCGGTGCGTGCGGATGTTCGAGGACCTGGGCGGCCCGCCGGCGGCGGCGAGACTGAGCCCCGACGGGCGGTGGGTGCTGCTGGCTGTCGGCGACGCGCTGCGCACGTGGGAGCTGGAGTGGGACATCCAGCCCGCGAGCGAGGAGTGGCCGCCGACGGCGGGGATCATCCTTTCGGCGTTTCTTGCCAACCGCGACGCGCGTCGGAACTGGCGCGGGCGCACGAAGCGGCCTCAGTGGACGGAGGGGGACTTCGCCTGGCTGCTGGGCGCTCTGCGCCGAGCGGGCGTGGCATGGGCCGGCGCCGAGCGGGTGCGCGCCGAGCTGGACCTGTTGGCGGCGCGGCGGAGGCCGCAGTAGCCGGTGGCGAACACGCGATCCGATGCGGGCAGCCGCGGCGCCCGGAGAGATCCGCGTCTGTCCTCGCTGCTGCCTGCTGCCTTCGACCTGGCCCTACCGGGCCTCGACGTTGGCCGAGGCGTAGCCCACGTTCAGGAACTCGTCGGTCACGCGGACCGCGATGCGGTGCGGGCCGGGCTTGAGGTCCTTCACCTCGAAGCTGAACTTCTCGCTGTCGCTGTCGCAGATGCCGTCCGACGAGGGCACTTCCACCCACTCCTCCTGGCTGTCCACCGAGTAATGGATGCTCGCCACGCGGCTGCCGGAGTCGGTCGCGCGGCCGGTGACGGTTGCCTTCGTCGCGGCCATCTTGGCCTGGAGGTCGGCGATGGCGGGCGGGGTGTTGTCGACCAGCACCGGCTCGGTGACGCGGGTGGCGGTCAGGGCGGAGGCGAGCGGGTTGGCCGGCTCGTCGCTGGCGGTGACGCGGAGTTCGTACGTGGCGTCGGGCACGGCGCGGGTGTCCCACACGAACTGCGGCGCCATCAGTTTGTCGGTCAGCGTGATCCACTTGTCGCTGCCCAGCTCGCGGAAGGCGATGGTGAACTTCAGCGCGTCGCCGTTTTCGTCGGCGGCCTTGATCGTCAGCAGGCGGAACGCCAGCGTGGGGGCGACCGGCTCGCCCGCGGGCCCGCGCTCGCCCTTCTGCACGGCCGTCACGTCCACCGACGCCACGGTTGGCGGCAGGTTGCCCGGCTGGTAGATGACGCGGACGGCCCGGACGGAGGGCGAGGTCCTGCCGTCGCCGGCGAAGCTGAGGCGGTACTGGAGGAACCGCCCCGCGGGGCTGCCGACGGACAGGAACCCGCCGTCGAGGGGCATTTCCTTGCTCCAGGAGCTCCAGGTCTTGTCGTCCGGTTCGGCCACGTTGCCGCTGCGCGTGGCGACGGCGACCTTTCCGCCGGCGAGCACGGCGCTGGCCTGCATCGTGCCCCAGCGGGCGAGTTGCCTGGCGTCGAGCGTTTCGGAGTCGTAGGTGCCGGCCGCGACCAGGTCCTTCTCGAGCCGGGCGACGGAGCCCTGGTTGGCCGTGCCGAGGAAGACTTGTCCGGCTTCGCCGGCGGCCAGGGCGGTGATCTGCTTGGCGTCGGTGTCGGCGAGCATGGAGACCTCGTCGCCGTCCAGCGAGACGCTGTAGAGCACGCCGCCGTTGCCGGTGCCCAGCAGCAGGTGCTTGTCGGTCCGCAGCATGGACAGGATGGTCACCGGCCTGCGGAAGATGGTGTCGACCAGGCCGTCGGGGCGGATGTAGTAGACGGCGTTGCCCTGGACGATCGGCCCGGCAGCGAGCGCCGGCGGCCCGCCGGTCGCGGACGGGGCGATCGTCCGGGCGGGGATGATCAGGATGGGCTTGGGCGCCGCGGGGGGCGCCGGCGTTGGCGCGGGGGGCGCCGCGGGCGCGGTGGTCGAGGCTGGGTTGGGCGCCGCCGGCGCGGTGGTCGAAGACTTGTCCTGGATGCTCTCGAGCAGGGCGTCGAGCTTCGCCATCACATCCCGCGGGGTGGCCCTCGCGGGGGCGTCGCCGGGGCCGGCGGCGCCGTCCTGGGAGGGCTTGGTGGCCGGTGCAGCCGCAGACCCGGCGGCGGGCCGCGATGCCGGCACGGACGTTGGGGGCGTGGCGGCCGGGCCGGTGGCGGCCCCGCCGGCCTTGCCCTTGCGTTCCTCGTCGCTCGCCGGGGCGCCGTCGGGGGCGGCTTTGGATGCGTCGGCCGTCGCCGCCCACACGCCTCCGCTGTCGGAGACGACCAGGGCCGAGACTTCCTTCTCCTGCGAGTCCAGCAGGATGCGGGAGGTCTTGGCCTTGGGGTCGATCTCGACGACCAGGCCGCTGTCGTCGGTGCCGGCGTACAAGTTGCCGCCGCCGGCGGCCAGGCACAGGATGTTCTTGGCCAGCTTCGCCCCGGCCTCGTAGATCACGCTGCCTTTGCCGGCCTTGTCGATGGCGTAGACCTTGGCCTCGGGCCCGGTGGCGGCGTACCACGTGCCGGCCTCGCCCTCGACCAGCGCCCAGACGTACTTGACGCCCGCGTCGGTCCACACGGGCGCAACCTTGCCCTGGCCATCGACGCGGTAGACGCCGGCCTTGTCGCCGCCGCCGGCGCCGGCCAGCAGGTCCTTGCCGGTCCACACCAGGCAGGAGACCATCGCGCCGGGCAGTTCGGCGAACTTCCTGGCGGTCTTCTCGGGCTTGTCCGCCGCGATCGCGTAGACCGCGCCCTCGTTGCCGGCCCCGAAGTACAGCGTCTTACCGGCCGACGCAACGCACGACACCACGGCCGGGGCGTGCTCGCCGGGCAGCAGGACGGTGAGCTTTCGCCCGAGGCGGACCTCGCCCAGCGAGGTGGTCACGGTGCCGGCGAGTTTGCCCTTGGCGAACTGGGCCTCGGACGACTGGCCCCAGACGGTCGGGCGGACGGCCTGGGCGGCGACGGACATCGCCAGCACGACGGCCGCGGAAAACGCGGCGACACGGGCGCGGGTCATTCTTTTGTTCCTTTATCGCGGAGGATGGTTTCGACCGGCTTGCGGAGGACCTGGAAGGCGGCACTGAGGGAGCCTGTGGGGATGAACTCGGTCTGCACGGTCTGCACGAGGCTGCGGGAGAAGCTGTGCATGTCGGCCGGGCGGGCCTGGGCCAGAATCCTGGCCCGGCTTTCGGGCAGGTCGGGCATTTCGCTGTCGGCAAGGGCCACGCCGCCGCCGGTGCTCAGGGGCAGGCGCAGATAGAGCTGTCGCCGGGGCGGCACGACCGCCCGCTGCACGGCCGCGAACAACTCCTCCGTCGTCCGCGGGCTGAACAGGTGCGGCCGCTCGGAGAAACCGGCGGCCGCGGCACGGTCGGCGTCGCACACGGTGAGGCTATACCCGCCGTCGGGCAGGGCATCGGGCAACGCCAACCGCACCGGCATGGTCGTCCGCGGCTTGCGGAACGGCCGGTACGTCAGCGTGCCGGTGACGGTCTCGCCGGGGCGGTAGACGGCGCCGTCGAGTCTGAGTTCCATCAGCAAGGCCGACGAATCGCCCTTCTCGACGACGATGGCGACGTCGATCTTCTCGGGAGCCACGCGCGGGCCGAAGGGCGTGTTCATCATCGCCGCCACGCAGCGGCCCAGGTCGGATGCGACAGGGAATATATCGTCGCCGGAGGTGACGTTGGCGGCCCGGAACGTGCCGAGCTTGCCGAAGCCGACGGCGACCTCGTGCCGCACGGTGTGCTCGACGGGCAGGGCGTGCCAGTCCGACACCGAGTTGGTCAGCGTCATCCGCGTCAGCGCGGGCGTGAGCCACCGGTGCCGCGCCACGTTGTACCGGAACGTCTCCTTGCGGCCGGCGCACTTCCAGTCGATGCTCACCGTCATCGGGATCATCGTCGGTTGCGGGCCGAGTTTGCCGACGACGGTGACCTTCTCGTCGCGCGTGAGCGAGCCGGCGCCCTTCAGCCCGCTGCCCAACTTGAAGCTGCCGAGGATGCCGGCCACGACGGTGTGGATGTAGGCTGGCGCGATGGGCAGGTCCATCTCGCCCTCGCCGAAGAACGAGTGTCCGAAGGCGAGCACCCGGCCGTCGACGACGTCGGTGACGGTGCCCACCGCGGCCATGTCGGCGTCGCCGCTGACCAGAGGCACGGCGATGCCGCCGCCGGGCTCGATCCTGGCGTTGTCGTTGGCGACGGCGTCGGCGTCGCCTGCGGCGCCCGAGGCGACCGGCACCATCCCCAGCGGCGCGAACCACTTCGCCATCTCCGCGCGGGCCCGCGCGCCCGCCCCGCTCACCATCACCGGCGTCGTCAGCGCCGCCAGGCGCGGCGAGCCGTCGTCGCCCGCGCCGGCCGCGGCGCCTTGCCTCGCCGCCGGCAGGCACAGTTGCACGAAGTCGATCCGTTCGGGGTTGACGGCCGCGGCCGCGATGGCGGCCGACTGCTCCGCCGACACGCCGCTCAGCGCCGGCGCGGACTCCTGCCCGCCCTTGTCGAACTGCCCGCTCGCGGCCAGCATCTGCGTGATGGGCTGGATGCCGCACAGGGCGTCCTTCTGCCCCGACCAGCCGTATGCCACGGCGCCGATCAGCTTGTCCTTGCCGTCGCGGGGATCCTTCACATAGCACGGCGAGCCGCTCATCCCCGCGATGATGCTCGTGTGCTCCAGGTTCTGCTCGGCCAGTGTCGCCAGGACCACGTCCTGGTGCGGCGCCCACTTGCCCATCACCGACACGACCTTCAGCTTGAACCGCACGACCTTCGTGCCTTCCAGCACCGTCAGGCCGTACCCCTCCACGCCGCGCCCCAGCCGGCTGTGGTGAAGATACCGGTCGGACTTCTCGACGAATTCCTTCGCCGCCGCGAGGCGGTCGTCGGTCGAAGCGGGCGGCGATGCCAGCGCGAGGCAGGCCGAGGCCAACACGCCGACAGCGATGAACCGGACGGTTGAGCAAAGTCGCATCATGAATCTCCCTGAGGCGCGGCAACGGGGCAGACCGAAATCGTATCCAGTTGCCGCGGGGCGAAACAAGGCCCATCGCGGGAACTGGGTATCCACGTGACTCAACCGGGGCGGGCTTGCGATGTGGCACGGGCGTCCCGCCCATGGCCGGACACGGGCAGGATGCCCGTGAGACGCACGGCCGGGACGGCCCTGCCACGCATGGGCGAGACGCCCATGCCACCCCGGAGCCCCGGTTGAGTCAAGTGGATACCCAGTTGCCGTGAAGCGTCCCTCGCCACCAGGGCCATCGACAACGGAGAGGGGGGGATTCGAACCCCCGGTACCCGAAGGTACACAGCATTTCCAATGCTGCCCGATCGGCCACTCCGGCACCTCTCCGCGTGTCACTATACCACATCCTGCCGGGGTGACAAGCGCCGAGTCACCGGGTCGCGGCGCCAGCCCCCAGCCCCCAACCGCCCGCCCGCCGCGGAGCGGAAATGGCGGGTCTTGTTCCGCAAACAGCCACTTTTTCGCCGTCGCGGCCGGGTTGTCCGCGCCAGACCCCGCGATTTCGCGGCGATTCCCGGGCATCCGCACACGAACCGCGCTGATTTCCGAAGAAAAATCGCGATTTTCTCTTGACGGGCCCGCATACACTATACAGTATGTAGTTGCCCGTCGGGGCTTGGGGCCCCAGATCATGTGGCGGCTGCCGGGTTCATGGATGTAGAGAAGCGGCCGCGGCAGTGTGCGGAATCTCGTCGTTTTCGGTTCTCATGCAAGAAGGAGCATAGGAAATGGCCAAGGCGATCACGAAGTCCCAGACGATGGCGGCTGTGGCGGAGGCGGCAGGGATCAGCAAGAAGCAGGCGACCGCGGCGGTCGAGGGCCTGGTGGCCCTGGCCTACAAGAATGCCAAGACCGGCTTCATGGTCCCCGGACTGGGCAAGCTGATCGTGGTCAACCGCGCGGCGCGATGGGGCCGCAACCCCGCCACCGGCGAGAAGATCAAGATCAAGGCGAAGAAGGCCGTGAAGTTCCGTGTGGCCAAGGCTGCCAAGGACGCAGTCCTCTAGGCCTTCGTCGCGGCACCGGCCGTAAACGGATTTGGTAACGGGCCGGTCTTCCATCAAGGACGACCGGCCCGATTTCTTCTCCGGAGGCCCGCCCAAGCGAGGCGGCGGATTCAGAGCTTGGGAAGAGTCGCGGAAACAGCTCTATCGCTCTTGGCCCGGAAGGGGCGATCAGGACTTAGCCGTGGGCGTAAGCCCACGGTATACAATGGATTAGGCGATCAGCCCTGAAGGGGAGGCAGAAAGCCTCCAGCGTGGGCCAGGCTGCGAACTTCAATTCTTTCACAACCTCTCGGTGGTAACTGTTTCCATGTCCCGACGCCACGTAGTCAGCGTGTGATTCTGCCCGATGGACCAGAACAGGAAAGGACAGAGCGATGAACCGATGGACGTTGAGGATGATGTTGGCGGCTGTGGCGGTGGCGGTGGCGGCGCCGGCCTGGACGCTGTGGGCCGAAGACGGCAAGGGCGTGAAGGAACCCAAGGCGCCGAAGGTGCGGGAAGGCGGCGATGGCGATAGGAGCGAAGGCGTCGCCAGGCCGCCGAAGGTCGAGGGCGAGAGGCGTGATGGCGGCAAGGAGGGCGGCAAGTGGGCCCCCGAGTGGCGCAGGAACCTCGACCGGGTCCTGCGGGTGAAGCTGACGCCCGAGCAGCAGGCCAGCGTCGATCTCATCATGGCCGCGGCGGTGAAGGAAGTCCAGGGCATCCTGACGGCGGAGCAGAAGGCCGAGATGGAGAAGGTGGGCGAGAAGCGTAAAGGCGGCGAAGGCGAAGGCAAGCTCAAGGGCGAAGGCGGCGAGGGGATGAAGGTCCGCGGCGA
>CAYWTX010000335.1:0-2862 GCA_964461295.1 uncultured Planctomycetaceae bacterium | reverse complement strand
GGCATACTCCACCTCCTTGCTGATGGAAACCGCCAGGAGCCACCGTACATCTCGGTCAAAGGCGTACTGCCCTGGGTATCTCGCGTTCGAGCCGACGAGTTGCTTCATCTTCTCCAGTGTGCGAGCCTCTGCTTCCACGAGTTTGAGCCCGAGGTCGAAGCAGTCGTGGACACCTTGGCCCAAGTCGCCGTCCAGATAGATGATCGGCCAGACAACCCAGGATTCCCTTGTTGTCGGACAATGCATTGGAATGCTGGCTCCTGTGGGGGGCTCTGCCGCTCAGTTCCTGGCGGATACGGCAGCGCGAAGATCAAGCACATCGAGTTGGAGTGGGCGTCCGGTCTTGTCTGCTGCCCTTGCCAAGGCACCTCTGGCGTACGCGATGATTTCTTCGTCGGTCATGCGACTCAGTCTGCGGTCTAGTTTCTCCCTCGCTCGCCATACCTCAAGTTGTCTGCGGCTGTATTTCATCGTCGAAGACCTCCGGAGGGGTCACGATCTCCAGCGGTTTGGCGTAACCCATCTGCACGTTTGCGCTGTTGATCTTCGCCCTTCGCGTCATGTTGACAAGATGCCGGTAGTTCCAGCTTACCAGAACGTCCATTTCAGATACGGTCGCTATGGCCGCATGGAGCCTGTCAGCCAGCTTTGATTCCGGCAAGGCTCCATATTGGGCATAGGCCCGAGCCAGTTTCGTGACATCCTCGCTTGGTGCGATGAACGTGGCCTTGTGTCGTTGAACCAGCCTCAACAACTTCGGTGCCAGTACGGCAGTCGCGGCCCGAAGTTCGTCGATGACGAACCCGCTAACGTGGATGGCAACACCGCCTTCAGGTGAGCGACACCTGCGAAGGAACTCCCGGGTCGAACGTCGTCTCTCAGGAGCATCCCCGGCGTAGTAGTGCGACCAGACCGAAGTCTCAATATATGCTCGCATCCGATGCTCCGCTGGTTGGAGGACGGCCATCACTAGGGAACCATCAAGCGTCCTCGCTCCCCGTGGTCCGTCTCAGGCAAATCCAGACAAATACCGAACTCGGCTTCTATGCAGAAATCACTCCCTCAAAGTACTCAATTCTCTCGCGGTTTGTCATTCGCGCAAGCATACTGGTTGCTGATAATTATCAACATCTCGCCCGCCCGGGTCCTGCTCGCCTGAATTCATTATACGGGAAGGAGTCTGCGTCAATAGCCCTATTCCGGAAGCGGCACGGAAGGCCAGCCCATCCATCCCTGTCTCCATGCCTCTATGGGCCCCCCTTCTCCGCCTCGATGAGCTTCTTCTGGTACAGCAGCATCAGCTTGTCCGCCCCGCCCGGCCAGAGGGCCGAAAGAACCACCAGGAACCGCCCGCCGGGCGTGAAGAGGATCTCCGGCTTCTTGCGGCCGATCGTCTGCACGATCTTCCGGGCGACCGCTTCCGCGGGCATCAGCCCGCGGAGCTTCGCGTAGAGGGGCTTGCCGCGGTCCGGGCGGCCCTGGACTGCATCGAAGAACTCCGTGTCCGTCAGTGCCGGGCACACGGCCGTCACGCGGACATGATACGGCCGCAGCTCGACGCGCAGCGAATCGGTCAGCCCGCACAGGGCGAACTTCGTCGCGCAGTAGGCCCCGTTGAACGGCACGCCGCGCTTGCCGATCACCGACGAGACGTTGAAGATGTGCCCGCTCCTCTGGCGAACCATCACGCGCGCCGCCGCCCGGCAGCCGTAGAACGCCCCGAAGTAGTTCACATCGAAGATCGCCCGCATCTGCTCGTCGCTGGTCTCGTGGACGCGGGCGTGCAGGCCGCAACCGGCGTTGTTCACACACACGTCCAGGCGGCCGAACTTGGCGGCCGCCGAGGCGACCAGGGCATCGACCTGCTCGGCCCTCCGCACGTCGGTCGGCACAACGAGCGCCTCGCCGCCGGCGGCGAGGCACTGCCGGGCCACCTGCTGGAGCTTCTCCGCCCGCCTGGCGGCCAGGACGACCGCGTAGCCCCGGCGGGCCAGTTCGACGGCCGTGGCGGCCCCGATCCCGCTCGACGCTCCCGTGACGATGGCGACCTCACGATTCATGGACGATTCTCGCATTCGACGCCTCAGCCGGGACGGCTGCACCGGCCTCGGCCGGCGACGCTCTGCCGCTTGCGGCGAGACCTGGGCAGTTGGCGACCTGTTGCGCACCGTAGCGGAGAGCCGACAGCTTCGCCAGCGGCTTTCCGCCGACTGGTGCACCGTTACCCGTATTCCTGGCCTGATGCGCGGACGCGGAGGCCGCACGCTGCCGCCGCCGCCGCAAGGGCGGCGATCGTGTCCGCCGGCGGCGGAGGAACGTCGCCCATCGGCGCCGTCAGGCCCAGGCTCTCGTACTTGCCCGATCCCAGCCGATGGTACGGCAGCAACTCGTAGTACTCCACGTTCCCCAGGGCGGCCACGAACTTCGCGATGGCCGCGATCTCCTCCGGCCGATCGTTCACGCCCGGCACGACGGGCGTGCGGACAACCAGCCGCGGGGGAAGCCTGGCCAGGCGCGTCGCGTTCTCAAGAATCTGCCGGTTGCCCACGCCGGTCCACTTGCGGTGCTGGGCGTCGTCCATCAGCTTGAGGTCCAGCAGGACCATGTCCACCCGCTCCAGCACCGGCAGCGCGTGCGACCAACTGCACGCCAGGGCCGTCTCGATGGCCGTGTGGATGCCGTCGGCCTTGAGCAGCTTCACCAACTCGAGAGCGAAGTCGCGTTGGCAAAGCGGCTCGCCGCCCGACAGCGTCGCCCCGCCGCCCGAGTTGCGGTAGAACGGCTTGTCGGCCGCCACCTCCGCCGCAACCTGTTCCAGCGTCATCTCCTTGCCGGCCATCACGAGCGCCTCGGCGCAGCACT
>CAYWTX010000334.1:0-5644 GCA_964461295.1 uncultured Planctomycetaceae bacterium | reverse complement strand
GCGTCGCGGCCGCGGCGGGCACTTCCTTCACGCAACGCCGCCACAGGGCGATGGCCTTCAGGCCTGATTCCCAGTCGCCCAGGCCGCGCCACGCGTTGCCGCCGAACAGCAGCGCGCTGCCGCGGCGGTCGGCGTCCACCTGTGCCGGCTTCATCGCGGCCACGCGCTCGCAGATCTCCACGCCCCGCCGCGCCGCCAACCGCTGCTGGTCCTGCCTGGTCCACTCGACCGGTTGGGTCGGCTTGGTCGTCGGCTCGGGGCGCGCGATCGCGCTATAGTCGCGCTGGAGCTGACTCGCCGCCTTGAGCCACACGTCGGCCGCGTTGGCGAACTGGTCGGCCGCTTCGTACGCCTCGGCCGCGCGAACGAACGCCTCGTATGCCCGTTTGATCATCCCGCAATCGGCGAGATAGTCGCCGGCCGCGGCGTTGAACTCGGCGTCCTTCTTCAGGTCGGGCCATCGGTTGAAGACGTCCTGGATCTCGGCTTCGGCCTTGTCGTCGCGCAGGCCGCACGCGCTCATCACTTCCAGGCGGCGGGCCTGGGCGGCCAGGTCGGCCGAGGGGTTGGCCTTGATGGCGTCGCGGCTCAGTTCAGCCGCCTGCTCGTAGTTGTGCTTCTGGTACTGCTGCCGTGCCTGGTTGAGGAGGTCCTCCGGGGAGGCGGCCAGCATGAGGCCGGCGCCGGCGGCCAGCGCGGCGACCAGAACCGCCAGACCTAACCGGCTGAAAACGCGATAGGCGCGACTCATCGTTTTCTCCTTGGGGTGACGGGCGTCACTCGTCTATTGACGCACGGAGCCGAGCAAGGTTCCGGCGCAACGGTACTCGGCGTGCGCAAAAAAAAGGGCGGCCAGCACGGGGCGCGCGGGGGGGGACGCGCCGTATCGCGCCAGGCCGCCCGGAGAACTCTGGTGATGATGGGCAACCTCGACTCCGCCCATTGTATGCGCAGTCAGCGCCGGTAGCAAGGAGTTTCTTGCGCCAATTCCGGCAACGGCGTTGCCGTCGAACCGTGTTGCTTCGCGGCCACAATGATGACTTGGGGCAACAGCGGCCGGCAACCTGCGTAACCCGGCGAAATACAAAGGATTAGTGGCGGCGCGATCTCCCGGGCCGGTTGCCGCGCAGCCACGAGCCATCGGCGCCGTCCGTGGCGACGTTTCTCGCGCACCTGCGGTATATGCAATGCCCGCTTGACGTTACTGGCATGGAGGGCGTGGGCGTGCCTGTCCTGACCGACGCTGGCACGAGTTTTGCCGCCTTATCGAGCGGAAGTGTCTGCGGAGGGAAGAGTGAAGTGGAGGCCGAGTGCTCGGATGGCCGGGCACAAACGGAGAGGTTCGGAATGGAGGGCCGAGTCGACCGCATCCAGCCGGGTCGACTCGGTTTTTTTTGCGCCGCGTCAAGGCCGAGTCTCCGGGCCGGGTGGCAACCCAAGGCTTTGCCGACTGTTCTCCGCAAGCCAAGCTGGTGAGTTGTTGGCTCATCGGGTTTTCGCGTGCGCGGGGCCATGCCGGACCGGGCTGCGTCGTGAAGGCGCCTGCCCCCTGGCCGCCTCGATCGCCTCCAGCAGGGCTCGCGCTTTGTCCAGCGTCTCGCGATGCTCTGCCGCCGGGTCCGAATCGGCCACGATGCCGCCGCCGGCCTGGACCAGCGCTCGCCGTCCGTCGCAGACGATCGTGCGGATGGCGATGTTCCACTCGCTTCGCCCGCCCACGCCGACGATGCCGATGCACCCGGTGTAGACCCCGCGGGCCGCGTTCTCCAGCTCGTCGATGATCTCCATGGCCCGCACCTTGGGCGCTCCGGTGATCGATCCGCCCGGAAGGGTGGCTCGCAGCAGCGCGGCGGGGCCCACGTCCGAGCGCAGTTCGCCCGCCACCGTGCCCACCAGATGGTACACGGTGGGGTGGGTCTCCAGGCGCCGCGGCTCCACCACGCCGATGGAGCCGAAGCGGCAGACCCGCCCCAGGTCGTTGCGGAGCAGGTCGATGATCATCGCCAGTTCGGCGTTGTCCTTGGGGCTGGCCCACAGTTCGGCCGCCGCTGCGGCGTCGTCGTCGGCATCGCTTGTCCGCGGCCTGGTGCCCTTGATGGGACGGGTGAGAACGGATTGCGGATTGGCGAACGCGGATTGCGGATTGGCGAACGCCCCGTGGGGGCGGATTGCGGATTCGGGACGCCCGCACGGAACGCTTGCATGTTCCTCGATGTCGGCGCATGAGGCGAAACCAACGGGTATCTCTTCCTTCGCGGCGCGGTTGGCGTCGGAGCTTGCTTCGTGGCGACGCCCGTGACTTCGCGGCGCGGTCACGCGCAGGAACAGTTCCGGCGAACTGCTCACCACCGCGCAAGGCTTGCGCCCGACGCGGAAGGAGAGATATGCCGCGTACCATGCCGGGTTCCGCCGCCGCAGCGCCAGGTAGACGTCCACCGGACGCGGACAGTCGAGCACCTCCAGGCGTTGCGACAGGTTCACCTGGAAGATGTCCCCGGCGACGATGTAGTCCACGCATCGCCGCACGGCGGCGCGGTAGCTCTCGGCCGTGAAGTTGCCGCTCATTCCCGCGGGGAGGGGTCGTGGGGCGGCGTCGGCGGCGTCGGCGGCCTGGGGGGGCGTCTCGGCGGGCAGATCGCGCGCCCGGCGGGCGATCTGGAGCAGGGCGGCCTCGGCCCGGCCCGCGCCAACCGGGGGGTCGCCGGCAAAGCGCAGGCTCACCAGTTGCCAGGTGTGCTCCGTCGCGTCGTAGACAAGCAAGGCGTCGTGGAACGCCAGGCGCAGGTCGGGCAGGGCCGTGTCGCGGACGGCCCGCCCCGGCAGGCGTTCGACGTGCCGGCCGATTTCGTATCCGACGTACCCGATCCAGCCGGGGGAGTAGGCGGACGGGGGGCGGGCTGGATCCGTGTCGGGCGGCGCGGTTCCGCCCGGCGAGGCCACGCACGCCAGCGCGTCCTCCAGCGCCGCCCAGATTGCCTCATCGCCGCGGGCGAGCAGACGCCCGCGGCGGTCGCGAAGCACGCCCTCGCGCAGGGCGATCACCTCCAGAGGCCGGCAGGCGAGAATACTGTACCGTCCGAACTCGGGGTGATAGGCAGTCGACTCCAGCACGGCCGGCCCCGGCTCGGCCGCCAGCAGCGGCAGCAGGGCGCCCGGCGCGGTGGGGAGGTCCACACGTTGGGTGTGCACCTTGGCGACGTACTGGCGGCGAGAGAGGAGCATAGTATTCCTTGGGCCATCGGGCCATCGTCAAACCGCAAGTGGAAAAGCGGGCGAGGGCGTCGATCATCAATCGCCAACCGGCAATTGGCAATTGGCAATTGGCAATTGGCAATTCTCACTGTCCGCCGCCGGCGGTATAGCTCAGCAGGCCGCCGGCGGCGAGGATTCGCCGCTGGCGGGGGGCCAGGGTCACGCGGCAGACGAAGTCGAGGCCCTTGGTCACGTTGCGGACGCGGACCTCGTCGGCCGAGACGACGGCCGACAGAAGGCCGGCGATCTCCAGTTCGTCGCCCTGGTCGATGCGGTCGTAGTCGGCCGCATCGGCGAACGTAAGCGGGAGGATGGCGAAGTTGACGAGGTTGGCCTGGTGGATGCGTTCGATGGCCTTTGCCAGGACGGCCCGGACGCCGAGGTACATCGGGCACAGGGCGGCGTGCTCGCGGCTGGAGCCTTGCCCGTAGCTGTCGCCGGCGACGACGACGCCGGCCTTGCCGGCAGCCTTGGCGGCCAGGCCGCGGTCGGCGAAGGTCGGCTCGCCGGGCTTGTTGATCGCGTTGAACACGTACCTGGCGTACTGGGGCACGTTGGAGCGGTGCTTGAGCAACGCCCCGGCGGGCATGATGTGGTCGGTGGTGATCTTGTCGCCGACCTTGATGAGGACTGGTCCGCGCAGGGGGTCGGGCAGCTTCTCGCCGCCGGGGGGCTTGACGATGGTCGAAGGGCGGAACACCTCGGCCGGGGCGGCCTCGGCGGGCGGCAGCGGCGGCTGGAGCATGTTGTCGTCGATGGCGAACCTGGCGGGCGCTTCGACGGCCGGGTACCCGACACCCATCTCCTCCAGGTCGCGCGGATCGGCGATCCTGCCGGCCAGGGCCGCCGCGACGGCCGTCTCGGGCGAAACCAGCCACACCCTGTCGCCGGTTGTGCCGCTGCGCGCGGCGAAGTTGCGGTTGAAGGTCCGCAGGCTGACTTCGCCCTCGGCGGGGCTGAAGCCCAGGCCGATGCATGGCCCGCAGCCGGACTCGAGGATGCGTGCCCCGGAGCGCACCAGGTCGGTCAGCGAGCCGTTGGCGGCAAGCATTTCCAGCACCTGGCGGCTGCCGGGCGCGATGGCGAGCTCGACGCGCGGGTGGACGGTGCGGCCCCGCAGGGCGGCGGCCACCAGCATGAGGTCCTGGAAGCTGGAGTTGGTGCACGAGCCGATCGCCACCTGCGCCACCGGCGTGCCGGCCAGGTCCGCGACGCGCCGAACGTTGTCCGGGCTGGGCGTGCCGGCCGCCATCGGCTCGACCTTCGACAGGTCGATGCGGAGAGGGCCGAAGGCGACCTTCACGTTGCCGTCGGCGTCGGCAGCGGCGATCTCGGTGCTCCGGGCGAAGTTGGCGATGCCGCGGATGACGGCCGCGTCGCGCTGGGCGTGGAGCTTCCTGGTGACGCGGTCGTATTGGGCGTCGGCGTCGGGGGCCAGCGGCGAGTACTGCTCGCCGCGCCCCTGGGCGGCGAGGAACTGGCGCGTGACTTCGTCGGCGGGGAACACGCTGGCCGTGACGCCCAGCTCGGCGCCCATGTTGGCGATCGTTGCGCGGGCGGGCACGGGCAGCGTCGCGACGCCCTGGCCGAAGTACTCCACCATGCAGCCGACGTTCCCGCGAGTCGTCAGCACGCTCAGCAGCGTGAGGATGACATCCTTGGCGCTCACCCACGGCTCCAGGCGGCCGGTAAGCTCCACGCCGATCACGCGCGGGCAGGTGAGGTAGAACGCGCCGCCGCCCATGGCGACGGCGACGTCCAGTCCGCCGGCCCCGATGGCGATCATGCCCATCCCGCCGGAGGTGGGAGTGTGGCTGTCGCTGCCAAGCAGCGTTCGCCCGGGGCGGGCGAAACGCTCGAGGTGGACCTGGTGGCAGATGCCGTTGCCCGGGCGGCTGTGCCAGGCCCCGAGCTTGCGCGCGATGGTCTGGAGGTAGAGGTGGTCGTTGTGGTTCTCGGGCCCGAACTGGGCCAGGTTGTGATCGACGTAGCTGACGGAAAGCTCGGCGCGGACGCGCGGGATGTCCATCGCCTCCAGCAGCAGGAAGGCCGTGGTGCCGGTGGCGTCCTGCGTGAGCGTCTGGTCGATGCGGATGCCGATTTCCGCGCCGGGCTTCATCTCGCCGGCGACGAGGTGAGCGGCCAGGATTTTCTGTGCCACGGTCTGGGCCATCCGCGTACTCCTTCACGATCCGGGAAACCGCGCAGCATACACGAGCGCTCCTCGCCCTTCCAGCGCCGGCGGGCACGATGTCAAGGCCCAGTAGAAATGTCCGCTACTTCGCCCCAGTAGAAATGTCCGCTCGGCTCCGGCGACACTTGTACGATTGTCGCCATGGATGGGAGGAGGATGGACGTTTGGGTTCATTGGGTGTAGGTTCTTTGGCGTCGT
>CAYWTX010000333.1:0-1816 GCA_964461295.1 uncultured Planctomycetaceae bacterium | reverse complement strand
GTTGACGTAAAGACCGTCCAGCCCCTGACGCCACCGGAACATGCACATCGATGCGGACACGCGATGGATTTTGCCGGGAACCGGCCGGATGCTATCCTGGTCGCAGTTGCGCCCGGAATAAACGTAGAGCATCGTGTTTTTGTGCTGGAGAACGCCGGCGCGGCCGTATTCGTTGAAGTTGCGCAGCCATGGCCCCGGCTGTCCCGTCCATTCGTCGACCTCGATTCTGTCGGGCCGGTTTTCGAAGGCAAGTTCGGTGCGATCCATAAAGGCGGCCCCGTTGAACACATAGCGGGGATAGAGCGCGATGAATCTCTCGGGGCTGCCCAGAGGGGCGCCGGGCCGGGCCTTGGTATCATTCCACCACGCCGAGGCGTAAACCATACAATGCGAGCAGTCCCAAGCCTGATTGATTGATCCCAACGCGTATTGTTTGGTCTGATAGTTATCCATTTCGGCCAGCACGGGCGGTATTGGATCGTTGGCAATGCCCGGTAACTTCGGATAGCGCTTCATCCAGGGAACGAGCTGCACCGAACATCGCAACTCGTTGGGATATTGCTTGCGCCAGGCGACGTCCTGCAGGTAGGCGGGCAGATCGGGCACCATGCCCTCCACGTCGTCCAGGGGCCAACGGCCGCCGCGGTTGTGCTTAGGCCAGCCGTCCCAGTCGAAATATTCATTCACCCAGATCGGCTTTTCGACGCCTGTGGAGAATTGCAGGCGATCGCCGCTGCAGCCCAGCCAGGCCCCCGGTGCCATGCGGCTGCCTGGTCCCGTAATGCGCTCGACCGCCGAAGACCAGGTCAGGAACCGGTTGAGCCAAATCCGTTCGCCGATCATGCGGGCCATGCGGGCCATTTCCGGATCGCTCAGGTATGCCTTCATCACGTCGTAGCCGTTAGTACTGCACCAGTGCCCTTCGAGAAGGTTGAATTCCTGCATGTCGCCGGTCCGGCTCAGGTTCTCCAATTCGCCGCGCAGTCCCCAGTAGGCGGCTTCCTTGGCGTCGGGATTGCGGTTCAGTTCCCATGTCAGCGCGACCATGCTCAGGGCGTCGTGGGGATTGCCGCCGTTGTAGCCAGGGGCATGCAGCCACAAACCTGGCTCCACATCGGCCGTTTCGGGGCGAAAGGCAGCCAGCACGTCCTTGATGGCCTGGTGGGTTTCGGGGGCGAGCCGCTCGCCGATCCGCAGCGAGATGATGGCCAGCGGGATCAGTTCAAGCTGATAGTTGCAGACCTCTTTGGCGGGATGTACCCGCTTCGGATCGCGCCATGCCTCTTCAATCTTTGCCTGGCATTTCGTGCAGAACTCGACAATCTCGCGATTGACGGCCGCCACGTCGTCCGGCTCCCCCCGTACCAGCCGTTCGAACTGCGTCAGTTGTGGTTCATCGAGACGCCCGATGTTCGAACGGTAAATATTCATACGCATCCGATGGCGCAGGGCCTCCCACCCGCAGACGATCGCGCCGTCGCGAAACTCCTTCTCGGAAAGCCCGCGGCACAATTCCTTGATATCCGGATAGGGAGGATTGGGTTGCCCAGCCTTGGCTTGTGGTATAGGGTGAGATTTTGAAGCGGATGTGATTTCCGGAAAGTCCTTCTGAAATCGGTCAAAAGCGGCCTGAGGGCCGCCCTCGAGAATGTAAAGTCTGCCCTCAACAGTAACACTTTTGCCCGGCTCAATGCGGCCAAACCAGGGGAATAAGTGAAAACAGGCGCGTTCATCACTCACATTTGAAGACGCCCAGATTGCCTGATTGAAAGCCAGTGCCACCGTATGACGTCTATCCCGGCTTGTGAGAGCAATA
>CAYWTX010000332.1:0-4706 GCA_964461295.1 uncultured Planctomycetaceae bacterium | reverse complement strand
TCTCGCCGACTCATCTCGATCCGGTCTCCATCCCTGTTCATCCGCCTTCCTTTCATCCTTTGGGGAAAGCGGACATTCTTACTGGGCAGGAACCGGACATTACTACTGGGCTATGACAGAAGGCTGTGATGGGCTTGCATCGGTGGGTGACTTGGGCGACAATCCATTGACACCCCAGGGCCAGGATAACGAACGAGGCTCGAATAAACGCCGCTGGACTGCTACACTGAAGTCGCATGATTGGCCTGCCACAAGTGGAGAAGTAGATTGCCGCCGGCGAGTCGCTGAAGGTGGAGTTCAAGTCCGACCGGCAGCAGATCGGCGATGGCACGATCTACGAAGAGGTCGTGGCGTTGGCCAACACCAGCGGTGGGACGCTGCTGATCGGCGTGGAGGATGACGGGACGGTAACCGGGGCCAAGCCGCGCCATGGACGCAGTACCGACCCGCCAAAAGTCCAGGCGGCCATCTTCAACAACACCGTGCCGAACGTGAACACGCGTATCAGCATCGTCCGGCACCCACAGGGCGCGGTCCTCGTCATCGAGGTGGACCCGTATCCTGAACCCTGCGCGACACCACCAGCAAGTCGTTGCGGCGGACGATGTGGGCGGACGGTAAGCCGCAGACCGTGCCGTTTTACCCGCGAGACCAGCGTTCCCGCCGCACGGACATGGGGCTGCTGGATTTTTCGGCCCAGGTCGTTGAGAACGCCACGATGGGAAACCTGGATCCGCTGGAGTTTGAGCGGCTGCGACAGACCATTGCCCGCCTGCACGGCGACCAGACGCTACTGCAACTGCCCGATCCCGAATTGGCCAAGGCACTGCGCCTGGTGGAGAGCCAACCGGACGGGCGGGTCCTGCCTAACACCGCGGGGTTGCTGCTGCTGGGGCGAGAAACGGCGATTGAGTCGCTGCTGCCCACGCACAAACTGCACTTTCAGGTGCTCGATGCCCAGGGCAATGTCAAGGTCAACGATGTGTTCCACGGCCCGTTGATCCGCCTGCTAGCCGAGGTGGATTCGCGTTTCTCAGCGCGCAACGAGGAACGGGAAGTGCTGGTGGGCATGTTCCGCCTTCCGGTGCCCGACTACTCACCTGATGGGTTCCGCGAGGCGGTCAACAATGCCGTGCTGCACCGCGATTATACGCGGCTGGATGACGTCTATGTTCAGTGGCAGGCCGACCACCTGCTGATTACCAGCCCTGGCGGTCTGCCGGAAGGCGTCACGCTCGACAACCTACTGGTTCACGAGCCCAAACCGCGCAATCCGCGACTGGCCGAGGCGTTCCGGAGGGTCGGGCTGGTCGAGCAGACGGGGCGTGGCATCGACAAGATTTACGCCGGCCTGCTTCGTTATGGGCGCCCCGCGCCCGACTATGGCCGTAGCGACTCGACTGCGGTCCGTGTGGTGCTGCGCGGGGGGCAGCCGTCGCTCCAGTTTGCCGCTCTTGTCTATGAACAGGACGAGGCCGGCCACCCCTTGAGCCTGGATGAGATGCTGGTACTGAACACGTTGTTCTTTGAACGACGGATCGACGCGGTCGGGGCTGGTCGGCTGATCCAGAAAGGCGCATCCGAAGCCCGTGCTGTGCTGGAGCGGCTACACGAACGGGGGATGATCGAGGCCCGCGGAGAGAAGCGTGGCCGAGTTTATCATCTGGCGGCAGTCCTGTACCGGCGGCTTGGCGAGATTCGCGCTTATGTGCGGTCCCGCGGGTTCGACAGGATTCAGCAGCGGCAAATGGTCCTCAGCGCCGTGACGGCCGATGGCCGAATCACACGAAAAAAGGCGGCAGAGCTTTGCCGGATCAGCGAAGATCAGGCTTCTTGGCTGTTGCGCAACTTGCGCAAGAAAAGACTGTTACAGCAAGAGGGCGAAGGGCGAGGTGTGTTTTACAGCACCAAAACGCGCGGAGAAACGCGCGGGCCAGAATCGTAATCACGTGTAGGGGCCATCGCCGGGGCCAGCTCGTTACCGCTGCGCATGAGGGAAGCGTTCCTGTAAAGGGCGGAGCAGGAAATCCGCAGTCTACCCGAATAATTCCGTCACGGCTGAGGCGTTTGTGGCCGAGCTTCTCCCGCAAGATGCGGTTCTCTTCTCGCAGGTATTCGATCACCTGCTGCTGTTGCCGGTTCATCCAGCCGGCGATGGCCACGACGATGAACTGCCATGGTGTGAAGGTCATAGGAAGCAGGATAGTCCCGTGCAAACCGCTTGGCAACCCCGGTCGACTGGAACCTGTAGCCCCACGCGGCGGAAAAGTCGCTGGACCACTACACCCCACGCCCACGGGCGTCGCGATCAGATTTCCTGTCACTTCATCGCGGCAGCCGGTCCCAGTTCGCATCCATCTTCACACCTGCCAGCTCGCCTGCCGCGCGGTACAGACGAGCCACGTAGCCTGGCCAGTCGTAGCTCAGTTCGCAGTTGCTGGGGCCCCCGGTGGCCAGTGCTACGCGTCGCGGGAACTCGTCGAGCAGGCCCCGGTAGGGCTGTCGCTGCGCCTCGGGCAATTGGAGGTAGGCGCGGATCATCGTCACGCGGACATCGACGTCCTGGGCCGCCTCACGCAGCATCTGGAACCGCACGGTGGGGACTGCGCCGTTCGGGCCGGGGGCCGTCAAGGCGTTCACGTGAACGAAGAAGGACGTGTTGCCCGGCCCGCCACCCTTGCCGGGCAGCCAGAAGTCAAGCCCCAGCCACGAGACCGATCCCCACAGCATGGGCAGCGTCCGGAAGGTGATCGGCGGCGAGTATTCCTGATGGTGCCATCTCGCGGTCGGCATTGCGAGGAAGTCCTGCGGGTGCTGGATGTCCTGCTCCCAGCCGCCGACTGGCAGGGCGCCGCCGCAGACCCGCCAAGGCCATCCCTTCAGGCCGATCTCCAGGTTGCCGCCGGCGATCAGCCGGCCGTCTTTGGGGCCAGGATCGCCGCTGAAATGGGAGAGCAGGTTCCATCGCGCGTACGGTGCCCACGCCCTCAGCAGCTCGCCGGTCTGCATGGACGGGCGCAGGTCGCCACCAAGGCCGAGCAAGATCGCGTGCTCCGGCCACCCACGTTTCTTGACGATGGCCCGCACGCCCTCCAACATCGGCTTCCAGAACGTCTCGGCGCCCTCCGCGTCGAAGTGTGGTGCGGCAATCTCGGACGCCTCGCCCGTCTTGGGGTCCCACAACTGGACCCGCGCCTCGCCTTGGGGGGACAGGGCACGGCTGGGGATGCGCCGGCCTTCATAGATATCGGCGACCTGCTTGGCGTATGCCGAATCCCAGATGTACAGACACAGTGCCTGCGGCGGGGCGCCGTGTTTCAGATACGCGTCAAGGTACTTCTCCAGCAGGCTGAACTCGGGCTGAAGGCCGCGGTCGGTCTTAATCCATCGCACCAGCGGGAACCGCCAATCGCCACGGTTCACGCCAGCGGGCGTCAGGCCGCGGCCGACG
Organism: uncultured Planctomycetaceae bacterium; assembly: GCA_964461295.1. Lineage (GTDB taxonomy): Bacteria > Planctomycetota > Phycisphaerae > SM23-33 > SM23-33 > CAYWTX01. The sequence goes on along the minus strand of CAYWTX010000332.1, from coordinate 1,255 downwards.
CGGTATGTGCCGAGAATCACCGGCACATGGACCACCTTGTTGCCCACCTGGGCCATGAGCGCCAGCGACTTCTCCATGAGCGCCCAATGGGCGTCGGACCAGGGCGAGACCTTGTAATGCAGCGCGAGCGTCTCGGGCGATTGCGTGAGGCTGATGGGGCAGGCGAACCTTTTGGCCTCCGCCACCGTGGCTCCGGCGACCAGCAGCTGGACGGGAACGGAGAATGCCTTGCCGTTGGCCCGGAGGTTGAGCGCCGACGTGTACCAGCCCGGCGCCTGGCCCCTGCCGACCTGAATCACCAGCCATACCGGCGCGGTCTTCGCATTCTCCGGGGGCTCCTCCATCATCGCGTCGCAGTAGTCCACGCCGGCGCGCTGGACGGCGTAGCGGATCTGCACGTCCGCGGCGCGGATGCGGGCGCCGCCGGGCCCCCGGAAGTCGGCGATGGTCGCCGCGATGCCCCGGAGCCCCGCTGGGTCAGAGAGCACCACCTGCCCGCTGCAAACACCGTTGCGCGGCACGACCATCCGGATCGGCAGGACCGGATCGAACGGATTGCCGAACGGCACGCCCTTCAGCGGCATGCCGCGCGTCCATACCAGGCCGTGAAACCAGTTCCGCTTGGCGGGGGAATCCCCCGGCACGGTATCCGAGATTGGCTCGACAGGGCTTGCGCTCCAGACCCGCGTTCCCTTGAGGGCCTCAACTGCGGAAATCACCCCGCCGCCGCTCGCGCTGGTCAATCGAACTGACCGGAACCCGGCCGGCTGGCGAAGTTCGATCGCCAGCACGTTGCGGCCTTGGACCAGGGCGCCGGGAGGGATGTCCACTGCGGGCGCGCCACCAACCTCGCGGCCGTTGATGAACACCGCGCCGCCCCCGGGTCCGGTGATGGCCACCCTCAAGTCGCGGGCCTGCCGCGGATCGGAAATGCCGAAATGCGTCCGCAGCAGCAGCCGCGTCGATTGGCCGCTTTCGCCACCCTTCAACTGGCCCATCAGGTCCGGCAAGTCGTCCAGGTAGCGAGCCCAGGCGCTGTCGTCGAAGTCGACCTTCATCCAGTCCGCGGGCGGTGAGGCCCAAGGTGCCGGCGCAAGAGGACCGGACTTCGCTGGGGCGCTGGCTACTTGGACAAAGAAGGCCCGCCAGGGCATCTGGGAATGCAGTAGATCAACCTCGCCGCCTTGGGCGCTGCCCACGGCCAGAAGCGACACCCACACTGCCCACACCGGCCGACCAGTCTGCATCGCGAGTC
>CAYWTX010000331.1:0-9973 GCA_964461295.1 uncultured Planctomycetaceae bacterium | reverse complement strand
ACAAGTCACTGTACGTCAGCAGGTTCATCCGCAGCATGGCGGCCAGGTTCGACAGGCTCCAGCCCCCACTGCCCCGTTCAGGAGACCCCGAAACTGCCCGCCGCTCACGTGGTTCCAGGATCATCTTGGACAAGAGTGGGCCGACACGTTCCATTGCAGCATCCTCGTGCACGGCGATCACCTGTACGTGAGCACATCCAACGGCGTGGACCTCTGGCCGGAGTACTACCCGCAGGCGGCGCTGCCGTGTTCGCCGACGGCGCCGAGCCTGATCGTGCTGGACAAGCGGACCGGTCGGCTGGTGGCACGCGACGACGAGCGGATCGGCCAGCGGGTGCTGCATGGGCAGTGGTCCTCGCCGTCGCTGGGCACGGTGGGCGGGCGCACGCTCATCTTCTACGGGGGCGGCGATGGCGTGTGCTACGCGTTCGAGCCGTATTCGCCCGCGGCGCCCGCGCCCGCGGCAAGCCGGGAGTGGGCCCCGGCCGTGCTGAAGAAGGCCTGGTCGTTCGACTGCAATCCGCCGCGGTACAGGCTGACGATCGGCGGCAAGCCGCTGGACTATCGCCTGGGCGACAAGGACCTGCTCAAGCACTACCAGCCCCCCGACGCCAACTCGCTGGCCTGGCACGCCGCACGCTGTAACCGCGGCGACGGCGAGTTCGTCGGCCTCAGCGAGATCGTCGCCACGCCCGTCTTCCACAACGGGCGCGTGTACGTCTCGATCGGACGCGATCCGCGCCACGGGCGCGGGAAGGGCGCCCTGCACTGCATCGACGCGTCGCGAGCCGGCGACATCACCGCTGCCGGAGGAGTGTGGACCTACACCGGCATCGACCGCGGCATCAGCACCGTCTCGATCGCCGAGGGGCTCGTCTACGCCGCCGACGTCGCCGGGCGCATCCACTGCCTGGAGACCGACACCGGCCGGGCCGTCTGGGTGTTCGAGACCAACCAGGAGACGTGGGGATCCACCCTCGTCGCCGACGGCAGGGTCTACCTGCCCACGCGGTCGACGCTCTGGATTCTCGCGGCCGGGCGCGAAAAGAAGCTGCTGGGGCGCCAGCCGACGGGCGGCGCGTGGAGTCCGGTGGCCGCCAACGGCATGCTGTACTTGGCGACGCACAGCCACCTGCTGGCGCTGGGGCCGGAAAGGTAGGGCTCTGTCCCGTGGCATCCGGCGGGCCCCGCGGCACCCGGAATCCGCGACATTCCGGGCATGGTTGGGGACCGCGTGGCGCAGTTCTCCGAGTTGCGGCTGCAAGGATCCACAACGCTGGAGATTTGCGCCACCGCGAAGCGGCGCTTCCAGAACCATGTCACATTTTGCGGATTGGGCTATTGACAGGCCTCTGGGATTTGTCATAATACGCGGCTCTTTGACTCCTTGTAGACTCCAAGCACAGGTGAGCGTCGGATGAAAACAACCATGGCCAAGAAAGGCCAGGTATCACGAAAGTGGCATCTGGTCGACGTTTCTGACAAAGTGCTCGGCCGCGCCGCGGTCGAGGTCGCCCAGATTCTCATGGGCAAGCATCGCCCTGACTACACGCCGCATGTGGACACCGGCGACGCCGTCATCGTGGTGAACGCCGCGAAGATGAAGGTGACTGGCAACCGCAAGCCGCTTCAGCAGGTCTACCAGCGGTACACGCGGCACCCCGGCGGGCGAAGGGTCATCCCCCTGGAAGTGCTGATGGCCAGCCAGCCGGATTTCGTCTTCCACGAGGCGGTGCGCCGCATGATGCCCAAGAGCAAGCTTGGACGCCAGATGATGAAGAAGCTGAAGATCTACGCCGGCGGCAAGCACGAGCACCAGGCCCAACAACCCCAGCCCCTCGAGATTTAGCAGGACCATCCTCCATGGCAGAGCAGAGCGAAAACGTCCCGCAGCAGGAAGCGCCCGCCCCGGCGCCGGAAGCCCCCAAGGCCGCCAAGGCCCCCAAGGCCCCCAAAGCCCCCAAGGCCCCCAAGGCCGTCCCGCCCGCCGAGGAGGGCTCGCCTCCCGCGTCGGTGCCGGAAGCCCCCAAGGCCGCCCCGCCCGCCGAGGAAGCCTCGCTTCCCGCGCCGGCACCGGCCCCGGAAGCCCCCAAGACCCCCGCGCCCGTCGAGGAGATCTCGCGCCCGGCCCCGGCGATGCCCGAAGGCGCCAAGTTCATCTGGGGCGTCGGCCGGCGGAAAACCTCCGTCGCCCGCATCCGCATTCGCCCGGGCGTCGGCAGCTTCATGGTCAACAAACGCAACGCCGATGAATACTTCCGCTACGAAAAGGACCGCGAGGACATCTACCTGCCCCTGCGCATCGCCAAGATGCTCAAGAGCTGGGACGTGTTCGCCAACGTCCGGGGCGGCGGCTACACCGGCCAGGCCGGCGCCGTCACCCTCGCGCTGGCTCGCGCCTTGCTCAAGGCCGTCCCCGATCCCGACCTCGACGTCGCCCTTCGCCACGAGGGTCTCCTCACTCGTGACGCGCGCATGGTCGAAAGGAAAAAGCCTGGTCAGTCGGGCGCTCGCAAGCGGTTCCAGTTCTCCAAGCGGTAACCGAACAAGGCGGCAGGAACTCCCGGCCCCGGCGCCTCGACACGATGCGGCGGGGCCGTTGTTCGTCCCAGGATCGGTCTCCAGGCCTTGACATGAATCGAGAGGGAACCGACTATGTGTGAACCTCACGCGAAGCTGAAAGTCGCCCTCATCGGCGGCAGCGGGTACACCGGGTTTGAGGCCGTGCGATGGCTCGCGCGGCATCCTCGAGCCGAGCTGGTCGGCGTGTTCGGCCCGGCCGAGGAACTCGGTCCCATGGACGAGTTCTACCCGCACCTGACCAAGATCACGCGCCTCTCGCAGGAGCTCTACTCGGCCGAGAAGGTGGCCGCGACGGGCGCGGCCGTGGCATTCCTCTGCGTGCCGCACAAGGTCGCCATGACCTACACGCCGCAACTGCTCAGCGCGGGCCTTCGGGTCATCGACTGGTCGGCCGACTACCGAATCCGCGACCAGGCCGTGTACGAGAAGTACTACTGCCCGCACATCGACCCCGAGCACCTGAAGGAGGCGGTGTACGGCCTGCCGGAGTGGTACGCCCCCCGGATCGCCAAGGCGCGGCTGATCGCCAACCCCGGCTGCTACCCGACGTGCACGATCCTGCCTCTGGCCCCCATCCTTCGGGCGGGCCTGGTCGAGCCAGGAGGCATCGTCGTCAACGCCGTCAGCGGCGTGTCCGGCGCCGGGCGAAAGGCGGCCCAGAAATTCCACTTCCCCGACCGCAACGAGAACTTCGAGGCCTACGGCGTGGGCAACCACCGCCACATGCCCGAGATGGAGCAGGTGCTCACCGACGTCGTCGGCAAGAGCGTCGAGCTGCTCTTCCAGCCGCACCTGAGCCCGATGGACCGCGGCATGCTGTGCACGATCTACGCCCAGCCGACGCGGACAACCAGCACGGAAGAACTGACGGCGGTGCTGCAGGACGCCTACGCGAACAAGCCGTTCGTCCGCGTGCGCACCGGCGAGACGCTGCCGGCGACCAAGTACACCGTGCACACGAACTTCTGCGACGTGGCCGCCCGGTTCGCCAAAGGCCGCGTGATTCTGTTCGGCGCGCTGGACAACCTGCTGAAGGGCGCCACCACGCAAGCGATCCAGAACATGAACATCATGTTCGGGCTCGGCGAGACGACGGGACTGCTGTAGTGGTGGACTGGTTGACTGGTTAACTGGTCAACTGGCCAACTGATTGAGGGCGGTTCCTGAGTATGTTGACCAATCAACCAGTCCGCCAGTCCACCAGTCCACCAGTCCTCCAGTCAACCCGGATCACCACAACGGGGCACGACGTACCCCAGAAGGAAGGATGCACAATGGCGGATCGACATCTCACCCTCCCGGCGGGCTTCCTCGCCGGGGCGGTGCATTGCGGGATCAAGACCACCGGCGTTGAGGACCTCACGATCCTCGCCGGCGAATCGGACTGCGCCGGGGCCGTTCTCACCACGCGCAACCAGATCGTCGGCGCTCCGGTGATCCGCATTCGCCGGGTTCTGCCCAAAGGGCACGGGCTCGTCCGGGGCGTCGTCGTCAACTCCGGGTGTTCGAACGTCTGCACGGGCCCCGGCGGCGTGCGCGACGCCGAGACCATGGCCGCGCTGGTCGCCAAGGCCCTCGGCACGACCAGCGGGAAGGTGCTCGCGGCCTCCACCGGCATCATCGGCCATCGCCTGCCCATGGCGAAGATTCGCGCGGGCATCGCCGGCGCCGCGGCCCGGCTCGGGCGCGACAACGACGCGGCCGCCCTGCGCGGCATCATGACCACCGACACGCGGGAGAAGTCGGCGGTCGTGACGGCCCGCGTCGGCGGCAAGACGATCACCGTTGCCGGCGTGGCGAAGGGCGCGGGAATGATCGCCCCGTCGATGGCGACCATGATCGCGCTGGTCACCACCGACGCCGCCATCGCCCCGGCGGCCCTGCACAAGGCTCTTCGCGCGACGGCCGCGGCCACGCTCAATGCCATCACCGTCGATTCCGACACGTCCACCTCGGACACGCTGGCGTGCCTTGCGTCGGGCCGGGCCGGCAACGCCGTCGTTCGCGGCGGCGGCAAGGACTACGCCGCGTTCGCCTCGGCGCTGAAGAGCGTACTGGGTTCGCTGGCCCGGCAGATCATCGCCGACGGCGAGGGCGCCACGAAGGTCGTCGAGATCGCCGTCCGCGGCGCCCGAGACGACGCCGAGGCCGAGATCGCCGCCAAGAGCGTCGCCAACAGCCCGCTGTTCAAGTGCGCCGTGCATGGCGGCGATCCCAACTGGGGGCGCATCGCGGCCGCGCTGGGCAAGAGCGCCGCCAAGGTCGTCGCCGACCGCCTCACCATCCGCATCGGCGGCGTGACGATCTTCCGCGGCGGCACGGGGCGAAAATTCGACGTGGAGAAGGTCCGGCAGCACCTGGCCGGCAAGGAAGTGCGGGTCGAATGCGGCCTGGGCCTGGGCGGCGGAGCGTTCACCGCCCTCACCTGCGACCTGTCGCACCAGTACGTAACGATCAACGCCGACTACCACACGTAGGAAGGAGCTTCCAGCCCCCAGCGGCCAACGCACGCGCAGAAACCTCTGCTTCGGCTGGAAGCTGGTAGCTGGAAGCTTTCTTGTTTGCCTCGCCGCGTTTCCGTACCATCTCCGGGTATGGAAAGGACTGCGCCATGACAAGAACACCGAATCGAGGAGTGTGCTGCGCCACGGCGATGGCTGTGCTGGCGGCGATGGTGGTGGGCGGATGCTCGGCCAAGCAGAAGAAGGGCCCCGCGGCGGGCAGGTACTCCAACACGACCTACCTGTTCAACGTGGTCGTGCCCCCCACGTGGACGAAGCAGGAGAACATCTCCAAGGAGACGCCGGTCCGCTTCGTCAGCCCCAAGGACGGCGAGGACGACAAGTTTCGAGAGAACATCGAGGTGCGGGTCGAGAAGCTCCCGGGATCCTTCGACACCAAGTCGCACGCCGAGGGATGGATCATCAACATGCAGCGCCAGTACCAGGACTTCGAGCTGCTGCAAAAGGAAACGGTGACCATCAACGGCACCGAGATGGTGAAGGCGCTGTTCGTGCTGCCCAAGCCCCCAGCCGAAACGGCCAAGGTGCTGGCCTGTCTGTTCGCCAAGGGAAGCCGCGGCTTCGTCATCCTCTGCACCGCCCTGCCCTCCACCTACGGCCAGTACGACAAGCAATTCGAGGAAATCTGCAACTCCTTCGAGGCGTACTAAACAGCGTGCTGAGGACGCTTCATGGTTACCTGACGCGCGACCTGCTGAAGGCCACGCTGCTTAGTCTCGTCGCCATCACCCTGCTGATGACGGTGCTGGCGATCATCCAGCCGTTGCGCCAGATGGGCCTGGACGGCCGGCAGGTGCTCAACCTGTTCCTGTTCACCATGCCGGTCATGCTTTCCTTCACCCTGCCCGTGGCCACCCTGTTCGCCGCCACGCTCGTCTACGGGCGATTCAGCCAGGACCGCGAGCTACTTGCCTGCCGGGCCAGCGGCATCTCGACGTTGGCGCTGCTGCGCCCGGCGCTGGTCCTGGGCGTCGTCGTGACGCTGCTGAGCCTGCTGCTCAGCAATTTCATCGCGCCCAACCTGCAAACGATGGCCGTGCTGGCACAGTCGAACCTGCGCGGCCTGGTCTACAACCGTCTGAGCACGTACGGGTATGTGGATCACTACGTGGCGGGGCGGCGGCACATCATTCACGCCGACTCCGTCGATGCCGAAAACGACCAGCTCCACGGCATCCTGTACGCGTACACGCGCGTGCCGACCAAGCGGAACGCCTCCGATCCGCCCCGGCAGGCGGACACTTACCTCGCCTGCGCAACCGGCGCCCGGCTGCACTTCGATTCCCCCGAAGGCGGCCCCAGCCGGCTCACCATCCAGCCCATCGACCTGTCGATCGTGCAGACGGGCGACCGCATCGCCCCCAACCGATCGTTCTCCCTGGGCTCCAACCGCTTCCTCATGCCCGTGGAGAACCCCATCAAGGACAAGCCCTCCTTCTACCGCTGGGACGAACTGCATCGCGTGTACGACAACCCGGTCCTCTCGGGCCAGATCGGCCGCCAGATCGAAGGCCTCCGCAAGCGCATCTGCAGCGACTTGCTGTCGCAGGAAGTGCTCGCCGCCATCCGCGGCGGGCGAAAGTTCGCCATCGGAGGCAAGGGCGACGAATCGTACCAACTGACCGCCCCGGTCGTGGAGATCGACGAGCACGGCTCGGCCGCCCTGCGCGGGCCCGCCGACGCGCCCATGGGCGCTCGCCCGGTGGTGCTCACGGTGCTGCGGGACGGCAATGAGTTCCAGACCGTGTCGGCCCAGGTCGGCCAGGTCGTTTGCGAGTGGTCCCGGCTGTCCGACGAGCCGCAGGCGACGATCCGCCTGGAAGGCGACGTGGAAGTGTCGATGGACGTGCCCGGCGGACGGCAGGTTCTGCGCCCGCAGGATTGGGCCCGCGGCGAGATCGGCCTGCCCCCCGACGTCCGCGATCGCGTGGAGAAGCTTCGCCCGGCCGACCTGTGCAGCCATCCCGAGCTGCACACGCGCAACGCGCAGATCCTCAACGAGATCCGGAATCTCCGGGACGTGCAGATTCCGCGCCTGAAGGATGCGCTGCTGGCGGAACTGCACTCGCGGGTGGCCTACGGCGTGAGTTGCTTCCTGATGGTCGCCATGGGCGCCGCCCTGGGGCTGCTGTTCCGCGGCGGACAGTTCATCAGCGCCTTCGCCATCTCCGCCGTGCCGGCCTCCGCCGTCATCACCATGCTCCTGATGGGCAAGGGCATGGTGCGGAACCAGGACCTTCGGCCCGAACTGGGTCTGACGTGCATCTGGGGCGGGATCATCCTGCTCGGCGTGGCAAACCTGTTCATCTACGCCCGCCTGGCAAGGCGGTAGGACGGCGATGAAGACCCTCGACCGCTATCTCGTGCGAAGCTTCCTGGGCAGCGCCCTGGTGCTGGGCGCCGCCATCCTCGCCCTGCGCATCGTAGCCGACCTGTTCTTCAACATGGACGAGTTCCTGGAGAAACAGGACGGCCTGGTGAACCTGCTTTACCATATCGGGGTGTACTACAGCTACCAATCCCTCGCGTACTTCAATGAACTCGGCGGCGTGATCATCATCGTGGCCGCCTCGTTCACGCTGGCCCGCATGAACCACACCAACGAGCTGACGGCAATGCTCGCCAGCGGCGTGAGCCTGCACCGCGTGATCGTCCCGATCATCACCATCGCCGTGCTCCTGGGCGGCCTGATCGTCCTTGACCGCGAACTGCTCATCCCGCCCAACGCCGCCCGCCTCGTCCGCACCCGCGACCAGGCCGAGCAGATGAAGCGATTCGCGGTGAACCTGCTGTCGGACACCCAGGGGACGGTGTGGCTGAGCCCCACATTCGACCCCGCCACCGGGCAGATGAGCCTGCCCATCGTCACCATCCGCGACGAGCACAAGCGCCGCCTGGCGACGGCCGTGTCCAACGGGACCGCCCGCCGCTGGACCTTCGTCCTCCCCGGCAAGTCCGAACCGCTCCCGGGGTGGAACCTGACGGCCGCGGCGATGTCGCGGGCGGCCACGGCCGCGGGCGCCTGGGAAAACGTGCCAACGGTGCGGCAGATCTTCACGGCCATCGGGCCCAGCGTGCTGCTGCGGGCAACGCGGAAGCCCGACACCCGCCGGTCCGAGGCGCCGGTCGCCTTGCACCCGCAAACCCTCCGGCAGGAGGTGGCGATCCTGCCGATCATCCTCGATGAACGGTACGCCATGACGATCCACTCCATGGCCGAGGCCGGCCAGCCGCAGCTCGTCATCGGCTCGGCCGCGGCGCTCCAGGAACGCACCGGGCGGCTCAACCGCCCGGCGTTCGTCTTCCGCATGCCGGAGGACGTGTACGGGCGCGAAGGCCGCCTGCTGGGCGTCTTCCACGCCGATTCGGCCACGTGGGTGCCCGCGGGGCGCGACGCCGCCACGAAACGCGACATCCCGTCCCACTGGCTGCTGGAGAACGGCCAACTGTTCGTGCCGTCGGACCTCACCGAAGAGGACCTCGTGCTGCGCCAGTCGTCTCGGTGGCTGGATTACATGTCGTATGCCCAGTTGACGCAGTTGCTCAAACTGGACCGCGTTCCCGACCGGCGCGGGGCCGAAATGGCGCGGCACGTGCGGTTCGCCGACCCGGTGAACAACCTGGTCATGCTGCTGCTGGTGCTGCCGTTCATCCTGTCGCGCGAGCGGAACATCAAGGCGTCGGCGTCCCTGAGCGTGCTGATCGGCGGAACCTACTTCGCGTTCGTCTACGCCTGCCGGCTGATCGGCCTGCCGCCGATGATCGGGGCGTTCCTGCCGATCGCGACGTTCGGACCCATCAGCGTCATCATGCTCGACAGCGTGAAGACGTAGCGGCCGTCCTACACGAGAACGTCCACCGTCGCGACCGTGCCGCAAGCGGCCGGCTGACCCGATCCCCCGTACCGCGCCACGGGCGATGTCCGTCCGACGTGCGCCCGCCGCCGGACTTCCACTCGGCGCGGCGCATCCTTGGGATGCGCGGGCACGTGGCCCGCGCGGAGCGCCGCCCCACAGCTCCCCGGCTGCGTCGCCCGAACCGAAAGCGAAAATGCCTGCGGGAGATCCACAGGCGTCCTCCGTGCGGCCCGCGCAGCTGCCTCCGAGGCGCCGGCGGGTCAATGGTTTTGCGCTTGGTCGGGCCTCCGCGGGCCTCCTGGGGTCAAGCGCCCTCCGCGAGAAAATGCCGGCCTCCGTTCCTCGCCTCCGTTCCTCGCCTTGCCTGCAACTCCAATCTACCGCGCATCGCCAAATCCGTCTAGACGGAATCGGTGGCACGTGTGGACGGAATTACCTCGTTTGGGGCCGACGGCGCGGGGCGTCGCGGCACCTCGGCCGTATGCAGCGGCTGAAGCCTGCCATCGGCTTGCTGCCATCGGCCATCGGCCAGCCCGGCGACGGAAATCCTCCAGCACGGGCAACCCCCGCAAGTCTCAATGGTTTCACCAACCCCGAACGCGGGCGAGCCAAGTGCGGCAGCCCTGGCATGCAAAGAGGCGGTTATAGAACTGAGACACCCGGTTCGGGCTTGCTTCAGGAAGTGCCGCTTCCGGGTGGCACAACTCTCCAGACTTGTGGACCCCGGCAGCCGCAACTCGGAGAGCTGCGCCACCCAGATCTCAACCATGCCCCTGTCCGTGAAGAAGGCAGACGATGGCTCGACACATATTGGCGATGGCGGCGGCGGTTCTCCTCGCGGCCGCCGCTGCGCACGCGGACGAACCCGCCTTCGGGTCGGAGGAGTTCCGCCCCACGCCGCGGCGCCCGGTAGGCTTTCGCGGCGACTGGACCGGGCGCTACCCCGGCGCGCAGCCGCCTCTGGAATGGTCGATCGCGAAGAGCGCGCTGTGGAGAGCGCCCGTCGGCGCC
>CAYWTX010000330.1:0-4156 GCA_964461295.1 uncultured Planctomycetaceae bacterium | reverse complement strand
CCAGCCGGTGCTGGTGCTCTGCTCGCTGATCCTGATGCTGTACGTGGCCGCGGAGATGGGGGCGGCCAAGTGGATCAGCGCGTACTACACTCGCGTGCTGGGCAGCAGCGAGAGCACGGGCGCGTATGCGTTGGCGCTGTTCTGGGCGGGGCTGCTGGTGGGGCGGTTTGCCATCGGCGTGGCGTATCGCGGCAGCCGCCTGACGGCGGTGCTGTTGGTGCTGGGGACGATGATGACGGCGGGATTCGTGGCCGCGACGGCGATGGGGGGCCCCGTCGCCGCGGCGGCGGCGTTTGCGGTCGCCGGGCTGGGCTGCTCGGCGATCTACCCGGTGACGATGTCGCTGGTGGGCCGGCACGCCAAGGGCGCCGAGGCGGCGGCGTGCGGCACGGCCTCGATGGCCGGAGCGGCCGGCGAGATGACCGGGCCGCTGGCGATGTCGGCCATTGCGGAGCGCTTCGGCCTGCGGGCGGGCTTCGTGTTCTACGCGGCCTTGTCGGCGGTGATGCTGGCGTGCATCGTGGGCGTGTGGAACGCGGCACGCGGCAGGGGGGAGGGGGGCGGTTCGCGACAATCGAATTGAGCCGAAGGTGCCGGAAGAAGCCAAGCGCCCCACGTCCGGCGGCGGCGCCGCCCGCTGCCCTGCCGCGCGGTCAGGCCTCTTGCGGCGCGGGGGCCTCTCCCGGCGCGAGGATGGGTTGCGGCGGGGCCCAGACCGGCGGGACGGTCAGCTTGCCCATGCGCCGCCAGCGGTCGTAGCGATGTTCGAGCAGGTGGTCCATCGGCACGCGCGACAGCTCGCGCAGCGTCCGCACGACGTGCCGCTCCAGGTTGTTCGCCGCCTCGGCCGGGTCGCGATGCGCCCCGCCCAGCGGCTCGGGCACGATGTCGTCAATGACGTCCAGGGCCTTCAGGTCGCGGGCCGTCACGCGCATCGCCGAGGCCGCCTCCGACGCCTTCTCGCCGGTGCGCCACAGGATGGCGGCGCAGCCTTCGGGCGAGATCACCGAGTACCACGCGAACTCCATCATCGCGATGCGGTCGCCCACGCCGATGCCCAGCGCCCCGCCGCTGCCCCCCTCGCCGATCACCACCACCACGATCGGCGTCCGCAGCCGGCTCATCTCCAGCAGGTTCACCGCAATGGCCTGCGCCACGCCTCGCTCCTCCGAGCCGATGCCCGGGTACGCCCCGGCCGTGTCCAGCAGCGTCACCACCGGCAGGTGGAACTTCTCGGCCAGCTTCATCACGCGGAGCGCCTTGCGGTACCCCTCGGGGTGCGCGCAGCCGAAGTTGCATCGGATCTTGTCCTTGGTGTCGCGCCCCTTCTGGTGGGCGATGAGGGCGACCTTCTCGGTGCCGATTCGCCCCAGGCCGCAGATGAGGGCCTGGTCGTCCGCGAATCGCCGGTCGCCGTGCAGATCGATGAAGTTCTTGACGATCCGTTCGATGTAGTCGCCGGCGATGGGACGCTGGGGGTGCCGGGCAACCTGCACCGTCTCCCAGGCCGTCAGGCTCGCGTACGTCTTACGCAGCAACGAGACGTACTGCGTGCGGAGCTGGCGGATCTCGGCCCCGAAGTCGCGCCCGGCCTTGACCTGCTCGGCCTCCAAGTCGGCGATCTGCCGCGCCAGCCGCACGATCGGCTGCTCGAACGGCAGGCAGTAACCGTTCTCGAAGGCGGAGTTGTTGCTCTTGGCCATTCGTTCGTCCTGGCGGCTGAAGTCAGCCACGGCCCAGCGGGCCCCGCTGGGGAGGCACAAGGGACACAGAGCGGAAAAGAGGTCCGCAACGTTCCTGCTTCCCGCCGCGGAACACTCACCGGGTGAAGACCAGGACGCTCGCGGCGTCCCTTCCTTCATTGCTGTTGCTCAGACTACCCCAGAACGTCCGCGGTTTCAATCCTCTGTTCGCGGGCAACCGATTCGTCTTTACCTCCCCCCAGCGGGATCGTATACTCGGGGCACTGCTGCTGCCGCGGGGCGGCCCTTCGGGCCGGTTCATGCGGGTGTGGCGAGCGGCCGTGGACGCCGTCACGGCCTGGCCCTTCGCGGGCGTGCTCCTTCGGGGGCCTGCCCCCAGGCGGGCGTTTGGACCCCGGTTACGGGCCGGGGGCATGGAAAGCCAGTCGTGCGCCGCGGGCCGCCGCGGCGATGTCGGAGCCATGGATGTCGAATCAACCCTCTTCCGGAGGGCGTGCGCCCTTCAGGGATGCTCCCCGCGCCAAGCAAGTCCCGCCTGACACGCAAGCCGATGGCGATGCCGGGGAGTCGCCCTTCGCGTTCGAGCCGGAGGATACCCCCCGGTTCACCGGCGAGGATTCGCCCGAGATGCCCCCTGGCCTGCGCGCCGCCTGCGCCGGCTGCCCGTGCGGCGCCGCCGAGGCCCAGCAGCAAGGGGGCCCGCCCGCCCCGGCCGGCGAGGCCGCCCCAGGCGAGGTCCCCGAAGGCGGCGACGGCGAAGGCCCCGGCCGGACGCCCGTGATCGTCCGCTACGGCGCGATGATGCAGATCGGCCTGTTCCAGCACAACCTGGACACGCCCCCGCCGCGCGGCGCCAAACTGGTCATCCGTTCCGAGCGAGGCGTCGAGATCGGCGAGGTGCTCTTCCCCGTCGCGCGGGAGCGATGCCCCGGCTGCCTGGGACGCAAGCAGGTCGACGACTTCGCGGCCGCCAACGGCCCGGAGTACTCCATCCGCCGCGGCGGGAGGGTGTTGCGGCTGGCCAACCCGCAGGACGTGATCGACCACCGCCACCTCCAGACGTCGGCGAGGGAGGCGGGCCGGCTCTGCCGGCAGATCATCCGCGACATGGGCTTGCAGATGAAGGTCGTGAGCGTCGAGCATCTGCTGGGCGGCGAGCGGATCATCTTCTACTTCTGTTCGGAGCAGCGCGTGGACTTCCGCGACCTGGTGCGCCAGTTGGCCACGCAGTACCACACGCGCATCGAGATGCGCCAGGTGGGCGCCCGCGATGAGGCCCGCCTCGTCGCCGACCTCGAACGCTGCGGGCAGGTCGTCTGCTGCCGGCAGTACATCAAGGACCTCAAGCCCGTCTCCATGCGGATGGCCAAGACCCAGAAGGCCACGCTGGACCCGTCGAAGATTTCCGGCCGCTGCTGGCGGCTCATGTGCTGCCTGCGATACGAGGACCTCACCTACGAGGAACTGAAACGCAAACTGCCGAAGAAGAACATCTGGGTGCGGACGGAGAAGCTCGTCGCCCGCGTGGTCGAGGGGCAGATTCTCACGCAGCTTGTGCGGCTGCAACTCGTGGACGGCACGTACGAAATTGTCGCCAACGAGGAGATTCTCGAGCGGAACGTGGAGGCGCCGCCCCTGCCGGCGCCGAGGCCCGAGCGCCCGGAACGCCCGATGCGGTCGTCCCTGCCGCGGCGGAAGCTGTTCGAACAGCCCGAGGCGGCGCCCGCGGGCACGCCCGGCGAAGCCCACGACGACGCCGTCGGTGAAGTGCCTGTCGGCGCGGCCGCCGATGCCGCACCCGACGACGAAGGCGAAGTCCCGCCCATCACCGCGGGCGAAGCCGACGCGATCGACGCGGTCGAGGACGGCGCAACCGTCGGCTCGGGCGGTGGCGCCGCCGAAGGCGAAGCGGCGTATGCGGGCCCGACGCCCGCCGGCGGCGTGAGCCGCGAACCCGAAGCCCCCGATGGCGAAGCCCCCGATGGCGGCGATCGCGGCCAAGGGCAGGCCGGCGACGCGATGGGCCCGCCCATGCCGGGCGAACGGCGCCGCCGCCGCCGAAAGCGGCGCGGGCGCGGACAAGGCGGCGCCGCCGGACCGGGCCCCGCGTTCGGCACCCAGGGCGGCGCCCCCGGCCAGCCCCAAGGCAGAGCTTCCCAGCCGCAGGGCACCCAGGGCGGCGCCGGAACTGTTCCCGGAGAATCGGTCGGCCACGAACAGGGCGACGGCCGCTCAAACTTCGCGCCCTCCGACGGCGCGGCGGCGCAGGGCGACGCCCAGCAGCGAGGGCCCGGCGAACCGGGCCAAGGCAGCCGGCACAAGCGCAGGCGCCGCAGGCGGCGCCACGGCGGCGGATTCGCCGGACCCAACGCCCAGGGGGGCGAAGGCGGACAGGGCGCCCCTCCTCCTCCTCCGCCGCCGCCCCCGCCGCCGCCCCCGCCGCCGATGCAATA
>CAYWTX010000329.1:0-28653 GCA_964461295.1 uncultured Planctomycetaceae bacterium | reverse complement strand
AGCCAGGAAACGGTCAAGGCCCGGAGGGCCGGCACAGGTGCCGGCTTGTCCACCGTCGACGGGCGTGCTCTGTCGGCCCGCCGGGCCTCTTCGGTTCGCTTTGCTCGCAATCCCCGCCCTTACGGACGGGGCTACCCGATGCCGGCCCGCCGGGCCTACCACTTCCCAGGAATCCAAGGACGGATACTGAACCCAATCTATACCAGTTTACGTTGGCCGCCCGGGGTAGCCGCCTGCGCCTGGCGCCGGTATCGCATCGGCGGCGCGGCCGACAGGTGCGTACACGCCCACTTTTCGAGGGGAACTCCGGCCGGAGGGGTACGGGTTGGGGCGCGTTTGCCGGGAAAGATGCGCCTTTAGGCGCATCTTTCTCGCGCCGGGAGGGCGATGGCGGGGTGGGCGGGAGGGAGGGGAAACAGCCGACGACGACGAGGACGACCGGGAGGGGACCGCGAGCGCGAAGCGGCCGAGCCCCTATGGGGGCGGCCACGCGAACGGGGCGAAGGTGGCCGGAGTCGTCAATGAAGGAACTGAGAGGTAAGAAAAGTAAACAAAAGTGTTGACGGGGGTAAGCTTCGGCAAGAGAATGTACCCGCTAGACGCAAAGTGGGACGCACGGCAAATCGAAGGGACGGGAGATGGGCGCCTATCTGACACTCGAGGACGCGGCGAGGAAATTGGGCGTGGAATACAAGACGCTCTACCGCCTCGTGCGGAGCGGGGAGTTGCCGGCTGGGCGGATAGGCCGGGTCTATCGCATCCGCGAGGAAGACCTGGAAGGGTACTTCGAGGGGCAGAAGCGGCTGATGGTTTCGCAGGTCCAAGGCGAGGCGGCCATCGGCGGGCTGCGGTGCGGAGCGTGCGGAGCGCGAATCCTCAGCGAGCTGTCGATCGGGGGTCTCTGCCAGGCGACGGGCAAGCCCATCTGCCAGGCGTGCTGGACGATCAAGAAGATCCACGAGTGCGTGACCGCGCCGCCGGCGCCCGACGAGGAAGCCGAGGAGTCGGGCAAAGGGTCTGAGGGGAAGCCCCTCGAACCGGCGGCGGCATCGGTTTGCGGCCCGGCGGGGGCAGGGGAGAAGCAGGCGGCCGGCGAGGCGGCAAGGGCTTCGGCGGCGGCGCCGCCGGGGCTGGAGCCGGTCGAGCAGGTAGTGGCCCGCCTTCGCGCGGAGGGGCGGGCGGTGGTATGCCGCCAAGACGTCAAGGTGGCGGAGGACACGTTCCTCAGGAGCTTCGCGCAGCGGCTGGAGCAGGTGGAACGTCTGCCCGAGCCGCTGTCGAACCTTGAGTTGGTGCTGCGCAAGGCGCGGGTGAAGCACGAAGTCGAGGCGGCTTCGCGGGCTGGCGGCCCCCTGCCGTGCGGCGCCGTCAGCCGGTTCACGCTGCGGGCGGGTGGATGGGGGCGTCCAAAGGCGTGCCTGGTGATCGAGGGCCGGTTCGTCTGTCGCGTGGACGCGATCGCGGCGGCGGGCTTCGACGCCGAACCGGTGACGGAGTGTGAGCTGTTGTCGCTGCTGAACGCAATGGCGGACGAGGCGAAGCACGCCAACTGCTTCCGCGTGTCGCTGGTGGGTTCGCCCACCGGATGGACGGCCGGCGCCGGCGCGGTAGTGGCCGACGCGGCCTGCGTGAGGCATTTTCGGGACCGGCGTCTGGCGGCGGCGTTGGTGGATTTGCACACCGGGCGCAGTTGGCGGGACGAGAGCGACGAGCGTCTGGCGGCATTCCTGCCGATCCTGGATCCCGCGGCCTTCGCCGAGAAGGTGCGCCAGTGCATTTCGTCGGTGCGGGAGGAGTTGGTGAGCAAGGACAGCATCTCGCTGGCGGCGGCGGGGCGGAAGGCGGCGGCGCACGAGGCCTGGATGCGCGCGGCGTTCGGGGAGATGGCCAGGACCGGCGAGTTCATCGTGGATGACCTGCCGGAGATCGGGCTGGTGGCATCGAAGCGGTAGTCCGCCGACAGTGGCGGACAGCGAAAGAAGGAGCGCCTCATGGAATTGCTGGGCAAGCTGATGGGCATGCTGTCGGGCAAGAAGAGCCTCCAGAAGATCACGATCGACGAGCTCCGCAAGGAGCGGCTGCGCCTGGAGCAGGTCGAGCAGCGGGTGGGACGGGAAGTGGACGACCTGGAGAAGCGGAAGCAGCAGCTTTTCGTCAAGGGCAAGGACGAGACTTCGCAACGGCAGCAGATCGCCATCGCCCGCAAGATCAAGGAGTTGGACGCCGGGGGCAAGGGCAAGGACCGCCAGCTCGCGATGATCTCGCGGCAAGTGCGCATCCTGTCGGGCCTGTCGGCCATCAAGGAGAACGAGTCGCTGGTCAAGGAGCTGGGCGTCAGCAGCGTCGTCAGCAGGATGGATCTGGACGAGCTCCAGAAGTACGTCGAGCAGGCGACGGTCGAGGGGCAGTTCCAGATGGAGCGGTTCGCCCAGATCCTCAAGACCATGGAGTCGCCGGATGGGGTGGACCTGGCCGGCGTGGAGGACGAGGACACCATGGCCATCGTGGCGGCGATGCAGGAAGCGCGCAGCGCGGAAGTCGAGAACCCCGCCGCCGCCGAAACGGGAATGAAGAAGGTCGACCAGATCCTGGCCAAGAGCGACAAGGAAGGCGAGGCGCCCGAGCCGGTGTGATGTTTGCCTGCCGGCGCGGACGGTTCGCTCGCCTCGGAAGGAAGGACGCATGGGGATCGACCTCAGCAAGAGCGTGCACGACTCGCTACAGCGCGGGCTGGAGCGTGCGAAGGGGCTCCGCCAGGAAAGCAGGCCGGCCGCGGCCGCCGAGGCCTACGAGGGCTGCGCCGCCCTGGCCGAGCGATACGCCTCCTATGCGGTCACGCCGGCGGAGAAGCAGCGCCGCATGAAGCTGGCCGCACAGTACCGCCGCGAAGCCGAGTCGCTGCGCCTGGCCCCCGCCGTCGAGCCGGCGAAGCCTGCCCCGGCCGTGGAAGGCGATGACGCCGGCGACGAATACGCCTCCGCCGCCGAAGCCCTGATTGAGAAGACGTCCATCACGTGGGTGGACGTGGCCGGACTGGGCGAGGTCAAGGACCAGATTCGCCTGTCCTACGGTTTCGCCCTGGCCGAGCGGCCCGAGGGAGTCCGCCTGGCCGGCGGCAGGAACATCCTGCTGTTCGGCCAGCCGGGCACGGGCAAGACGCTCCTGGCCGCGGCGGCCAGCAATGAGTTGGAGGCGACGTTCTTCAACGTCAAGACGTCCAACATGCTGAGCAAGTACTTCGGCGAATCGACGAAGCTGGTGGAGGCCTTGTATTCGGCAGCCCGGCGCCACGCGCCGGCGGTGGTATTCTTCGACGAGTTCGACGCCCTGTCGGCCAGTCGCGACTCAGCCGACAGCGGCGGGCCGGAACGTCGGCTGCTGGCCACACTGCTGGCGGAGTTGGACGGCCTGGCGGAGAAGGGGCGCGACACGTTCATCCTCACGCTGGCGGCGACGAACCTGCCCTGGCTGCTGGACGCGGCCATTCTTTCGCGGTTCGACCGCCGCGTGTACGTGCCGCTGCCCGATGCCGAAGTGCGGCGCGGCATACTGGAGATCGCCATCGGCCGGAAGGGCTACTCCCTGAGCGGCGGCGCGGAGGAACTGGTCAAGCGCACGGACGGTCATTCGGGGCGGCGGATTGCGCAGCTCTGCGAAGCGGCCGTGCAGCGGATGGTGATGGAGCAGAACCCCGACCTGCTGCGGCATGTGGACGCGGGGCGACGTGCGGTGGAGGGCTACCGGCTTCGCGTGCGCCCGCTGACGATCGGCGATTTCGAGTTGGCCGCCACAGTGCCCCAGGCCAACGACGAACAGGCGGCGCGGTATCGCCAATGGCAGCAGGCGAACGCATGATTCCGCGTGCGTGCGGCAGGGCGCCGTGACGCGCGAGATGCACCGGCAGGCAGAAGAACGAACGCTCTGGAAATCTGGAGAAGGAGACCAGGCGATGAAGCCGATAGGGTCGCTGTGGAAGGCGGCATTCATGGTAGCGGCGGCGGGCGCCCTGGCCGGTTGCGGCTGGAAGGCCGAGGTCGCCGTGGACGGCGTGGCCGCCCGGCAGCAGGCGAGTTCGCTGCACGCCGACCTGTCGCGACAGTTCCAGCCGGACAGCGTTGCACTGCAAGGCTGGGACGAGGCAACCGGGCGGGCTGAGTACCTGATCGCCGCCAGGGGGGGCGATGTCCCCCAGCACGAGTACTTCGCCCGGAACCTGGGCAAGTGCGGCGCGAGCGTCAAGAAGTACTTCGTGGACGGGCGAACGGCCCGAGTCCTGGCGGGCGTGAGCGCGCCCGCCTTGCCCCCGCCGCCGCCGCCCGTGGTCAAGCCGCCTGAAGCGGTTCCGCCCCCGCCGCCGCCGCCCGTGGTCAAGCCGCCCGAAGCGGTTCCGCCCCCGCCGCCGCCGCCCGTGGTCAAACCGCCTGAAGCGGTTCCGCCCCCGCCGCCGCCGCCCGTGGTCAAACCGCCTGAAGCGGTTCCGCCCCCGCCGCCGCCGCCCGTGGTCAAGCCGCCCGAAGCGGTTCCGCCCCCGCCCCCGGTTGTGGCGCCGCCTCGGCCGCAACCCATCCTCGTGGCGTTGACGGTGGTCGATCTTGCCGACGTGAGGGCCGCCGACGCCCTGTGCGACTACCTCGGCAAACTGCCCGGCGTGCAGTCGGTCAAGCTTGGCGCCTTCAGCGGCGGGAAGGGCAGCTTCACGATCGCGTATGCCCCCGGTTCCCGGGATTTCCGCCCCTCGCTGACGGCGGGGCTGGAGAAGCATTCCCCGCGGGGCATAGAGGTGACGTCCTATACGGCGACCGCGAAGCCCATCCGCGTGGAGGGCCGGGTGAATCCGCCGGCGCCCATCCGCGTCGAGTTGACGGTGTCGGACGTCCCCAGCGAAGCGGATGCGGCCGCCCTTCGCGACCACATGAAGGGGCAGGAATCGGTCCTGGCGGCCACACTGGTGTCGTGCAAGGTGGGGGTAGCCATCTTCACGGCCTTCGTGCCCCATGGCACGCCGGATGTCCGGAAGGTTTTCGAGGCCGCGGCCGGCAAGTTCGGCAGAGCGGGCGTGACCGTGACGGATTGCGTCGAGGCCGGCGGGCTGGTCAAGGTAGCCGCGCGGATGAACCCGGTCGTGCCCGTGCCGACGCTGGGAGCCGTCCAGAAGGCCGCGGTCGCGAAGGAAGCGGCCGACAAGCTGCGTCTCGTGCGGATCCTCTGCGAGGAAACGCTGGAGTTGTCGGGCGGGTCGGCGAAGACCGCCGCCGCAAGCCGGGTGCTGGCCGAGGCGTTGCAGAAGGCCGGTTACCGGGTGGTCGCGGGCGAGGCGAGCTTCTTCGTGCACACCAGCGGCGCGGCCAAGCTCAACGAGAAGTTCGGGAACTTCTACTCGTTCGACGCCTCGCTGGCGGGCCGGATCCTCGATCCGGCGCGGCTGGAACTGGCCGCCGTCACGACGGCCGCCAAGCGGGGCGAACGTCTCCTCCGCGAGGAGGACGCCGCCAACAGCGCCGTCAAGGCGGCCGCGGGCGAACTGGCCGAGAAGCTGCTCTCGGCCGCCGACAAGGCCGTCGCCGCGGCACGGCCGGTCGTGCTGGATTGCGAAGTGGGCGAGTTGGGCTCGCTGGCGGCGGCGGAGCAATTCCGCGCTGCTCTGGCCAGACTGAGGGGCGTTCACTATGCCTCGCTGGAAGGCTGGGATGCCAGGACGTATGCGGCGAAATACGAGTTGCTGCACGATCGCGGCGACAAGGAAGCCGTCGATGCCCTTCGCAAGGCGGCCGCGGGTATCGGGGCCGGCAAGGTCCGGGGCCTGGCGGCCAGGCAGGCCGCTGCGGCGCCCGGGGGAGCGAAGTGAGTGTCCATCGGTCCGGCGGCGGCAAGAGGCGCCGCGATGAACGGGAAACCCAAGGAGACGAAGCGATGATGATGACGCGTGCAACGATCGCGGGCGTGGCGGCGACGGTCGTCCTGGCGGCCTTGGCCGCTCCCGCCGCGGGCAATGAGCGCGAGACCCTCCAGCGAGCTTCGGAGAAGGCCGTCGCGCAGATCGAGCAGTCGCTGCGGGCGGCCCGGCTTGCCCCCAAGACCGGCAGCGTCGCCGTCCTGCCTGTCGAGGGCGACAAGGAGGAGTACGTCACGAACCTGCTGAAGACGGCCGTGACCCGCACCGACCTGAGCCTGTTCACCAGGAACGACGAGACGTGGAAGAAGCTGGTGGCGGAGATCGAGCGCGGCGTTCGCCAGAAGGACATCATGGACGCCGCGACGATCCAGAAGTTCGGCAGGATTCAGGGCGTCAGCGCGATCCTGTACGGGCGAATCTGGGATGAGTCCGTCAACATGTGGAGCATCCGCGGGCGCGTCAAGGTCTCCGTGCATCTGGCGGCCGTGGAAACCGGGCAGATCGTCTGGAGCAGCGGGCCGGTCGAGGGCGACGCGTACATGCACTGGTCGGAAGCCGTGAGCCAGTTCTGGCGGTACCCCCTGGTGATCGTCGCGGCCCTGGTGGCGTTCCTGATCGCCATGGCGATCCTGCGCGGTATCGTGCGGATCATCAAACACGCCATGCGTCCGCTGTGATGCTTCGCAATCGAGGCGTGGCGGGCTTGGGGCGACGATCTACGGAAGGCGTCCGCGGCCTTGTGTCGCGGCTGTGAGTCAGGCCGACGGCTGGCCGACGGAAAGCCGCGGCCGCAAAGGAGAATGCCATGGGATTGTTCACGAACCGGTGCGTGAATCGGGAATGCGACTATCGCGTGCGCAAGGGCTCGCAGTTCTGCCCCAAGTGCGGGGCCGTGGGGCCCAAGGGACTCACGCAGTGCGGGTCCTGCGCCGCGGAGGTGGCCCGGACGAGCAAGTTCTGCTGGCGTTGCGGCGCCGACCTGTCGCAGGTGGCCAAGCCGACGCTGCTCAACGACCGCTGGTCGCGCCGCGACGGCGACTTCGCCGTCCGGGTGGACAACCAGGATGTCAAGGGTTGGCTGGCCAAGCCGCTGGTGATCGACCACGGTACGCGAGCGCTGCTCTTCCAGGCCGGCAGGTTCCGCGCCGAACTGCCGGCCGGCCGGCATGACATGGGCGGGTTCCTCAACCGGCTCAACCATTTCATGATCGATCAGGACGCATCCGTGGTCCTCATCGACGCCGGCGACGTGACGATCGACCTGGAGAACGGCGGCCTGTGGACGGCCGACAAGATCGAGGTCGGCAGCGTGGAGCGGCTCGTCTTTCGCATCGCCGACATGGACGCGCTGTACGTCAACCTGTTCAAGGGCCGCAACGTCCTGACGGTCGCCGAGATGGAGCAGCAACTTGCCGACGAGGTCCAGATGCTCCTGGCGGGCATTGCCGGCCGGCATCCTGCCGAGCGGCTGTTCACCGACCCCGCCATCCGCGCGCGGATCGAGGAAGACCTTCGCCAGGCGGTGGCGCCCACGCTGCGGCGCATGGGGCTGGAGCTGGTGCAGATCCGCTTCGTCAGCTTCGCCGGCGAGGCCTACGAGAGGATTCGCCGGCGGGAGGCGGACCTGGCCGACAAGCAGCGGAGCGCGGGCTTTGCCGATCGCGAGGCCGACGTCACCGAGCAGCGGACGAGGCTGGCCCAGCGCCTGCGGGAGACGTTCTCGACGGACAAGATGCACGAGTTCAAGACGGGCAAGGACCTCGAGCAGTTCATCCGCCAGACCGAGCACGAACTGGGGCTCCGGGAAGTCATCCGGGGCGACGAGATGGCGCGGCTGGCGGCAAGGCTGGAGTTCGAGCGCGGCCGCGAGGGCATCCTGCGGCGGATCGAGATCGAGACGCTTCAGGACGGCGCCGAGCGGGCCAAGCAGTGGGAAGCGCTGCTGCACGACGAAAGGCGGCAGGACGAACGGCAGATGCGCGGTCTTCAGCGGCGCCTGGATGCGGCAAAGGGCGAGGCCGAACAGGGCAAGGTGCGGCTGGAGATGGGCCGATTGGAGCACGGCGAGAAGCTGCGGCAGGAGGAGGCCGAGCACGCCCTGAAGAAGAAGGTCGAGTGGGACGAGTTCGCGCGGGACAAGGCGGAGGCGGAGCTGGGCCAGCGGCTGCTGCGGGAGACGGTGGCCGTTGAACAGGACGCGCTGGACCGCGAGCAGAAGCGTGAGGCGGCGCGGCTGGAGGCGCTGAGCAAGAGCACGTCGCGGGCGATCATGGCGATTGTGGACGGCCCGGCCGCCGAGAGGATCGTCGAGCTGGAGCGGGTGCGTGCGCAGCAGAACATGACGCCGGATCAGATTCTGGCGTTGGCGGCGGCGGCCTCGCCGGAGGCGGCCAGGGCGCTGACCCAGAAGTACCGCGACGAGGGCGCGATCTCGGGGGAGCGGGCCGCCGCGTTGGAGAAACAGCTTGCCGACCAGAAGCAGATGGCCGATTCGCACGCCGACCGCATGGAGCGGCTGATGAAGACATCGCTGGAGCAGGTGGTGGCGGCGGTGACGGCGGCCGCGGCCGGGCGCCGCGCCGCGCCGCAACCGATGGTGGTCGCCGGCCTGGCCGGCACGCCGGTGGTCATCGGCGCGGGCGCCAGGTGCCGCCACTGCGGCGCCGCCCTGGAATCCGGCGGAGGCTTCTGCCCCGCTTGCGGCAAGAGGCAGTAGCGGTTGCGGGCCGCCGGATAGGCAGCAGGCAAGAAGGCGTCGGATTCTTCAGCCTGAAGGGCTGGGATATGACAGCCCAGGGCAACGCCCTGGGAAATGGTGGTGTGTGGTGGTCAGCCCTGTAAGGGCGATATAAGGGCCAACGTTCTGCTGCCCTTTCAGAGCCGTCCTGATGGGCGTGTACCGAACGTTGAAGTTGCGTGGGCAGGACCCGTTGGCCACGATGGATTCGGCCTTGCGGACCTACCTGACGACTGGCCAACTCCCGCCGCCACCCGCACAATTCGTTGCAGAGGGGTGAAGTGTTACCTCTTACGGACTCCCACTGGTCTTGCCAGCCGTGGATGGGATGGCCAGAGCGGCCAGGGATCCCGAGTCTGCCCGTCCCTGTGTCTCGGCGTCGCTCGCTTCTCCGCGTCGCCACATCTTGGCGTCCCCCGCTTCCCCCCCTACGCTTTGGGGGTACCATCGCCTCCCACTTCAGCGGCTTGGGGGGAGAAGACAAGAAAAATCTCTTGCGACCGCAAAGTCACTCTTGACTACTCGGTCAGACATGACGATAATCTCCTAACGATTGGTCGAAATGGCGATTGCAGTGGAACAATCTGAAGCACGCAAGACACGCTCCGCGCGACGTACCTCACGCACCCGCAAGCGGTTGCTGGACGCAGCGCTCCGCAAGTTCGCCGACAAGGGCTCCGACGCGACCACGATCGAAGAGATCACCGAAGCGGCCGACCTGGGCAAGGGGACTTTCTACCGGCACTTCTCTTGCAGGGAGGAGTTGATGGTGGCTTTGGTGGATGACGTGGTAACTCTTCTGCTTACGGCACTTTCCGACCACAAGCCTGCCCCGCGCAACTTGCCTGAAGCCCTCGACCGCCTGCTGCTGGTGCATTGGGACTTCTCGCAGACCAGCCGCGACGCGTTCGTCCTGTTGTTCCAGGGCAGGTTGCTGCTGAAGTTGCAGCGCGAAGCCATCGAGGACCTGGAACAGCCGTACCGGCGGTATCTCACCGAGATCGAGAACTTCCTTACGCCCTTTGTGCTGCAACTTGACCGCAAGAAGGTGCAGAGGCTGACGTACGCGATAGCCGGGTTTGTTTCCGGCTTCCTTTCGTTTGCGATGATCGATCTTGCGGCCGAGGAAATCAAGAAAAGTCTGGGTCCGATGCGGCAGGCGTTTGTAGCGGCGTCTGAAGCGTTCCTGGCCAACCAGGGGACGCCCCCGTCGATCCAACCGGGTACGACGACGGGGCCTGCCGGTGCCGAACCCAAGAAGTAGGAGAATCGTGTTTATGCTAGAAATGGTCGAAGCCTCGGACGCAGTTTCAAGTGATGAACCTCCATCTAAGTCCGCCGGCACGGACGGAGGCGGACGGGCAGACGGCGTAACGCCATCGGCCAAGCTTGCCTCGCTGAGAAACGACGCTCGCTGGAGCGATTGGCAGTGGCAGATGCGCCACAGAATCCGAAGCGTGGAGCAGCTTCAGGAATTCTACCCTTCCCTGCGGCCTGAAGCGGGGTTGGCACAGGCCGCCGAGAAGTTTCCGCTTGCGATCACCCCGTACTATGCTTCGCTCATTCGCGAATTGGGGCCCACCGACCCGGTCTTCAGCATGGCCGTGCCGCAGCTTCACGAGCTGTTCGATCCGCCGTTCCTGGCCGACGACCCGCTCGAGGAAGACCACGACATGCCCGTGCCGGGCCTGGTGCACCGCTACGGCGACCGCGCCCTGCTGATCGCGACGACGACGTGCGCGATGTACTGCCGGCACTGCACGCGGAAGCGCGCCGCCGGGCACCGGGAATCGTGCATCTCCGCCTCGCGCCTGAGCCAGGTCGTGGCGTACCTGACGGCCCACGGCGAAGTGCATGACGTCATCGTATCCGGCGGCGACCCGCTCACGATGGGCGACGAGGCGCTGGACCGGGTCCTGGCGGCCCTGCGGGCCGTGCCCAGCGTCGAGATCATTCGTATCGGGACGCGCGTGCCCGTGACGATGCCCATGCGGATCACCGATTCGCTGGTGGCCATGCTGCGCAAGCACCACCCGCTGTGGCTGAACACGCACTTCAACCACCCCTCGGAGATCACGCCCGAAGCGCGGGAAGCCTGCCGCAAGCTCGTCGACGCGGGCGTGCCCATGGGCAACCAGTCCGTGCTGCTGCGCGGGATCAACGATGACCCCGCCCTGATGATGGACCTCTGCCGGCGGCTGGTGCGGATGCGCGTGCGCCCGTACTACCTGTACCAATGCGACCTGGTCCGCGGCGTGGAGCATTTCCGCACGCCGATCAGCCGGGGCGTGGAGATCATGGAGTTTCTGCGCGGGCGGCTGAGCGGGCTGGCGATCCCGACGTTCGTCGTGGACGCCCCCCACGGCGGCGGCAAGATCCCCGTGCTGCCCACGTACATCGTTTCCAGCAGCCCGTCGCACACGGTGCTTCGGAACTTCGAAGGCGTGCTCGTGTCCTACCCGGAGCCCAACGCCAACGTGGCGCCCGCGACGGCCGAGATCGACTCCCCCACCGTCCACGACCTGACGTGCGGGCGGGCGTCGAAGATTCAGCCGGCGCACACGGCCCGCCAGGACCGGCGCGAGGCGAAGGTGCGCCCCAGCGTGCAGGGCCGCACCCCCCAACCCCGCGCGAGCCACGAGCACGTGCAGACCATCCAGACCCCGTTGTTTCAGTGAACGTCGCTGGCCGCGGAGACGCGGAGGGGCAGGGAAGAGACGGTCCGTGGATTGCCCAGCGCGGGCCTTGCCCGCGACCGAAGGGCTGATCGCAGAGAACGCCGAGATCGCGGAGACCTTCTTCCAGAGCCCTTCTCTGCGTCCTCTGCGCCCTCTGCGATTGAAGAATCAGCGCGGGAGACGAAGAAAGTTGCGGATAGTAGTGCAGATTGCGCAGAGGAAAGACAAGAGGAGAACCTTGTCCTCTTGATCTGTGATATCTGTGTGATCTGTGAACGTCTCTTCTTTGCCCGCGTCCCTTGCGGCTTGATCGATGTGGAGCACCCATGGCCGCCATCGGCCTGACATACGATCTGCGGACCGACTACCTCGCCGAAGGCTACGGCATCGAGGACGTCGCGGAGTTCGACAGCGAATCGACCATCGAGGCGATCGAGTCGACCATTGGCTCGCTCGGCCACACGACCGACCGCATCGGCCATGCCCGCGCGTTGTGCAAGCGTCTCGTCGCCGGCGACCGATGGGACCTCGTGTTCAACATCGCTGAGGGCCTGGCCGGCCGCAGCCGCGAGGCCCAGGTGCCCGCCATTCTCGAACTGTACGGCGTGCCGTACACGTTCTCCGACCCGCTGGTGAGCGCGGCCACGCTGGACAAGGCCGTCGCCAAACGGCTCGTGCGGGCCTCCGGCCTGCGAACGCCGGAGTTCCTCGTGGTCGGCAGCGAAGCCCAACTGGACGGCCATGCACTGCGCTACCCGCTGTTCGTCAAGCCCATCGCCGAGGGCACGGGCAAGGGCATCGACGCCGCCTCCCGCATCGACACGCCCGACCAGCTCCCCGCCGCATGCCGAGCGCTGCTGGCGAAGTACCGCCAGAGCGTGCTGGTGGAGGAGTACCTCCCCGGGCGCGAGTTCACCACCGCCGTCCTCGGCACGGGGGCCGACGCCCGCGTGATCGGCACGATGGAGGTGGAGATCCTGCCCGACGACGGCAAGGCGATCTACTCCTTCGAGATGAAGGAGAAGTGCGAGAAACTGGTGCGCTACTCGGCCCCGCGGCGCGGGCCTGTCCGCAGCGCCGTCGAGGACCTCGCCCTGCGGGCACACATCGCCCTCGAATGCCGCGACGTCAGCCGCGTCGACATCCGCCTCGACGCCGACGGCCGCCCGAGCTTCATCGAGGTCAACCCGCTGCCGGGCATGCACCCCACGCACAGCGACCTGCCGATGATCGCCACGCAGGAAGGAATGAGCTACAGACATCTGATCTCGGAGATCCTTCTGAGCGCGATGAAACGTGCGTAAGGGAGAGTGCGAATTGCCGATTGCCGATTGCCGATTCTCGGGAAGAGAGCGGCTCGCCCGTTTTGGGTCCGATCGCTCGCGGCGCGAGGAATCCCGGCGCGAAAGGCTCCCCTCCGTCGTCATCCTCTACAACGAGCCCGCCGCTGCCGGCGCCGCCGGCGGCTACATCGAGAGCGAAGCCGGCGTCCTGGAGGAAGTCAACGCCGTCGCCGCCGCCCTCGACCGCCTCGGCGCGACCTGCCGGAAGGCCTCGGCCGCCACGCTACGGGATGTGCCCGCCGCCCTCGCCGCCGGCGATGAGCCCGTCGTGTTCAACCTCGTCGAAGGCTTCCAGCAGCGCCCGCAGGAGGCAAACCTGGCGCCCGCCGTCTGCATCGCGATGGGACGGAGTTTCACCGGCAACACCACCGAATGCCTGGCCCTGTCGCTGGACAAGTGGCGGAGCAAGGCCGTCCTGTCGGCCGCAGGCGTGCCCGTGCCCCGGGCCGTGCTCGTCGATCCCGGCCAGCGCGTCTCGCGGGCCGACCTGCCGCCTGGGCCGCTGATCGTCAAGCCCGTCTTCACCGACGCATCCGAAGGCATCCACGCCGAGCGGTCCATCGTGCCGGGCGCCGGCCCCCGCCTGGCCCGCGCCCTCCGCGAGATCCACGAGAAATTCGCCCAGCCGGCCATCGTCGAGCAGTACATCGACGGCCGCGAACTGAACGTCTCGGTCGTTGAGCGGGCCGGCCAGGCCGAGGTGCTAGCCGTCGCCGAGATCGACTTCTCCACGTTCCAGCCCGGCATGCACCGGATCGTGGACTACGCGGCCAAGTGGCTGCCGAACACGTTCGGATACAACAATACTCCCCGGATCCTCCCCGCCCCCTTGCCTCGCCGCGTCGAACGGCTGACGCGGCAGATCAGCCTGCGGGCCTGGCAGGCTCTCGGCTGCCGCGACTACGCCCGCGTGGACTTCCGCCTCGACGAGGCCGGACGCCCGATGGTGCTCGAAGTGAACCCCAACCCCGATATCTCGCCCGAAGGCGGGTTCGCCTCGGCCGTCGACTTCGCCGGCTGGGCCTGCGAGGACTTTGTCCGCAACTGCGTCGAGAACGCGATGAGGGCATGATCCGGACAAGAGGACAGCCGGCAGAACCATCTTGGCTCTTCGCCCCGGAGGGGCGGTCAGGGTCTGGCCGGGGGCGAAAGCCCCCGGCCACCACATAGCAGGCACCGGAGCCCCGCGGGGGCGACAGAAAGACCAATAGTGCACAATACTCCGCATTTGACAATTCGTCCGAGTCGGGCTTCCGACCGCCAGGCCATCCTCGACTTCATGCTCGCCACCGGCATGTTCCGCCCCGACGAGATCGACATCGCCGCCGAGGTCCTCGACGACGCCCTTGCCAAGGGACCTTCGGGGCACTACCAGTCCTGCACCGCCGAACTCTCCGGCCGCGCCGTCGGCTGGGTGTGCTTTGGCCCCACTCCATGCACGGTCGGCACCTACGACATCTACTGGATCGCCGTGTGCCGCACGGTACAGGGCAAGGGCATCGGCAAGGCGTTGATGGCCCACTCCGAACGGTCCATCGGCCAGTTCGGGGGCCGCCTGGCCGTGGTGGAAACCAACGGCCGCGAGCAGTACGAGCCGACGCGGCAGTTCTACCTGCGCTGCGGCTACGGCATCGCCGCGCGCGTGAAGGACTTCTACAGCGTCGGCGACGACAAGGTGATCTTCACGAAGGGCATGTGAGCGAATGATGACGCCTCCCTCCGCTCCGCCGCCTTGACGGGGGGCACGGGGTGACACTTTAGTTGCAGCACAAACCAGTGACAGTGACACTTCCATTGAGATGGGACACCTGATCGCGCGAAGGCTTCCCCTGCCAGCCCCTGCTCGCTACAATCCTGGTATCTTGAACAGCGGCACGACATCCGTCGCGGCATGCCTTTGGGCGGCCCTGTTGGTCGGCGCCCCCTGTGTGTCGGCGCGGGCCCAGCCAGCGCCCGATCCCAACCGCCCGTCGCGTCCCGCCTTCGACATGTCCGCCTCGGACGAAAGCGGCGCCATCGCCCGCATGCTGCTCGATCGGCCGCCCGTGCCCGTTTCCACGCCCGTCGGCGTCGAGGCGCCCAGGCAGCGCCCCGACCTGCCCACCGACGGCAGCATGGTCATCGACCGTCTCTGCCGGCTCTCGCTGGACGATGCTGCCCAGTGGTACCTGCTCACCTTCGAGAACGAGCCCGCCAAGGCGCCCGAGCCGGCGCGCCGCGTCATGCCCTGCCGGTTGCTGGAGGTGATGCAACAGCACGCCGTCCAGTCCATCCACGTGCGGTTCCGCGTCTCCGGCGAGACGTTCGTCTTCCGCGACCACGCCTACCTCATGCCCCGCAAGGCAACCGTGGTGGACGAGGGACCCTCGCCCGCGCCAAAGGTTGCCTCGCCCGCGCCCCCGCCGCCGCCCGTGCCCGCTTCGGCCCCGGCCACCGCGCCCGCCTCCGGCCCGGCCTCGCGCCCGGCCAAGCCCGGACCCTCGGCCGATGCGGTGTTCGGCCAACTCATGAGCGAGAAGGTCGGCAAGCCGGTCCTGCTGGAAACGGCGCCGCCGAAGGTGGCGCCCGTGCCGTCGGTGGCGCCCGGGGCAACCAAGGAGCTGGCGCCCGACCGCGGCGCCATGATCGTCGACCGCCTCGTGCGGGTCCTGCCCGACCCGGGCAGCGGCGGCTGGTGGGCCGCGAGGTTCGAGTCGGACAACACCCTCGGCGAGCCGCCCGTTCGCATCCTGCCCTCGCAGTTCCTGCAAGCGGTGCAGGACGCCCACGTCGCAAAGGGCTACCTGCGGGCCCCTCTCTACCGCATCACCGGCGAACTCAACGTCTACCGCCAGCAGCGGTACGTGCTCGTCCGCAAGCTCCTGCCCGAACGCGACCTCGGACGGTTCTAGCCCGCCACATTCCGGGTCGCGCTACTTCGTCGGGTAACCCATTCCCACCAACATGCGGGCTATGTTGGACCAGATCACCACTTTCTTTCCGCCCAGCTTGCCGTAGTGCTGCGATGGGATGGTGTTGGAGCCAAACGCCAGCGGCAGGCCGATGTGCCGGCCGACATGGGCCGGCATATGCCCGCCGACCGTGCCCATGTTCATCATCAGGTTGCTGTCGCCGGTGATGAGGATGGGCGAGTCCGGGGCATCGGCATAGCGTCCGCCGGTCTTGGCGTCCAGCACCACCAGGATGTCTTCGGGCGAACTCGACTGCCGCCGGTCGGGTTTCACCGAGTAGCGGTTCCCTTCAGCCAAGGCCTTCCGCACGAAGTCGTAGCGCATGAGCGGGCGGGCGATCTCGGCGGCGGCCAGTTGCGCGCCGAGGTTCCGCCAGTGGCTGTTCTTGTCGTAATAAAGAGGCTTGTCGTCCCCATGCCCCTTGCGGTGGGCGTAGAAGGCCGGATACAGGTCCACGCACTCAACGCCGCTGCCCAACAGCTTCTTCATCAACTGCTTGACCGCCGGGGTGACCATCTTGTCGGCCGGCGCAGTGTCCGACAGGTAATCCGGGTAGATCGCCAGCTTGTCGGGCAGGGGCGCGTAGATCAGGTCGACCCCCTGCTCCTTGAGTCTCTTGTGGACCTCCAGGATGGCCTCGAACGGGCGTTTGCCTTCCGGCTCGTTGTCGAACGTGTCGAGCATCACCAGGTCGATCTCTCTGCCCTGGAAGGCGAAGTCATGCTTCGCCGGCCAGGGCCACTTGATCGCCGGGTTCTTGAGCTTGGATAGCTGGTCGCGGTACGGCTTGATCGACGCGCCCCACTTCTCGAAGGTCCCGCCGTGGTCCTTGAGTTCCTGGTCGATGGCGGCAAGGGTCAGGCGGATCGATTCCTCCCGCGTCGGCGCCGCGTTCGCGGCTGCCGCCGGAGCGGCCGGGGCCGCACCGGGCTTGGAGGTCGCGGGGGCAGGGGTCTGCCCCCCCAGGTCGGCAGGAACGACGGCCGCCAACATGCTCACAACCGACCCGACGATCCACAATCGCTTCATTTCCGGCTCCTTTGACCCTTTCGGACAATCCTGGACGACCCCGGCAACGCGATCCTCACGACGGCCAGATGCTCCAACTCGGGCACGATGAACCGTACATAGCCTTCTCTTGCCTCGAACTCCAGTTGGCGGCCTTCGGGCTCCAGCATCACCCGGGCGGCGCCGGGGGCCTTCACCTCGCAACGGATGCTCGAAAGCGGATGGACGCGCTCGATTGCGGGAATCGCGGCCGCGTCGGCCTGGTGGCCGGGCTGGTAGTGGATCAGGTTGAGCAGGAGGTCGCCCTGCGCCGAACGCATGAGGTTGGCCTCGACCAGACCCGAGGCGTCCACCCGATAGGGCGGCAGCGGGTCGAGCAGTCCGAAGACGGCCTCCACGAACTGCGCCAACCAATGGTGGTTGCGCTGCCAGTAGACGGCGAATACCGGGCCGCTGATGTAGACGGCCTTGCCTTTGCCGAACTGGTTGATAGTGGCAAACGGATGGGCCGAGGGCACGTCCGACGGCGGCGGGCACTCCTCGTGGCGGAACGACCGGTCGGCCGCCGGCTCGCTCTCGGGGTAGTACAGGCTCGCGATCGGCGTGGCCGACGCGGCTAGAACCTTCTGTGCGCGGCCGCGACACTGGAGCGGCAGGTCGTCCATGAGTGGCGCGAGCACGGGCTCGGGCCGGAAGTGGCAGAGCGGGAAGACCAGCGGCTCCAGATACTCGACGCCCAGGACGTCCTCCAGGTGGAACTTGCCGTCGCGGAGCGTGGATGCGCCGACCGCGACCAGAGCGCCGCCCGCCCGCACCCACTCCCGCAGCCGGTCGAAGAACGCCGGGTGGTAGTCGCACGGCTCGGGCAGAACCGCCAAGCGGTACTGGGCGAACTGGTCTTCGTCGACCGAACTGAGGATGTCGAACTGCACGTGCCTTTCCAGCAACGCCTTGTGCGCGCCCCGCATGGCGGGGTGCCACGTCGCCCGCCACACGGAGGCATCGCGATCGTAGGCCGGGGCCACCAGGGCCGCGTGCTTCACCGACTTCGCCCCACGCAGGATGCTCTCGCGTTCCTCGACGAAGCCAAACGCGCGGCGGAACATGGTGTAGACGGCCGGCTGAAGCGTGCCGTCCACGTTGACCTGATCGCCGGCGGTCGCGACGCACCCGTTGCCGATCATCGCGGCGAACTCCGTGGTCATCTGCGCCTCGGGCTTGAGCGTCAAGTCGCCCCAGCCCTGGTAGAAGCGGACGGACATCACCTGCATCGGCATGGACAGCGTTCGCACGTACCGGGCCGCGTAACTGTGCGAAAGGTAGTTGGACCCCGGCTGGCTTTCCCAACAGCCGAAGTCGCAGACGTCGGCGAACGACCGCGGTTCCGGCAGCGAGCCGGCGCTGTTGGCGCCGATCCTCAACTCGGGATTCGTGCGGTTGACGATCCCCCGCAGTTCCTTGAGGAACCCGGCCGCACAGGCGTACTGAAACGCCAGTTGCTCGTCATGGGGCACGGTCTCATCCAGATCCTTGCCGCGGAAGACGCGGAACTTCTCCTTGCAGCGCGGACAGAAACACCGCCCTGGGATCGGGATGTCAATCCAGAAGCCGTCCACCGGGTAGCCGCGGGCAATCTCCTCCAACTGCGGCAACGCCAACTCCTCGCGGTAGGAGGTATTGGTGCACACGCTTCCCCAGGGCCCGTGCAAGGGCTCGCACGTGCCGTCCGGGCGGATCTTCCGCCAGTGCGGGCACCGGTCGTAGGCCCGCCGGTCGGCGCAAAGAGAGTAATATGCCAACGTCGCGATCCCGTGGCGACGGCACTCCTCGGCCGCCTCCATGAGAAAGTCGTTCGGCAACCCGGCGTGCTTGTGCCCCACCCGGGTGTTGTAGAACGAGTTCCCAAAGTGGCACTTGGCGAACAGCGCGACCAGGTTCACCTTCCCGTGAAGCAGGTGCTCGACAAATCGCTTGGCATCGAAGCTACTGACCGCCCTTGCCGGGAACTCCGGCATGTGGAAGTCCATGTGGACCTGCCGCATGTGACCGTAGAACCATTCGCTTGTCTTGTTCACCAATTGACCTCCGGTTCGGCAACGATGCGCGTCCGTGAACCCCTACTCACGATCCGATGCAGAACAGCGACCACTGCGTTCGCAGGTACATCCGCCCGCCGACGAAGAACGGGGCGCTTTCGGCGCGGCGCGGCACGCTGGTCACGGCCTGGAGGCGCAACTTCGGCTCCAATTCGAGCACCAGGACCCGGCCGTCGAGTTCGACGATGAACAAGTAGTTGCCCGCGATTGTCAGCGGAGCCCAGACCACCACTTTGGACTTGCGCAGTTCGGGCGGGAAGAAGTTGGTCGCCTCGATGATGTTGCCGGTGCCCGCGTCAACCACCAGGAGCAAGCCCCGCTCTTCAACGGCATAGACGCGGCCCTTGTGACAGACCGGAGTGGAGAAGATGGCCGCGCGAGTATCGGCAATGGTCGCCGGTTGGCTTGTGGCCGCCGGCCTGCTTGCGGTGGGCGGTTCCGCGGCGGCTGTTGTCGGAGCACCGGCAGAGGGGGCGCTGCCTGTTTCATCGACTTGGGCGGCTTCCGCAGGCAAGTTCGA
This sequence comes from uncultured Planctomycetaceae bacterium, assembly GCA_964461295.1. GTDB lineage: Bacteria > Planctomycetota > Phycisphaerae > SM23-33 > SM23-33 > CAYWTX01. Next base: position 9,427 of record CAYWTX010000329.1, on the reverse strand, counting down.
GACCGCTCGCGTCCACAACGGCTCGACCTTGATCGCGCCGCTCTCGCCGGCCGCCAGACGCACCGCCCGCAGAGCGCGGTCGGTCTTCCCGCCATCGCTGTCGTCGGTCATGATGACCACGTCGCCGGCGGCGATGGGGCCGCTGGCGCTGGCAACGGTTGGGCCGAACATGCGACGGGCCAGCACCTTCCCGTCGGAGGCGCCGACGGCATCGCCGCCGGCCGTCACGATCACGTCCGCCCCGCCAATGCGAAGCGCCAGCGACGTGCCCGAACCCCAATCCGGGACAGCCAGCGGGGCTGTCTCCCAGGCCACGTCGCCGCTGCGTGGGTCCAGGCCGCAGAGCGTGTACGTCCCGCCTCGCACTCCCGACTTGGCGGTGGACTTCTTGCGATGGATCACCACCCGGCCGCCGGCCAACAGCGGCGAGCAGCAGTTCGTCGCTTGCGGGTCGAACTCGAACTTGGTCATCCACTGGCGCTTGCCGGCCAGGTCGTAGCACGCGACCACCCCCGTGCCGTGCTTGACGTAGACGAACTTCCCGTCGCTGACGGGGGCGGCCGTGGTGAAGCCCAGCAGTTCGCCCCACATCGCCCCGCGGAACTTCGAGTACCCGTGGTTCAGGATCAGCCACGTGCGGCCGTGCTCGTCCTGGATGGGTTTCAGTTCGGCGTTCAGTTTGTCCAGTTCAGCCTTGAGCTTCGCGTCGCCGTCGGCGGCGGCCAGTTGCTTCCCGATGGCCTTGACCTTGTCATTAAGCGGTGCCATCTTCAGGCGAGTGTCCCAGTTGATCCGCCAGGCCTCCTTGAGCTTTTGTCCCTCCTCGCCGGGCACGAGATCGAAGACGTTGCTCTCCTGTTTCCAGAGGACGCGCCCCGTTGCGGCGTCGACGCAGTAGAGCCACTGCGGCTCGGTGGTGATGAAGAGCTTGTCGCCCACGACGATGGGCAGGCTGTGGCCCCAGTCGGGGAAGTCGATCTTCCAGAGGACGTTCCTCCCGGCGGCAGTATCCCAGTTCGCAACGGGCCTGGCGTCGGCGAACACACCCGATCCGTCGCGGCGATAGGCGATCCGACCGGCGAGTCCGTCCCCGGGCAGGGACGGCCCGTCCGCGCAGGCAACTGCCGTTGACAGCAGCAGGAGAGTTACTCCGAGGAAGGCGGTACGGTGTCCGGTCATTCTGTGCGTTCTCCCGGCTGTCGGGCGCTGCGGTTTCATCACTGGGACTTCTGTGTCGTTGCGGCTACGCGTGCTCGCTCGCGTGCGTCCTGTTCATACCGCGTGCCTTCGGCGCCTTTGCGGGCGATGCACAGGACGGAATCGTGTGTGCGCAGGTACATTCGCTCGCCGTCGAACACGGGGCCGGAATACGTGCGTTCGACCGCGTTCACTGCCACGAGTTTCGGCGTGGCGCCCGGTTCCAGCACGAAGACGCGGTGATCCGTGAGCATGAAGAGGTACTTCCCGGCGGCGGCACAGGACGGCCAGTCCGCACCCTTATCGGAAAGCTCAGCCGGCAGCATCAGGCCGGGAAGCAGCTTCCCCGTGGTCGCGTCCACGACGCTGATATACAGCCCCTCCTTCGCGCAACTGATCGCGTAGACCAGTCCATCGTGCACGACCGATCCACCCATGCCGGACCGGCATTTCGTGTTGAAGACGGGCTCGGTGTCCGCCTCCCCGGGGCCGCCGAGGGTGAACTGCACCGACGAGATGTAACCGTGCGTGAAGATGGCACACTGCCCGAACTGATAGGGCGAGGCAAATGCGGCCCGACCACCCACGTAGGGCTTGATTAGTTTGCCGTCCGTCGGCCGCACAAGGTGGCCCTCCGCGGTGAGAACGAAGGTCGCGGTCTCCTTCTTGTCGGTGAGCTTCAGCGCCATGGGTGTGGGCGGTCCGCCGTAGCCGCCGGCGTTGAGCGGCCCCAGATCCCAGAGCACCTTGCCGGTGGCGGCATCCAGTCCGACGAGCCAGTGTTTGAAGTTCTTGATCGGGTTCGGGGGAATGACGCCATCGGCGATCTTGTTCTGGCTGTTCTGCTTCCAGTGGTCGGTGATTCCCCCCTCGCACACCAGCACGCCGCCGATGAGTATTGGCGAGGGCACATTTACTGGATGGTCGGTGTTCGCCAGGTGGGTGTCCGCCATCCAGGTGCGTCCGCCATCGAGGTCGTAGCACGCGGCGCCGCCGCCGTTCTTGACCCAGATGTGCTTGCCGTCCGTCACCGGCGTGGGGATGGAATTGCCGGCGTTCTGGCCGTAGCTGAGCTTCCGCTGCGACCAGGGGGGTTCCGGCTGCTGGCCTTCCGCGGGAACATTCACCACCAGCGTCTTCAGGGCGTCGGCGTCGCGCAGGGGTTCTTCCTTCCCCCCATCCTGCGCCCAGAGCAGCTTGCCGGTCATCTTGTCCATGCAGAGCAGGACGCGCGGCTCCATGTTCACGAAGAGCTTCTGGCCCACGACCACCGGCATGCCATTGGAGAACCGCTTCGTGGGCACCCGCCAGAGGATGTTGATGCCCTTCTCGATGTCCCACGCCGTGACGGGATCGGCCCCGGGAAAATGGCCCGTGGAGTCGCCTCGCCAGCCCACGGGACGCTCCGGGGTGGGCACGAAGTTCTTGTGACCCAGTGGAATATCGCTGGCGACAGGCTCAGCGCCGGCCACTGGCGAACCGCCGACCATGGCTGCCCAGATCATACTGACGGCCATCAACGTCGTGCCCATTTGCGGCATGCTCGATTCCTTCACTGCCACCTCGTTGCCTGCGCCGTCGGCGAGCCGGTTCTCGGTGGTCAGCCCCAGCATCGCATCACGCCGACTCGCCGCACAAGTAAGGTTCAACCGCGGCCGCGCGACACTGGACCGGCCGGCATCTTGCTGAAGTTGAAGCGTCCGAACTCATGCGGATCGGGTGGACCCCCATGGCTTGCCTCCGCCCGGAGCGATGCAGGTCAGGTAGGAGTCACTCCTGGTCCCGTGCTTTCTCGCCAGGGTCGACCACTTCACATATGACGCGGAATCCCACGTTGTGGACGCCCTGCCAACTGCGGAACGATGTACGCACACTGGCTGTGCAATGCGTGGGCAGGTCAAAGCAGGAACCGCCACGCACCACTCTGCGCAGGCCCCCGCCATCCTCATTGCGTCCGTCTTTCCCATCATAGGGATAGGGGCGATAGGCGGTGGCCGTCCATTCGGCCGCGTTCCCGTGCATGTTGTGCAACCCCCAGGGATTGGGAGTGTACCGCGGCATGGACTTCCATGTGGCGCTCACAAACATGGCAAAACCTTTGCTGTTCATTCCCCCTACGGTCTGCATGAGCCCGGACCCCGGTTCTGCGACCAGGGAGAACGGCCTGGCGGCCGATTGGTCGGCCCAACTGAAGAACCCGGGCGGCAGCGTCACCGGCTCACTCGCACCGGCGGGTATTGTGACCGTGGCCCCCGTTTTGGTCTTGAAACTCCCAATGTTCGCCATGTTGGCCCACGCCCCGTAATCGCCCTTGCCGTCACGAAACGAGAGAGGCTTGTCGGACCCGGCCCGGCAGGCCCATTCCCACTGCGCCTCGGTGGGAAGACGGAACTTCTCTCCTGTCTTCTCCGACAGCCAGCGGCAGAACGCGGCCGCCTGTTGCCAGGAGACCCGCACGACCGGCTGCAACGGATGATTCATGGGCCAGCCCCGTCCGCCCAGGTGGCAACTAGGTTGATTGTGGTAGCGGCTGTCGTGTTGTCGATCGAAGAGGTTGTATTGTTGGTTGGTGATCTCAAAGGTGCCCATCCAGAACGGCCGGTCGATCTTCACCCGGGCCATGGGCCGCTCGTCGGGCCTGCCTTCATTGGCGCCCATCATAAACTCGCCCGCCGGGATCAGGGCCATGTCGAGGACCACATCGCGGGCGGTTTCGCCGGCCACGAGCACGACGCGCCTGGAAGTCCTTGCGCCGGCCGTCTGCTGCATCTTCGCGGCGGCGTTGGGGTCGAACGGCCAGCCCGGGCAGTCGGGGACCGGCGCCGCCGGCGGCGACTGGTGCTTAACGGGCGGCCCCAGGTCCACCGGGGACGACGGCACGGACTCAGGATCGTCATCGATGCCGGCATAGAGCCTGCGCATCTTCCTCCGCAGCTCACTGAAGTCTTCCTCGCCGCCTTGGGGCGCGGGGATGCTCCAGCCCTCCCGCCAAGTGCCGAATGCCGGCGCGTTCAGGTCGATCCACGTGACCAGGCGGTCCCAGCTCTCGGCGTCGAGTTTCACGCCGCCGTGGCCGCTGCGCAGCATCTGGATCAGCGGGCTGGCGTCCGCGTCGAATTCGGCGGCCGGATGCATGACGTAGTCGCTCTCCGACGACGGACGATGGATGTACGGAAGCAGGTTCGTGAAGGAGTCACTGGGGTTTATGGCGGTGCGGCCATTCTTGGCCGTCGAAACCCTCAGTGACTCGGATACCAGGTTGGGCTTTCTGACACCCTTGGGGACATTCGCGCCCGTGTGACAGCCGGCGCAGTGCTTGTTGAGCACCGGTTGGACCTCGCGGTGGAAGCCGAAGCCGCGCGGGGGGCCGTACCAGGGCTCGATCGGGTTCGGAGGACGGCGGAATGCCGCGCCTACCATTGTGCCCGACGAAACGTCTTTGGGTCGCTCGTGACAGCCAACACAGGAAATACTCTCGCCCGGCTGGGCCACAAACCAGCTCCGCATGACCTGCAGGGCTTTGCCTTCGGCATCCAGCGGCTGAAGGGCCAGCGGCGTCATCGCCGGAACGAGGAAATGGGCCGAACCATCTGCTTCCACCGGTACGGTGCCCCAGATTCGATGCGGCTCCCACGGACCAGACCAGCCCTTGCCCGCTTCGCCGGCGGACTTGGTATCGCGGTACCCGAAGCTATACTCGAACACGCGCAACTTCTTGACCGTGCCGCGCGGCACGCCCTCGAGCCCGCCGCCCCGATGGATATCCGCCAGGTAGACCAGGGCGTCCTTGCGTGTGCGATCCGTCCGGTCGGGGATGATCGGCGGGCGCGGTCGGACCTGGATCGGGACCACCTCGGCGCCTCCGCCCGCCAGGCCGACGCTGTTGCCGAACACGTCCACCACGGCCCCTCCCGCCAGGAAGTACTTGCCGGCCCCGCGCCCCTCGGCATCGGCGAGCGGGTGGGGATGGCTATACTTTGGGCAGGACATGCGGGGAGGACCATCATAGGATGATTCCTCCAGCCACCGCGGCGACTTGTGCAGTTCGTTCGGATCGGGCGGAATACGCTGGACCACCGCGCTCGACGCCTCGTTCGCCATGCCCGGATCGAAGACGTACATGGGACCGGAACGGCCGCCGCCGTGATGGCCCGAGATGACGCCGACGAACCGGGTGGCATGATTGGGGATCGGCCTTGGGTAGAAGATCGCGTTGGGCCAATAGGAGTTGCTCTTCATCAGAGCTCTTTGGTTTGTTCCGTCCGGGTTCATGGTGAAGATCAGCCGGGTATGATGGTGCGGCGTGTCGGCGTACTCCCAGCGAACATACATCACCCGGCCGTCGTTCATGACGGCGGGGTCCCAGTCTTCGTCCTGTTCGAACGTGAGTTGGCGCACGTCGCTGCCGTCGGCCTTCATCGAGAACAGGTTGGCGACATGCGGTTCTCCGCCCAGGCACGGCACCCCTTGGAACATGCGGGTGGAGAGGAAGACAATCCGCCCGTCCGGCATGTAAACAGGATCGAAGTTGTCCACGTACGGATGCTCGTCCGAGGACACCTGCCGCAAACCGCTGCCGTCCACGTTCATCTCGAAGATCTGGTATCCGTTTCTTGCCGCCGCGCTGAAGAGGAATTTCCTGGCGTCGTAGTGCAGATTGATGAACCCGACGGAACCTTTGGAGGCGTCCCACTTGCACTTGTACTTGGCGACCTCCTCCGGCCCCAACTTCGATTCATACAGGATCTTCATTCCTGGCGCGGTCTCTGATTTTCCGGGACGGACCGGCGAGACAAGGCCGATGGCCTTACCGATGTGGGCACTGACACTCATCGTGCCGCCGTCGGAACCTCCCGCTCCCACCAGGACCAACAGTCCCTGGATGTCATCGAGCAGCGGGTTGTCCAGCAGGGCTTGGTCGCGCAGTTCGTCGAGCGATTCCTGGCCGCGGCCCTCCACCAGGGCGTTGAGCCGTCGGAGGTACTCGCGCCCCCGCGCGTAGCGGTCGCCGAAGGTCGCGATGAGGTCCTCAATGGCCAGGCGAAGCCGAGCGGCCTTGGCAACCGTGTCGTCAGGTCCGTTCACCCCCGAACTCGCCGGCGCCGAGGCGGGCGCGGCGACCCCCGGGTTCGTGGCCGGGCTCGGCCCTCTCTGGGCGGCGAGGCAAGACAAGCACAGCAGGGAACCCACCAGGGACGCCGCCATCCAATGCGCATTGCTTCTGGCTGACATACCACCTCTAACCGACGCGGTGCGCGAACGTGCCGTCGTTTTCGGCCGGCCTCGGCCCGCCATACAGAACCTGCTTTGTCCGCGGCTTGCATCGACCAAGCCGCCGCTTGGCGTTCCGTGTCCGCGCGGGTATGATCCCCGCTACCCAAGAAAGGTAAAGCCATGCCCTACTTCGACGACCTCAAGAAAGACCTCAGCCGCCTCCTGGAATGGGCCGACGTCCGCCACGAGCAGGGCGCGAAGGTCCGGCCCGCGATCAACGCCCTCCGCCGGCGAATCGCCGCCCTCACGGCCGAGATGCGGAGGGCCGGGCCCTCCCGCGCCATCGCCGACAACGAACCCAACCCGCTGCCGGAGATCCTTGCCGAGAGGCCCAACGGGCCGCGGCAGCTCTGGTGCTCCTTCGACGCCCGCGAGTACCGCCGCCGCGTCAAGGGCGCCTTCCTTGCCCGCGCGGCCGGATGCACCCTCGGCGCCATCGTCGAGGGCTGGCAGCCCCATCGCATGCAGGCCCTGGCCGGGCACTGCAAGATGGCCTACCCGCCAACCGACTACTGGACGTTCATCGGCAGCCCATGGGACAAGCGCTACGACGTGTCTCGCTGCGAGGACTACCTCCGCCAGAAGATGACCCACGTCCCCGTCGACGACGACGTCGTCTACACCGTGCTGGGCCTGCTCATCCTTGAGGAGCACGGCCCCGATTTCACCACCGCCGACGTCGGCGAGGCTTGGCTGAAGTACCTGCCGATGGCCTGCACGGCCGAGCACGTCGCACTGGAGAACCTCAAGGCCGGCGTGCCCGCCTCCAAGGCGGGCGAAAAGGGCAACCCCTACATGGAGTGGATCGGCGCCGACATCCGCTCCGACCCGTGGGGCTACGCCGCCCCCGGCTGGCCGGAAAAGGCCGCCGAACTCGCCTACCGCGACGCCTGGCTCTCGCACCGCTACAACGGCATCTACGGCGAGATGTACTTCGCCGCCGCCATCGCGGCCGCGTTCGCCTGCGACGACCCGCTGGACGCCTGCCGCATCGCCCTGAGCGAGATCCCGCGCTCCTGCCGGCTGACTGCCGACGTGACGTGGGCCCTCAAGCAGGCCGGCAAGCTCAAGGACTGGCAGCACGGGCGAAAGCTCGTCGACGAGCGATTCCCCGGCATGCACAGCGTCCACACCAACAACAACGCCTGCCTGACGATCTTCGGCCTGGCCCTCGGCGGCCGCGACGTGACCGCGGTGTTGGGCAACACCGTCGCCATGGGCTACGACAACGACTGCACGGCCGCAACGGCCGGGAGCATCGTCGGCGCGTGCGTGGGGATCGACGGCGTCCCGGAGCACTGGTACAAGCCCTTCCGCAACAAGATGCGGACCTACCTCAAGGGCGTGGAATGGATGAGCATTCCCGACATCCTCGCCCGCTTCGCCAAGGCCGCTCGCGCCGTCTGGGACACCGATTGCTGCTGTTGCTGCTGCGAGGCGTGAGTTTCACTCTTTCCAGAGCTACTATCATCTTGCCTGGCGAATGTCTATAGTATACCATAGACTTCGCACGCGATAGTCGATAATAGAACGGAGAGACTGAAGTCTTTATGCCTACACGCGACTTCATCGACACCGGCGAGGTCCTGTCCATCCTGCACGGGTTCAACCCGTGGTGGACGGGCAAGTCTATGGCCGTGCCTGACTTCCGAAGGTTGGCGTATCGCATCTGCATGAAGCACCTGAAGGATGAAGCCCTCCGTCGGGCCGTTATCCTTTCGGGACCTCGCAGGGTCGGTAAGACCACCATCCTGGAGCAGACGGTGCAGGGATTGCTTGCCGACGGGTGCGACCCCAAACAAGTCCTTTACTTGAGTTTGGATCACCCGATACTCAAGCTTCTCCAACTCCCGGAAGTCCTGAGGGTCTATCACAGCAACATATACCCGGAGAAACAGAAGGTCTATCTGTTGCTGGATGAGGTGCAGTACCAGAGAGACTGGGACCTGGAGCTGAAGCAGTTGATCGACCATGCGCCGTGGTATCGAATCCTGGCCACGGGATCAGCCAGCGTTGTTCACCGACACCGATTGAGCGACAGCGGCGTCGGCCGGTGGATTTCAGTGCCCATCCCCACGTTGTCCTTCTACGAGTTTCTCCAGATCCGAGGCGAGGACACCTCCTCCGTTCCCCGGAACCTACGACCGATGGACCTGTTCGAGATGGACCATGGCGGCAGGGCCGACCTTGCGACGCGGATGGGCAGCCTGATGCCCCTCTTCCAGCGGTATCTTCTCGTGGGCGGGTTCCCGGAAACCGCCAAACACCGGGACATCCAGTTTTGCCAGAAGCTCCTGCGCGAGGATGTGGTGGAGCGGGTCCTGAAGCGAGACATGACGGCACTGTTCGGCGTCAGGACAGTGTCGCACTTGGAGAACCTCTTCACGTACCTGTGCATCCACAGCGGCGGCGTCATCGCCGCCAAGACATGCGCGGATGCCCTGGAAGTCTCGCCCATCACGGTGACCAACCATTTGGAGTTGCTTGAGCAAGCATACCTGATCTACCGGCTGAAGCCTTGGGAAAGTGGGGGCAAGAAGGCCTTGAAGGCTCGGCACAAAGTGTATCTAGTCGACGCGGCGCTGAGGAACGCGGTTCTGTTGCGGGGCGAGGAAATCCTCCAGAAACCCGAAGAGATGGGAAAGGTGGTGGAGACAACCGTTCTTCGTCATCTGTACGCGTATTACTACAGGGATGTGCCCGAGATCCTCTACTGGCGCGACGCCGCAAGCGACCGGGAAGTTGACATCATCGTTCGCAGCCCCAAGTACGTGATCCCCGTTGAGGTGAAGTACCGGGGATCCCCTTCGTTCGGCCCCACTCTTGTCCAAGATAATCCTGGAACCCCGTGAGCGGCGGGCGGTTTCGGGGTCTCCTGGAATGGGGTAGGATGGGGATTGGTAGAAGCCCAAACACCCCACCCAGGAGACGCTTACATGGTATCGGTCGCCAGTCT